>JAFGGX010000038.1 GCA_016930315.1 Candidatus Buchananbacteria bacterium
AAAAGTCCTGGGGGCACAAATTCGCCCTTCAGCGATGATTAGTTTTTATTCGGGTTTATTTTGGGGCTCAGTTGTGCCCCCAGACCCCCTAGTCTCGGTTTATTTTTGTTAGCCTTCTTGGCTTCTTCATATTTTGCTACTCGTCTTGACTCTCCTTCAGTTGTGTTACCATTATTATCATTAAAATTGACTAAAACGCCATTTTAAGCTAAAATAAAATTATGCAAGATCAAGAATTTTCGAAGGCCTACGAGCCAAATAATTATGAAGACTCTATCTACAAAGCCTGGGAAGAGTCTGGTTTTTTTAACCCTGATAATCTGCCGGGTAAAAGAACTAAAAGTTTTTCAATTTCCATGCCGCCGCCAAACGCAACTGGTAATTTACACATTGGCCATGCGGTAATGCTAGCAATTCAAGATTTAACCATTCGGTTTCAGCGGATGCGCGGTCAAAAAACTTTATGGTTGCCTGGTACCGATCATGCGGCGATTGCCACCCAAAATAAAGTAGAAAAATTAATCAAAGCCAAAAGTGGTAAAACTCGCCACGATTTAGGTCGGGCGGAATTTTTAAAACAAGTCAACGATTTTGTCATTCAATCGCAAACCAATATCAAAAATCAGGTCAGGAAGATGGGTTCGAGTTGTGACTGGACTCGTGAACGCTACACTTTAGATGAAGGTTTAACCAAAGCAGTTAGTACCGCCTTTGTTGAAATGTACAATGATGGTTTGATTTATCGCGGCAGCCGAATTGTTAATTGGTGTCCGCGATGTTTGTCGACCTTGGCTGACGATGAAGTTGAATATAAACCAACGACCGAAAAATTATATTGGATTAAATACGGTCCGTTTACTTTAGCCACCTCTCGGCCAGAGACTAAGTTGGGTGACACGGCTGTGGCGGTCTATCCGGGTGATGAACGTTACCAAAAGTTTGTTGGTAAAAAAATTATGATCCCCGGAGTTTTAGGTGAGTTTGAAGTCACCGTGGTTGAAGACAAAGCGGTTGATCCAAAATTTGGCACTGGGGTGATTAAAGTTACTCCCGCTCACGATTTTACCGACTACGAAATTGCTCAGCGCCATAACATCGTTTTAAAACAAATTATCAACGAAGAAGGTAAGATGATGGCTAACTGCGGCAAATATGCCGGTTTAACCACTCGTGAATGTCGATCAAAAATTGTTGAAGACATGCAAAGAATGGGGTTGATAGAAAAAATTGAAGACTACGACCATAATTTATCGATTTGTTATCGTTGCGGCACGCCAGTGGAACCGCTGCCGTCAAAACAATGGTTTATTAATGTTAACAAAGAAGTGAAAAAATTGGGCGGCAAAACTATCAAGCAAAAAGCTTTGGAAGTAGTTAAAGAAAAAGAAATCGAAATTATTCCTGATCGTTTTAACAAAACTTATTATCACTGGATTGAAAATTTACGCGACTGGTGTATTAGTCGTCAGATTTGGTTTGGTCATCGCATTCCGGTGTGGTATCGGAACACGAAACATGGAACACGAAACATGGAACACGAAACATCGGAAGAAATTTATGTTGGCTTGGAAGCGCCAAAAGGGGACGGCTGGCAGCAAGACCCGGACAGTTTAGATACCTGGTTTTCTTCGGGCTTGTGGACATTCTCCACTCTTGGTTGGCCTGAAATTACCAAAGACCTAAAAACTTTTCATCCGACCAGTCTAATGGAAACCGGCTACGATATTTTGTTTTTTTGGGTGGCGCGAATGATTATTATGTCGACTTATTTGATGGGCGAAATTCCTTTCAAACATGTTTATTTGCATGGATTAATTAGGGATGAAAATGGCGTAAAAATGTCTAAGTCACTCGACAATGTAATTGATCCGCTTGATGTGATTAAAAAATACGGCGCTGACGCCACTCGGCTGAGTTTATTGATTGGCACCACTCCGGGCAACGACATGAATTTGTCGGAAAGTAAAATTGGTGGTTACCGGAATTTTGTCAACAAACTTTGGAATATTTCGCGCTATATTTTGATTAATGTCAAAAATCCGCGTTTGATTGAAAAACAACCCAGCGTTAAAACTCTGGCTGATCAGTGGATTTTAGCGGAGTTAAATTTGTTAATTGATTTTGCCACTAAAAATTTAGAAAGCTATAATTTTTCTGTCGTGGGCGAAAAGATTTACGAATTTACTTGGTCTAAATTAGCTGATTGGTATGTGGAAATTTCTAAAGTCGAAAGCGACAAAGAAGAAATTCTACTTTATATTTTGCAAAACTTGTTAAAACTTTGGCAGCCGTTTACTCCGTTTGTCACTCAAGTGATTTGGCAAAATCTGGATGATAAAAATTTATTGATGATTCAAGATTGGCCAAAGGCGAGCGGCAAGGTTGATAAAAAAGTAATTAAAGATTTTGATTTGGTTAAAGAAGTAGTTAGCACTATTCGTAATTTACGATCAGAAAGTAATATTTCGCCATCACAAGAAATTAATGCAGTGATTGTAGCTGGCAGCAGTAAAAAATTAATTGAGCAAGAAAGTTTGGTAATTAGTCGTTTGGCTCGGTTGAAAAAAATTGAAGTTTTAACTAGCGGTAAAAAATCAAAAGCCAGTTTGTCGGCGGTGGTGGGTAAAATTGAAATCTATTTACCAGTAGCTGGAACTTTGGATGTTAAAAAAGAATTGAATCGTTTAACTGTGGAAGAAAAGCGTGTTCGTGATTTTGTCGCTCACTTGGAAGCGAAGTTAAAAAATCAAAGATTTTTGGAACGGGCGCCAAAAGAAATTATTGAAAAAGAAAAAGTGAAATTGGCCGATCATAAAGTGCAGCTGGAAAAAATCAAACAACAACTCAAAACTTTAAAGTAGATTTTTGATTAAATAAAAAAAAGAAGGCCGGGGGCGGTTGAGCTCCCGGTCTTTGAATCTTGAGTCCAGCTTTGGAGCTGGGTACTCAAGAGATATCCCAATTGAAGGCCCCTTTCTCCAGCCAGTCTCGACTTATCCGTTTACTTGCCAGATAAAAGATCATGGCAAACGAGCTAGCAGCGACACTGAACATTGGATTTGCGAGCACGAAGACAATCGCTCCGATCGCTGCGCTAAACGCGGTTGGTAATCGCCATTCCAGGTCCTGGAGTTTCAGAGTACTTTTGAACAATGCCCAGACGAGCGCGCAGAACACGAAGAAGAAAAATATGCCTACTCCTTTCAATAAGTTGGTGGCGATTTTGGCGGTGATAAACATCATTAGCAGAAAGCCACACAAAGCACAGGTGGGTAGTGAAATTTGCATGTTGTTGATTTCACTTACTTTGTTGAGATAGTGGTTGGCAGTTTTAGCATCCGAATCTTTGTCTTCGTTTGGCAGTCTGACTTCGTAGAGCATCATGATATTGATAATAATTGATGCTAGACAGTAGATTGCTGATGCGGCGGCTGTTGTGGACGTGAAAAATGTCCGTATTGGATACAGGCGGTCGTAGATGGTGTTTAAAACAGTGGTAATCGGCAAGATCAAAAAGATCGCTGATACAACCATAGCACCGGTGAAAATGGCCAATCTCCTTGAAAGTTTTTGGCCCCTTGGAATCAATTTCAGCAGAATCGATGGGTCATAGAAAACGAACCCCAGAATAAATCCGGTAGTCGCTCCGATGATTGTCGTCAGCCCAATAGTGTGCCCGAAGTAGTTGCCGGTCACTCCGCCGACGATTCCGCAACAAATGGCTGTGAGTATGGCACGAATAGCGTTGAATGTCTGCATGATTGCACCTCGAATATGGGATTGGAAAGAGCATCATTAAATTAGCTCTATTTTGGTCGAATGTCAATAATCGATGTAGGTTTTTCAAACTAAAAACTCCCTTCAAAATCGCTGGGGGAGTTTTATGAATCTTAAGAATTTCGAAGCTATTCCGTTTCTGTTTCGCGGGCTCTTTTAATAGCTTCCATCCATTCATCAAAAGTTTTTGTAGACTCTTCCATCGCTTGATCCATCTGTTCGGACAATTTTTTTAGGGCATTTTCTCTAACCTCTGATGGGTCTGGGTTGGCTCTCAACACTTCATTGATTTCCCGCATTATTGCTGTTCTTCTTTCCTCTGCATCTTGATAAGCCTTGTATTTTTCATCTTCTAAGGTCTCTTGAGGTTGTTCTTTTCCCTCTGCGAATTGTTCACTCATATTTTTTAGTTAATTATTTTTTAGTTAATTATTTTTCTAATCTTTCCAGCACATATTTATTTTCTTTAATCAGTGATTCTTTGCCATCTCTTAGGGCTTGTCCTTCATGGATAATTGGAATCGAGAAATTTTTTATTCCTTGCAAGATAATATCTTCGCCAGAAATATAAAAAGCCTCATGAAAACCGCCGTAAGCACTTAAGTGATAATGGCATAATCTATCCCCAAAAGCATCGTGAAATTTTTGACTTAGTTTCATGCTTTGGTCAACAGTATAAATATGGTTTACATCACAAACCCATTTCGCATTTGGCGCTTGGCTAAAAATTTTTTCTAAATCTTTTATATTGTTGCCGAATTTTTTATTTTTGTCCATGTTTTCAAAAGACAACAGGCTACCTATTTGTTTTGCCAGCCAAGAAAAATCATCAACTAGATCTGGGTGAAACAATATGGTATTGGCATTAATTTTTTTGGCGATTTCTAGTAGTTGCATTATTACTGCTTGAGAATTATCATCTGGATATCTAATCCATTTTTTTTCTCCAGTTTCTTGGTTTTTGTAGACTAAAGCTGGCGCATGAATAGAAATATATTGAAATTTTTTTAGTAACTCAATATCCTCTTCGTCTGGTTTTTCTTTTAGTTCATCAATAACCATATAGCTAAGCTCAACCGCATGAGTTTCAACTGATGAAATAATTTTTATTTTATCTTTTAGGGAGTATTTTTGTTTGTTACTGCCCAGTGAATAGCCCAATTTTATCATGATAGGAAGTTTTTTATTTCTTTAATGATCTCGTCAACAGTTTTGTCTTCAACTTGGATGGTCGTGCCGTAGTCGAATTTTGAAACTAAATTATATACCGCTTCAGCTGCCAGTGGGCCAAATGAAAGCGGGCGATTCTTGTCTCGTTCAACACAAGTTTCCAGCGGCGCTTTGAGAGTAAAAATAAAACCTTTAGCCAGCAGATTTTTGACCAGATCATCGATTTGTTCTTTAAAATAAAAATTACCATCTAAAACTGTTATCTCTTCTTTTTTAATTTCAGGGATAATAGCTTCATTGAGTTTTAGCCATTCCTCTGGCGTATAATCGCCCTCGGCTTTCGCCAGGCCATGTTTTTCAAGTGCGGCATCGAGTTCAAGATATTTAGCTTTTAGCATTTCTGCTAGTTTTTTGGCAATGGTGGTTTTTCCTACTCCCAGTGGCCCGCGGATAATAACAAAATATTTCATAGTTTAGAATTAATTTTTTTGATGCCTTTTTAAGATACTGTGACCAGAGCAATTTTTTTATTTAAATTCATTTCTTTTATTTACGATTTAAGGTAGCCAATTTTTTTGAATAATTTTAGTGTTGGCCGGTTAAATTCAGATTCAGGTAGCTCATTTTTAGAAAACCATTTCAGGTCAACCAAATCATCGTCAGCCTTGGCTTCACCGAAGATATATTTTACTTTATAAACTAAAAAAATGTAGTGAGTTAATTCACCATGTTTGTCCGGTTCAAAATCATCATCAAAACCAAGCCGTTCCAATATCTCAACTTCAATGTTGGCTTCTTCTCGGATTTCTCTTTTAATTCCATCTTCCAAAGATTCATCCGGCTCAACCCCGCCGCCAATTAGGTGC
>JAFGGX010000039.1 GCA_016930315.1 Candidatus Buchananbacteria bacterium
CTTAAATTTTGGTTAAAATCAAGTTGATTTACTAAGTAAATTTTTAGTTTAAAATGTTAATCAAAAAGATCGGAATTGATTTAGGAACTACTAACTCTTTGGTTTATGTGCCGAAGCGGGGGATTGTAATTAACGAGCCTTCGGTGGTGGCAGTTTCGGCAATGGATAAAAAAGTTTTAGCGGTGGGGATTGAAGCTAAAGAAATGTTGGGTAGAACGCCTGACACAATTATCGCGGTTAGGCCGATGAAAGATGGGGTGATTGCCGATTATAAAACTACCGCGGCCATGTTGCGCTATTACGTTAACAAAGCTTTGGGTGGCGTCCGATTATTTAGACCGGAAGTGATGGTGGCCGTTCCAGCCGGGATCACTTCAACAGAACGTCGAGCAGTGATTGATGCAACCATCGCAGCAGGTGCCAAAGCTGCTTATATTATTAAAGAACCAATTGTAGCGGCAATCGGCGCAGACATTCCGATTGGTTCGCCGTCTGGCCATATGATTATTGATATCGGTGGCGGTACATCAGAAATGGCGGTTATTTCTTTGGGCGGAATTGTGGCTTCAACTTCGGTGCGAATTGGCGGCAATCGGTTTGATTCAGCGATTGCTGAGTTCATTCGCCGTAAATACAATTTGATGATCGGTGAACGAACAGCCGAGCGAATTAAAATTGATGTCGGCTCAGCTATGCATATGGACGAACCTTTGGAAAAAGAAGTTCGTGGCCGGGATGCGATTACTGGTTTACCAAGAACTATTGTGGTTAAATCAGATGATGTAACTGAAGCTGTCCAGCTGGAATTAGAAGGCATTATCGCTGCGGTTAAAGAAGTATTGCAGCGGACACCACCAGAACTTTCATCTGATATCATCGACAAGGGCATTATTATGTCTGGCGGTTCTAGCCAATTACGCAACATTGACCAGTTAATTACTCGAGCGACTGGCGTTTCGACTTATATTGCCGATGAGCCGCTATTGTGCGTGGCCAAGGGGACCGGAATTGCTTTGGAAAATTTGGAAAGTTATAAGCGTAGTATTTTGGCGATGAAATAATTTTTTTGTCATGCAAAAAAAGAAAGTGGTTGTCAACGACACTTTTCAAAAAAAGTATATTTATTATCTCACTGAAGGCGTTGGTAAAAATTTTGATCCGGAATTCAAGCCCGAGCTTACCCCTAAAGAAATGTTAGAGCTCGGCGTTTTTGGTGGTAAATATTTGCGCGATTGTCAAAAGGAATTCCCTAAAAGTTGGTTTAAAAAAGCTAAATTGTCGGAAGTCAAAGACAGTTCAGTTAATTTCTTTAAAGTTAATGCCAGCTTGCCTTTGGTTGAATGGCAGAAGCGCGGTTGGATTTATCCGGCTGATCCGCGTGGCTGGTTTCAGTGGTATTGCCGCTATTACATGGGCAGAAGAATTCCGGAAGAGGATAAGAGGCAGATTAAGCGCTGGAAAGCAATTAGGCGTCATCTGGGAGCCATCAAGAAAAATTGCCGAAAAGGCGATTTAGGTTGCCGACGAAAACAACGCCAAGCTTTGTTACATTGGGCCTATGACAGTCGTAAGATTTAGTAGGAGAGTGGAGTTTCAGATACGAATCATTATTGTCATAAAAATATTTTTATGAATAAAAAAATTGTCATCTGGTTAGTTATTATAATTTTATTGGTAATTGGATTTGTCTTTTTCTGTTTAGTTTATAATTCAAAAATTATTTCGGACGGTTTTACTCAGCGAGACATCGCTGCTGAATTACGAGCTTGTTTACCAAAAAGTGATATGGCTAGCCACGAGAAGTGTAATGAACTTTTGGCGACAATCAAGAATTTTAATGATTGTGTAGCGGCTGGGTTTAGTATTGTGAAATCTAATCCGCCGCAGTGTGCTACGCCAGATGATCGGAATTTTGTCCAGCAAGATAATATTAGTTGGCTTCAAGCCCTTGAGGCGGTCAACAATTGCCAGGTTCGGTCTGTTTTCCAGTCTCACAGCCTATTGGTTAATTTGGTTTTAAAAAATGGTGATAAATTGACGGTTATTGAGCCAAAAATAGATGATATTATCAAGGCAGTTAATTCAGTTAAGGCTAGGTGTGGGTTGCCAATTATTGCCATTGAGTAGAACTTGACAATTTTTGATATTCTGTTAGAATAAGGGAGTTAATATTAAATTTAAGCTATTTTGCTATGTCTATTGCAGTGATAAAAACCGGCGGTAAACAGTATTTGGTTAAACCAAAAGATACAATTAAAGTAGAAAAATTACCCAATCAGGTTGGTGATATTGTTAAATTTGATGCTTTGTTAGTCAGTGATGAAGCTGGCAAAGAAGTCAAAATTGGTCAGCCAAGTTCAGGTATTTCTGTTGAAGCCAAAGTACTCGACCAATCCAAAGAAGATAAAATAACCGTGATTAAATACAAATCAAAAGTCAGATATCGCCGAAAAGCTGGCCATCGTCAGCCGTTTACCAAAATTGAAATCCAAAAAATTTAAATTAAACCCCGCCAACTGGCGGGGTTTTTCTATCCTGACCAATTAGATTCCCGCTTCCGCGGGAATGACATTGTAGGGGCGGAGTTTTTATATTTCTCTTCGGCCTTTCAGGGCGTTGCTTAAAGTCACCTCATCAGCATATTCTAAGTCGCTACCAACCGGCAGACCACGAGCCAAACGGGTAATTTTTAAGTTTTTGAATTGTTTTAACAGCTTGGTTAAATAAAGCATGGTGGTTTCACCGGGCATATCCGGATTTAAGGCCAGAATCACTTCTTTAACGCCATCGGCTTTAATTTTATCAACTAATAAGCGTAAGTTGAGCTTATCGGCGGTTAGGCCCTCTAGCGGGTCAATGACGCCGCCTAAGACAAAATAGCGGCCTTGGTAGTCATTAGTTTTTTCGATAATGCTGATATCTTGCGGTCGACCTACCAAACACAGCACTGTCTTGTCTCTTGAGCGGTCAGTGCAGATGTGGCAAGGGTTAGTTTCATCAAAGCTTTGGCAAGACTCGCATTTGTTGATTTGGGTTTTGATTTGACTGATTGAGTTGGCCAGTTCACTGTTTTGTTGGTCAGGTTTATAAAGCAACGAAAAAACAATCCGCTCAGCTCCTTTCGGACCGATACCGGGCAACTGAGTAAATAAGTCAATTAATTTTTTAATTGGCTCGGGTAGGTTTTGCATGATTAAAAGTTTGGCAAGTTGATGCCGCCAGATTGCATTTTGGTGGCGATAATGCGATGGATTTTATCAACTGTTTCATTAAAGATTTCCGGTAGTAGTTTTTCCAACTGGTCTTTTGGCATTTCTTGTTCAAAAGTAATTGAAATAACTTTTTGATTACCATCCATAGTCAAAGTAATGCCATTTTTTTGAGTCTCAATCCTTTCTTCGGAAAGGCTTTTTTGCAAATCTTTAGCCTGACTGCGTAAGTCGTTTAGTTGTTTGAATTTATCGATCATTGACATAGTTTTTTATTTAAAATTAATATCTTGGCTGTTAATTTTTTGTTCTAATGATTTAAAGGTAACATTTTTTTCATCAAAGAACAATTTAATTTTGCCAGTCGGACCATTACGATGCTTGGCGATAATAATTTCGGTTTCATGGATTTTGTCAGGCGGTAAATCACGTTGATAGGTGGCTTCGCGATAAATAAATAAAACCACATCGGCATCTTGTTCAATTGAGCCGGATTCTCTTAAGTCAGCCAAGCGGGGGATGTGGTTGTCACGTGATTCCACCGATCGAGACAGCTGTGACAAGGCTAAAACCGGCACGTCTAATTCGCGGGCAATCGCCTTTAATTTTCTAGAAATTTCAGACACTTCTTGAACTCGGTTTTCTTTACCGCTGGTGCCTTCCATTAACTGCAAATAGTCGATCACGATTAGACCCAGGCCATGTTCAGATTGCAACCGCCGAGCTTTGGTGCGAATTTCCATAATGTTGGCGTTGGCTGAATCGTCAATATAAATCTCGGCTTCGGACAAAACCCCCATCGCGCGGTTAATGCGGGTAAAATCGTCATCTTCACCTTTATCGGTTAATTTGCCGGTTCTCATTTTCCATAAATCAACTTTAGCTTCAGCACAAAGCATCCGATCAACTAATTGTTCTTTGGACATTTCCAAGCTAAAAACACCAACCGGTACTTTGGATCTCACCGCTACGTTTCTGGCGATATCTAAAGCAAAGGTGGTTTTACCGACTGATGGCCGAGCGGCTAAAATAATCAAATCGGATTTTTGTAAGCCGGCTAGAATATTATCAAGATCATGAAAATGGGTTTGAATGCCGCGCAATTTGCCGGATTCACGATGCAGTTCATCAATTCGATCAAAGGCCTCGGTTAAAACATCAGCCATTGAAACAAAGGTTCTCTTTAAATATTTTTGAGAAACTGCAAATAATGATTGTTCGGCTTGATCTAAGAGTTGCTCAACGTCGTCGCTATTTTTATAAACTAATTCGCCGATTTCGTTAGCGGAATGAAGAAGCCGACGTAGGGTCGCTTTTTTTTGAACGATTTGAGCGTAAGAAATAATGTGGCTAGCGGTTGGAACAATATTGGCCAAGCTGGTTAAATAACTGCGTCCGCCGACTAAATCAAGTCGTTTTTTTTCTTCTAAGCGGTTACTTAAATTTAAAATATCAATTGGCTCACGCTTCTCGTAAAGCTCTTTCATTGCCTGATAAATAAAGCCGTGAGTATCTTTATAGAAATCTGGCGTATTGATAATGTCAGCAATTTTAATAATTGAGTCTTTGTCAATCAAAAGCGCGCCCAACAATGATTGTTCGGCTTCGATACTGTGGGGTGGTATTTTTTGAAGGATTTCTGCGTCAGTAGCCATATTTTTATAATCTTTTGCCCTCTCATCTTACCGATTATTGATTGAATATGCAAGGCTAAAATTGTACCCAAATTATCCACTGTTTTTACTAAAAAGAAAAGGCGAGAAGTCCGTGTTATACTGCCTTGGGCAGCCACGGGCTTCTCGCCAGATGATTCTTGGCCGGTGATCAACGGGTTGTTAGTCGTCGTTGGGTTCCTCTTCCTCGACGATCTGCAGAAGCGATTTCTTCTTGTGCTTGGTGGCCGCGGCGCTGAGGATTTTACGGAGCGCTTTGGCGGTTTGGCCGCCCTTGCCGATGACTTTGCCGACATCGTCGGGAGCGACGCGCAATTCAACGATGATACTGTTGTCGCTTTCGACGGTGCTGACTTCGACGGCTTCGGAATGATCGACGAGCGATCGAGCGATGTACTCGATCAGCTCTTTGAGAGTGGGTTCACCTGCTTCGGTCATAATTGGCTCCTCGCTACTGGATTGGGAGAGTGTGTGGAACGGGAAGTTGGCCAAGAATTGTTGCTGGTTGTATACATTATTTATATTGTTTTGTCAAGACTTAGCCATAAATAGCAAAAAGTGCAAAATGTGTGTGCACATTACCAAAGCCTCTTGCAAAATAATAATTTTTTTGCTATATTATTTTTGTGTAAAATAATGTTACTCAATTGTTAATTGTCAAAAGTCAATGGTTGTGGGGGGCGTTAGCTCAGTTGGTACCCGCCCGCCACGGCTGCGCCGTAGGCGCGTCGGGCGGGGAGCAAATGCCTTTTAAGCAGATGGTCGTATTTTTAAAATAGTATAAATCGTGGGGCGTTAGCTCAGTTGGTAGAGCAACTGCCTTTTAAGCAGATGGTCGGAGGTTCGAATCCTCCACGCCCCACCAGTTTATGATTGATAGTCGTGTAACCAAGTCGCCAAAACGGCGATTTTTTGATACAATATGATTAGTTTAAAACTAACCAGAAAAACCAAATGAAAAAAATGTTTTTAGTTGTCGTTGTCGTTTGTGCTGTTGTTTTGAGTGGCTGCCAGTTTGGTGGTCAGAATTCAAATAATTTTAATATTGACGAATCTGAAATGGTACCCGGTGAAACCGCTCTAGATCTGAACGGTCAAAGTTTAACAGTAGTGCCGAGCGATATTTTTAATAAAATCAATTTAGAATCATTGAATTTATCTAATAACCAACTGACCGGCGCTTTGGCGTCGCAAATTGGTCAACTGCGTAATCTAAAGGTGCTTAATTTAAGTAATAATCAAATGACTGGAGTGCCGGCCGAAGTTGGCCAACTGCAGAATCTAGAAATTTTAGATTTATCTAATAATCAAATTACTGGCTTGCCAAACGAAATCGGTAATTTAAAAAAATTAAAACTTTTGAATTTATCAGGAAATAATTATTCCCAACAAGATTTAGCAGTTATTGAAGCAAATTTACCGACCGACGTGCAAATTATTAAGTAGTTTTTTGCTAATAGTTTAGTTATGTATTGGATTATTTTAGCAATTGCCGCGCCGGCACTTTATGCGATCTCAAATTTTTTTGATCGTTTCATTTTACAAAAAAGAATTAAAGATCCTTTTGTTTTAACGGCGATTGGCGGGTTGTTGGCCTTTGGTTTTGGTTTTTTATTCTGGGCTATTCAGCTTTTTCCCGTTTTTTCTGGTTTGCAAATGGTAGTTTTGTTATTTGCCGGAACGCTTTTTGAAATCGCTTTAATTCCTTGGTATAAGGCGGTTTCGCTTGACGATGCTTCTAGGGTGGCACCATTGTTCCAATCGTTCTCAGTCTTTGCGCTAATCTTGTCTTATTTTATCCTCGGTGAAACACTGAGTGGTTTGCAGTTGATTGGTTTTGTTTTAATTCTAAGTGGTGCTTTTTTTCTTTCGGTTGATAAATTCAGTCGAAAGATTTTTAGTTTACGACCATCTTTTTGGTATATGATGTTGTCCAGCTTTTTGTTTGCTTTGCCGGTTGTTCTTTTTAAATTGGTGATTATCGATCAAAGTTTTTGGCCGGCTTTGAGTTATGAGCTAATGGGTGGGTTAATCGGAGCGGTTTTAGTGATTTTATATTTAGTTTTTTCTAGGCGAGTTAACTCTTTGGCAGATTTAAAATTTAAATCCGGCACATTTTTTATTTTGGTCGCTAATGAAGTTATTTATTTAGTCGGGCATGTTTTAAATTTTTTAGCCGTTAGTCTAGCACCGGTGGCTTTGGTTTCGGCTCTTGGCGGTACCCAGCCTTTGTTTATGTTGGTGTTCGGGGTAATATTGTCGGTTTTCTGGCCTAAGATTATTAAAGAAGATATTGCTAAAAAAACACTATTGATAAAGTTAATCTCGGTTTTGTTAATTTTTTTAGGTTGTGTGGCAATTAGTTTCTAGTTGTTGACAAGCGTTTTTTTTGCTATAATTAAATTAGACAATCGAAACTAAAATAAAGAAAGGGGGTGATTAAATGAAAGCAAATAAATCTTTACACATGATTTCTTTCATCTTGTTGGTAATCGGCGGTTTGAATTGGCTTTTAGTTGGTTTGTTCAGCTGGGACGTTGGCGCTTTGTTTGGTGGTATGGATGCAATTATTTCCAAGATTATCTATGTAATCGTTGGTTTGGCAGCTATTTACGAAGTGGTGACTCACAAAGCTAACTGTAAGGCTTGTGAAGGCAAATCACAACCAACCCCAATGGCTTAGTTTTTCCAAAATTCAGATTGAATCCGCCCTGTAAAGGGCGGATTTTTTTATCATTGACGTTATCTCATTTTTATTTTATAATCAGTAAACTTGATTAATAGTTAAAATTATGACGAGAGCTTCACAAAAGAGCCTAAAAGTTAAAAATTTATCAGCCATAATTGATGGTAAAAAGATTTTGAATTCAGTTAATTTGGAAATTTTGGCTGGGCAAATCACGGTTTTGATGGGCCCGAACGGTTCTGGTAAATCTACACTGTCTAATGTTTTGATGGGTCAGCCGGGGTTGGGTAAAATTACCGGCATTACCAGTTGGAAAAATAAAAATATTTTAAAGCTAGAGCCTTGGCAGCGCGCCAGGCTTGGTTTGTTTTTAGCTTTTCAATATCCTTATGAAGTGCCGGGGGTTAATTTTTATGAATTTTTGCTCACGGCCTATCAGGCGAAATATGGTAAAAATGGCAGTCAGTCTGATTTTGATCAACGCTTGCAAAAAGGCTTGAAAGATTTGTCATTGCCGGAAAAATTTTTAAGCCGAGGATTAAATGAAGGCTTTTCTGGTGGTGAAAAAAAGAAAGCCGAAATTTTACAACTGCATGTCTTGCGACCAGAAATTGCAATCTTAGATGAAACCGATTCTGGTTTGGACATTGATGCCTTAAAAATTATTGCCAAAAATATTAAGCAGTTGGCCGTAAAAGAAAAAATTGGCTTTTTAGTAATCACTCACTATCAACGCCTGCTTGATTATTTAAATTCAAATCGCGTTTATGTTTTGCATGATGGCCAGATGGTTGAAAGCGGTGGCCGAGTGTTGATTAAAAAAATTGAAACCCAAGGGTATAATTGGCTAACCAAGAAAAATTAGAGGTTTAAATGGCCAAAAAACCAACCATCAAAATTGATCAAAAAAAATATACTTTCAAGGATCCGCTTGATTACGTTTTTAAGGTTAAAAAAGGTTTAAATCGACAGGTGGTTGAAACGATTGTTAAACAACATCATGAACCGGCCTGGATGCTGGAAAAAAGATTGGCGGCGTTAAAAATATTTTTCCATAAAAAAATGCCGGGTTGGGGTGCTGATTTAAGCGAGATTAATTTTGATGAAATTATTTATTATTGGCGTTCAACTGATAGTCAGACTAACTCTTGGCAAAAGGTGCCGAAAAAAATCAAAAAAACTTTCGATAAATTGGGCGTGCCTCAAGCCGAACGAAAATTTTTAGCCGGCGTGGGTGCTCAGTACGAATCGGAAGTGATCTATCATAATTTAAAAAAACAATGGACCGATGCCGGAGTGGTTTTTTGTGATATGTCGGAAGCGCCAAAACTTTACCCAGAATTGGTTAAAAAATATTTTGGCACGGTAATTCCGGCTGGTGATAATAAATTTGCGGCGCTTAATACCGCGGTTTGGTCTGGCGGCTCATTTATTTATGTGCCAAAAGGCGTTAAGGTTGATTTGCCGCTCCAGGCTTATTTTCGCATCAACGCGCCGTCAATGGGCCAGTTTGAAAGAACTTTAATTATTGCCGACGAGGGTTCGTCAGTTCACTATATCGAGGGTTGCACAGCGCCAATCTACTCCAAAGATTCATTGCATTCCGCGGTAGTGGAATTAATTGCTTTGCCCAATTCCAAGATTCGCTACACCACAATTCAAAACTGGTCGCAAAATGTTTATAACTTAGTCACTAAAAGGGCGATCGCTTACAAAAATGCGGTGGTGGAATGGGTTGATGGCAATTTAGGTTCAAAAGTAACGATGAAATATCCGAGCGTGATTTTAAAAGAAGAAGGAGCGGTGGCCGATATTTTGTCAGTGGCATTTGCCGGCAAAAATCAACACCAAGACACCGGTGCCAAGGTTACTCATTTAGCTTCTAACACTGCCTCCAAGATTGTTTCCAAATCAATTTCCAAAGATGGCGGTCGAACTTCTTATCGTGGCTTGGTGCGGGTTTCGCCCAAAGCCAAAAATTGTAAGGTCAAGGTGAGTTGCGACGCCTTATTGCTCGATAAACGGTCTCGGACCGACACTTATCCGACCATGGAAGTCGGCAATAAAAATGTTTCGGTTGAACACGAAGCTACGGTTTCAAAAATCAGCGAAGACCAACTTTATTATTTGCAATCACGCGGTTTAAATTTGCAGGAAGCCGAAAAAATGATTGTGGCTGGGTTTATGGATGTGTTTGCCAAAGAATTGCCGCTCGAATACGCGGTTGAATTAAATCGGTTAATTGCCATGGAAATGGAAGGGGCAGTTGGTTAATATGGCGCAAAAGCAAAAAAACAATTTTAATTTACTTAAAACCGAAGCTGATTTTATTATCTATCAATTTAATCAAGCGCCAAAAAGCTTGCAGGCTGAATTTAAGGTTGAAGCGCAAAAAGAAGCTTTTATTGTTGAGTTTAAAAACGCAAAAAAAATTGACGTGGAATTAGTTAATCAATTGGAGCAAGGAACTATTAATCTTTTTTTCAGCTTACCGGCAGATTCTGTAATTGCCGTTAAGCAAAAAACTAAAACAATCGCTGATAATTTTTTTTATTATTTTAATTTAAAAAGAAATACAGAATTTAATTTCTTTTATTCGGCTGTGTTTCAAAAAGATGTTGCCGGTAAGTTTTTAATCAATCATCAACAATCGGGGAGTGTTGGTAACATCACCGCCGGAATTAAAGCGGAAAAAAAATCTAAATTTAATCTTGAATTAATTAATAATCATTTGGCGCAAAATACCAGCGGCGACATCAAAGTAAGAGCTTTGGGCTTGGACCAGACCGATGGCCAGATTAAAAATCTAATTAAAATTCATCCGAACGCTAAAAATGTTGAATCTTATTTAGATACAAAAATCTTATTATTGTCTGACCAATGCCAAATTCAGACTCAGCCAGACCTAGAAATTAGCAATGACGAGGTAAAAGCTTCGCACAGTGCCAGCATTGGTCAGATTGATCAAAACGCAGTATACTACTTGATGAGTCGCGGGCTAAATAAGGTCCAAGCAATTAAGATGATTACCAATAGTTTTTTGGCGGAAGTAGAGAAAAATTTTGTTTAAATTTATGGATTATAAGAAAGATTTTCCAATTTTTAAAAAGCTTGATAGCAAAACCAAGCCTTTTGTTTATTTAGATTCAGCCGCTACCAGCCAAAAACCAAAGGTGGTGATTGATTCAATGGTTGATTTTTATAGCAGCAAAAATGCCAACATTCACCGAGGCGCCTACGATTTAGCCCAAAACGCTACGGTTAATTTTGAAAATGCTAGAAAAGTAGTGGCCGAGTTTATCAACGCGGCTGATGCGAGCAGTATTGTTTTTACTAAAGGCACGACCGAAGGTACGAATTTGGTAGCGGCTAGCTGGGCAAAAAATAATTTAAAAAAAGGCGATGTGATTTTAGCCACGGAAATGGAACATCATGCCAATATTGTGCCTTGGCAGATGTTAGCTAAAGAAAAGCAGTTGCAGCTACGCTATTGGCCGATTACTGCCGACGGACACTTGCAAAAGTTGACCCCGGCTTTGTTGAGAAAAGTAAAATTAATTGCAGTTACTCAGGTTTCTAATGTTTTAGGCACAATCAATCAAGTCCAGCAGATTGCCAGTCTGGCGCGTAAAAAAAAGATCCCAATTTTAATTGATGCGGCTCAAAGTGTTTCGCACTGTTTAGTTGACATTAAAAAAATAAATCCAGACTTTTTAGTTTTTTCCGGTCATAAAATGCTTGGGCCAACCGGCATCGGCGTTTTGTATGTGGCGCCGCACCGCTTTAAAGAAATGCAGCCTTATCAGGCCGGTGGCGATATGATTGAAACGGTTGATTGGCAACAAAGTAAATTTAAAGAAATGCCTTGGCTGTTGGAAGCGGGCACTCAACCATTAGCGCAGGTGGCTGGGTTGGTAGCGGCAATTAAGTATTTGCAAAAAATCGGGCCGAAAAAAATTATCAGTCATGGAACGGCGCTGACCAAACACGCCTATCAAGAATTAAAAAAGATTAAAGAGGTAGAAATTTATGGACCTGTGCCAAAAGATCGATTAGGTTTGGTTGCTTTTAATGTTGTAGATTTGCATCCGCACGACTTAGCGACTTGGCTGAACGACTATGGCATTGCTATTCGGGTTGGCCATCATTGCGCCGAGCCACTACATGAAAAATTAGGCATTCCAGCCAGCGCGCGCATTAGTTTTCATTTATATAATGACAAAAGTGAAATTGATTATTTTATCAAAAGTTTAAAAGAAATTATTAAAAAATGGCAGAGCTTTATCAAAAATTAGTTTTACAGCACTACAAACAGCCTTTAAACAAAGGTGAAATGAAAAGCGGCAAGGTTTTGAAAGGCGCTAATTATTTTTGTGGCGATAAATTAACTTTGTATTTAAAGGTTGATAAAGCCGGCAAGATTTTAGATGTAAAATGGCAGGGTGGGGGATGTGTCATTGCTCAAGCCTCGGCTTCGATTTTTAGTGAAATGATCAAAGGTAAAAATATTAAGCAAGTTCGAAAAATGCCGGCTGATGATTTTTTAGCGGCCTTAAAAATTACGGTTTCACCGGCCCGGGCTAAGTGTGCGCTTTTACCGCTTTATGTAATTAAAGAACAAAAAATTGATGACTAGCTATCAAGTTAAAGTTTTAAAAAACGAAAAGTTTGGGGAAAATACAATAATTTTAACCACTAGCAAGCCGGCTGGTTATCGGTTTTTAGCCGGGCAGTTTGCCCAATTAATTTTTCCCCAAATTAAATCAGCCGATCTATTGGCTAATTGGCGCTGGTTTTCTTTTGCTTCAGCCCCAAGTGAAGATAGTTTAATTTTTTGTGCCCGTACCGGCTTGTCTGAATTCAAAAATATTTTTGCCAATTTAAAACCGGGTGACCCGGTTGAGATTGGTCAGGCATTGGGTAAATTTATTTTGCCTCCAGACAATAATAAAGAATTGGTCTTTTTGGTTGGCGGGGTGGGGATCGCTCCAGTCAGAAGCATGGTGTTAGAGAGTTTTAATTTGGGATTAAAAAACTCGATTACTGTTTTTTATTCTAATCGAAAAATTACCGAAGCAGTTTTTTTGGATGAATTAAAAAAAATATCGCCACAAAATATTAAAGTTATTTCTACCCTGACTGGTGAGCAAAAAGTTTATCCTCATTTAAGTGGCCGGATTGATTCTGCGATGATTAAAAATAATTTGAAAAGTTTAGATAATAATTGGTATTATGTAGTTGGCTCGCCGGAATTTTGTTTGCGAATGATTGAAAATCTTAAAGCTCTAGAAATTAGCGAA
>JAFGGX010000040.1 GCA_016930315.1 Candidatus Buchananbacteria bacterium
GCCTTAAAAAATATTATTAAAAAATAATTAAAAAAATATGAATGAAGAAAAAAATTTAAAAACAATGTGGAGCTTGATTTTAGCTACTGCTTTGGTTTTATTTTTAGTTATCTTTTTAGGAGTTTTGATTTGGAATCAAGTTAAACAACACGACTACATTGGCCGAACTGATCAGCAGGTTTATACCATCACCATCAACGGCGAAGGTAAAGTGACGGCCATTCCAGATATTGCCGAAGTTTCAGTTGGTGTTCAAACCGATAAAAGCAAAGTAGCTGATGCCCAGAAAGAAAATACCGACAAAATGAATAAGTTAATTGCCGGTTTGAAAGATTTAAAGATTGATTCTAAAGATATTAAAACCAGCAGTTACAACATTTACCCGCGTTATGATTACAGCAGCAGCCGTCAGACTTTGATTGGTTATACGGTTAGTCAGTCGGTGACAGTAAAAATTAGAGATTTGGAGCAGGTGAGCAAAGTTTTAGATTTAGCTGGTTCTGGCGGGGCTAATCAGGTTGGCAGTTTGAATTTTACCATTGATGACCCGGAAAATATCAAACAAGATGCTCGCGAAAAAGCATTAGCTAATGCAAAAGAAAAAGCGGAAGCTTTAGCCAAAGTGGCTGGAGTAAAATTGGGCCGGTTAGTTTCTTTTAGCGAGAGTTCATCGGGCGGTTATCCGATTGCTTATCGAGAATACTTTTTAGATTCAAGCATGAAAACGGTTGCTGGTAGCGCTCCGACAGTCGAACCAGGCAGTCAAGATGTGATTGTAGACGTTATGGTTACCTACGAAGTTCTATAATAAATAAATCAGTAAATATTAATTATGCCTAATACCAAAATTAAAAAGGTATCAGCTTTGGAAGTTCTTGATTCACGCGGCAACCCAACGGTTCGCGCCATGGTTGTTTTGGCCGATGGTTCGATTGGCTTTGCCTCAATTCCTTCGGGAGCGTCAACTGGCGTGCACGAAGCTCTAGAATTGCGTGATGGCGATAAAAAACGTTATAGCGGCAAAGGAGTTTTAAAAGCGGTCAATAACGTCAATAAAACTATCGCGGCTAAGTTGGTTGGCTTGGATGCTTTGGATCAAAAAAATATTGATCGAACAATGCTCGACCTAGACGGCACTAAAAATAAATCCAAGTTAGGGGCGAATGCAATTTTGGGTGTGTCATTGGCAACGGCTCGAGCGGCTGCTGTCAGTAAAAAAATGCCACTTTATAAATATTTGCGTCAGACATTCAAGCTGAAGTTAAAAGATTGGCAGTTGCCAATTGCGACGATGAATATTTTGAACGGCGGCGTGCACGCTGATTGGTCGTTAGACATTCAAGAATTCATGATTGTGCCATTGCAAAAAAAGATGGCTGATCGGATTCGTTGTGGCGCCGAAATTTTCCATAGCTTAGCCTCGATTCTAAAACAGATGGGCTTTGATACTCTAAAAGGTGATGAAGGCGGTTATGCGCCGCGTTTAGCCGGAAACGAAAAAGCTTTCTCGGTGATTAGTCAAGCAGTGCAAAAGGCTGGTTATAAATTGGGCAGCCAGGTTAAAATCGCTATTGACGCCGCGGCTTCTGAATTTTATGACAGTGAAAACAAAGTCTATAAATTAAAAGCCGATAAAACTGACCTGAGTGCTAAGCAGCTGATTAATTTAGAAAAAGAGTGGATCGCTAAATATCCAATTATTTCGATCGAAGATGGTTTAGCCGAAGATGATTGGGATAATTGGGTTGAACTGACTAAAGTTTTAGGTAAAAAAACAATTTTGGTTGGCGATGATTTATTTGTTACCAACGTTGAGCGATTGCAAGAGGGAATTAATCGTAAAGTAGCCAATGCGATTTTGATTAAGCTTAATCAGATTGGCAGTTTAAGCGAAACCGTGGCCGCCATTGAATTGGCGCACAAAAATGGTTACAAAACTTCAATTTCCCATCGATCAGGCGAAACCGCTGATACTTTTATTGCTGATTTAGCAGTAGCAGTTAATTCAGAGTTTATTAAAACCGGATCGTTATCGCGCAGTGAAAGGGTAGAAAAATATAATCGGCTGTTAGAAATTGAAAATGAAATTAATAGCTAGGGATTAATTTATGTTTATTAAGAAGGGTAAAGACAAACAAGGCGAAATTGCCTACTATATTATGCTTGGGTATTTTATATTTTTGTTTTGTTTTTTGTTGTTGGTCGTTGTCCTGACTTATTCGATTGATAAATTTGATAGTTTTTTTGATGTTAATGTCGATGGTCAAGCAAGTCAATCGATTTTGACAAATTCTGCCAATCAAAGTCTTGGCTGTCAGTACTGGCGGAAAAATAAACCTTATCAAGGAAAAGCAGAGTTAATTGACTTGGATAAGATTGTTGGGTTTAAAGATCATTATAAAACTTTCCAGAAATATGATTTTTCTTTTAAGTACCCAGATGATTGGGATTTTTTTGTTCCTTATCAGGACGGAGGCGACAGAAGTGCGATTGTTGCTTTTCGAAAAAGTTTTGGTCAACCCTTAGTTTTAGAAGTTTATAATGGTGATCCAGATCGTTTTTTTGATACTTACCAGCAATGTATCGAAGGCTGTTTTAAGGCTTGTCCTAAATCCGCAGATGATTTTTGTTTGACTTATTATTATTGCTCCGAAGATTATTCAGATGAAAATTTAACTCAGCTTTTAACCAATAGCTACATCAATTATTTTAGCAGTGGTTCAATGCCGCCAGGTGGTGGGTCAAAATATATATTAACCAGAATATTTGATGATAAAACAATGACAGTTGAATTTTATACAGAAAGTTTTGTTGATACGGAATATAGTTTTGATGACGTATTCAGGTTGGCGACTTACATTTTGAAAAGCGCTAAAATTGAAAATTAACCTTTTTTAATGACAGTCACAAATAAAATTAAAAATATTAAAGTTCCAACGGTGGTTTTGTTAGTGCTGGATGGCTGGGGAATTTCTAAGCCCAGTCCGGCCAATGCGATTGAATTGGCGAAAAAACCTAATTTTGATCATTTATGGAAGGTTTTTTCTCATTCCGAGCTGCATGCTTCGGGTCGTTATGTTGGATTACCAGACAATCAACCGGGGAATTCTGAAGCCGGTCATATGAATATCGGTGCAGGTCGGATTGTTGAACAAGATCCAGTTTTGATTAACAAAGAAATCAACTCCGGGCGGTTTTTTAAAAATCCAGCCTTTGAAGCCGCTTACGATCACGCTAAAAAGTTTAAATCTGATTTGCACATCATGGGTATGTTGGGTGATGGCAAAAGTGCTCATGCTGATCCGGAACATTTGTTGGCTTTAATTATTTGGGCCCGGATAAAAAAGATTAAAAATGTCTATTTACACCTTTTTACTGACGGTCGTGATTCACCGCCTCACAGTGCTTTGAAATTGGTTGAAGCTTTAATGCGGAATTTGAAAAATAAAGAAATTGATAAACATCATCGAACTGGCGAATGGATTGCTACAATTACCGGGCGGTTTTATGCCATGGATCGGAAAAAAGCCTGGGATCGCACTGAGGCCACTTATAATGCTTTAGTTTTAGGCAAAGCTAACTATGCCAAAAGCCCGCAAGAAGCAATCACTCAAGCCTATAATCGGGGCGAAAGTGATGAATTTATTCCTCCCTATGCTATTAAGCGAAACAGCAAGCCGATCGTTACTATCAAAGACAATGATGCGGTGATATTTTTTAATTTACGGTCTGACCGGGCTAGACAACTAGCCAAACCATTTGTGCAAAAGAATTTTGAAGATTATAATGGCGGCACGTTCAAGCGAAAAAAAGTTTTAAAAAACCTTTGCTTTGTTGCTTTGACTGATTTTGGTCCAGATCTTGATTCAATTTTAACTGCCTATCCTTCCGTTGACATTAAAGAGACTTTGCCGATTGCTTTAAAAAATTATCATCAACTCTATATTGCCGAAAAAGAAAAGTATGCCCACGCTACTTATTTTATCAATGGTGGCTATCCAGATCCGGTGGCCGGGGAGGAGCGTTTAGTTTTACCGTCACCAAATGTTTCCTCTTACGATCAAAAACCAGAAATGTCGGTTTATCAAACCACCGCGGCTTTGATTAAAGAGTTGCCAAAAAAGGATTTTATTTTCATTAATTTTGCTAATGCTGACATGGTCGGTCACACCGGCAATATTAAAGCGGCCATCAAAGCGGTGGAAGCCTGCGATGAATGTATTGGCAAGATTAATCAGGCAGTCAAAAAGAAAAAAGGCATTTTTATTATTACTGCCGATCATGGTAACGCCGACAAGATGCTTGATTTAAAAACTGGCGAAAAGTATACTGAACATACGGGTGTTTTGGTACCTTTTATTGTTGCGGATTATTACGATACTAAAAAAATTAAATTGAAAAAACGCGGTAAATTGGCTGACATTGCTCCAACAATTTTAAAATTAATGGGAGTCAAAAAACCAAAGCTGATGACCGGTAAAGAATTATTTTAAGAAATGGCTAAAATTAAACCAAAACCAGTAATCCTTTTAATCTTTGATGGCTTTGGCGTAGCGCCAGCCGGCAAGGGTAATGCGGTCACTCTATCTAAGCATCCGGTTTTAGATAGTTTTATTAGTCGTTATCCGGTGACCACTTTGCAGGCTTCCGGCGAAGCGGTCGGCTTATCTTGGGGTGAATTTGGTAATTCCGAAGTTTGTCATTTGAATTTAGGGGCTGGCCATATTGTCTATCAAACCTTGCCAAAAATTAATAAATCAATTGATGACGGCAGCTTTGTTGAAAACGAAAAATTTTTGGCGGCGGCGAAGCATGTTAAAAAAAATAAATCGCGGTTGCATTTGATGGGGTTGGTTTCTAATGGCGGCGTTCATTCGCATCAAGACCATCTTTATGCTTTGTTGAAATTTTGTAAAACTCAAGGGATTAGTGAAGTTTATATTCACGCTTTTATTGATGGTCGTGATACCAAAAAAGATGGGGCAGTTGATTTTATTAAGCAATTACAAACTCAAATTAAAACGATTGGCGTTGGCCAGATTGCTAGTCTAAGCGGTCGATTTTATGCGATGGATCGTGATAACCATTGGGATCGAGAAGAAAAAGCTTATCGGGCGATGGCCGAAGGCGTAAGTGAAAATAAAGGTGATGATCCCGTTGAGCTGATTGAAAAATCTTATCAAAATAATATTTTTGATGAAGAATTTGTGCCGGCCGTAATTACCAAAGGCGGCAAGCCGGTGGTTACTATTGAAGATAAAGATGCGGTTATCTTTTTTAACTTCCGGGCTGATCGGGCCAGGCAAATGACTACCATTTTTACCGTGCCAGGTTTTGATAAATTCAAACGAGAGTATTTAAAAAATTTATTTTTTGTTACTTTCACTGAATACGAAAAGAATTTACCGGTTGAAGTCGCTTATCCGCCGGAAAAAATCAATTTACCGTTAGCAAAAATTTTTGAAGAGAAAAATCTTTGGCAACTGCACGCAGCCGAAACGGAAAAATATGCTCACGTCACTTTCTTTTTTAATGGCGGAGTTGAAGATCCGTTTAGGCAAGAAGACCGGATTTTGGTGCCATCGCCGGCGGTGTCGAGCTATGCCCAAAAGCCGGAGATGAGCGTTTATGAATTGACTGATAAGATTGTCAAAGCATTAAACGAAGATAAATATGATTTTATGGTCATTAATTTTGCCAATCCCGACATGGTTGGCCACACTGGCGTGATTGATGCAGCGGTCAAGGCGGTGCAGGCAGTTGATGAGTGTTTGGGCCGGATTGCTAAAATTGTTTTGGAAAAAAATGGGGTAATTTTGTTAACCGCCGACCACGGCAATTGTGACGAGATGATTAATTTACAAACCGGTGAAGTTTCTAAAGAACACAGCACCAATCCGGTACCGTTTGTGGTGATTGGCAATCAGTGGGAAGGAAAAAGTTTGGTTTCCGGTATCGACAGTGCTAATGGTGATTTGAGTATTTTAACCCCGTCGGGGATTTTAGCCGACATTGCTCCAACTATTTTGAAAGCAATGGAAATCGATCAGCCGGAAGAAATGACCGGGGTACCGTTGATTTAACAATTTACAAATCACAGTTGACCGTTGAATTTTTGCTGTTTATTGACAGCTTTTTTTGTTTGTGGTAATGAAAATACAGGTACTTTTTTTGGGGGATAAAATTATGCTGAAAGGAGGGCTCTGGAAATGCAGCCCTGTGTGATGGAAAAACCGAGTGTTTTCAGAAGATGCGTCCAATCGACTACCGCCATCCTCGCTGTAATCACTGGTCAGTATGATGGTGAGGGAGATATGCGTATCCATTTGCCTGGTTTGTGGGCGGTCTTGGATGGGATTTTGACCGGAGACGTGGTTGGCCCTCGACTGGTGGATAGGACGGTCAAGGGTCAGATTGCTTCGATCTCTCGTTGGCCTGGGTTGGAGCTTTGTGTTAAGCCTGAAGCCTTCCTATTCGAAGCAGATTCGTCTCAATCCTTGATTGTCCCTTTTCTACATAGCGAGGTGGATACTTTTGGATGGCTATTGACTATCATCAGGCCTCAGTTTGGCTTCATGTTGGATGTTGCGCCGGAGATTATGAGAGGGCCAATTAATGTTGCTGGCAGTAAAACACTGGATGAGCAATGGTCTAAACCAGATTCTCCTTTCTCTTTACTGCGTATGCAGGTGGATTGGGAGCGGATCGATCAAGACTCGTGGGCGTATTTGTCAGAATTGGCAAAAAACTACGGCGCTTTGCCGGTATTGACTATTCTGGCTCAATGGCCGGACTGTATTGCCTGTTCAACACCTGTCAATAGGGAGTTGGCTCTCTTCAGCAATATCACCGGCCCAGACGTCAAGAATAAGCCATTGGTCCTCTGCCATCAAGTCGATAATAATTCGGCTCTGCGGGAACGAAGCTCGAGAGGTACTTTGTCTTTGCTGCTTGGTGGGTAGAAAATTTGGAGGGATTAGCTAGCTCCGCAGTCTGAAAAGGTTGCGGAGTGTTTTTTTTGGTAATTTCTAGGCTTGCAAAAGAGCATTTTTTTTGGTTTAATGAAGTTATGCAAACGGATAAAAAATACCGGTTTTTTGAGATGATGCCAGGCTTTTTAGTCTGGTTGACTTTTATTGCCGTAATTGCGCTATCACTATTCAAGCCAATTTTGGCTATCTATTTTATTATTGCTTTTGATGCTTATTGGGTACTGCGGATTTTGTATATGTTAATTTATTTATTGATGTCTTGGTTTAAATATCGTTCAGCAATTAAAGTCGATTGGTTCGCTAAGCTTAAAAATGTTGCTAACCATGAACAGTATTATCATTTTATTGTCATGCCGACCTATAAAGAACCGTACTCGGTGGTTGAGCAGCCATTCAACGCTTTAATTGAGTCAAACTACGATTTAAAAAAAATGATTGTGGTATTGGCCGGTGAACAGCGTGATATCCAAAACTTTGAAATTATTGCCGAAAAAATTAAAGAAAAATTTTCAAATTATTTTTTTAATTTAATTATTACTGTTCATCCGAAAGATTTACCAGATGAATTGCCAGGCAAAGGATCAAATACTCATTATGCAGCCAAAGCTACTCAGGGCTATATTGATAGTTTAGGAATTGATTATAAAAATATTATTGTTTCTAATTTTGACATTGATACTTTAGTTCATCCACAGTATTTTGCTTGCTTAACTTATCAATATGCCACCCATCCAAACCCGACTCGGGCCAGTTATCAGCCGGTGGCAATTTACAACAACAACGTTTGGGAATCCAATCCAATCATTAGAGTGGTGGCTAGTTCAACCACTTTTTGGCTTTTTACTGATCTATCGCGGCCGGAGCGTTTGTTTACTTTTTCATCGCACAGCATGAGCTACAAAACTTTAGTTGATGTTGGGTTTTGGGATAAAACAATTGTGACCGAAGATTCCCGGATTTTTTTGCAGGGATTTGTTCATTATAATGGCGACTATCAAACCGTGCCAATGTATATTCCAGTTTATATGAACACAGTTGACATTGGTCGGTTCTGGCGTAGTTTGGTCAATCAATATAAACAAATGCGGCGCTGGGCTTGGGGGGTGGAACATTTTCCCTGGATGGTAAAACAATTTTTTTTCAAAGATGGTGAAGGCAGAAATATTCCATTGCGTAAAAAATTGATCTATCTGTGGAACCAAACTGAAGGCGTTTATTCTTGGGCGACCGCGCCAATTGTGATTTTGTTGGCCGGTTACCTACCGCTGCATTTAGCCACGCCGGCTGTTAGAGCGACAGCTTTATTCCAGAACGCACCGTTTATTTTGTCGACTTTAATGCGCGCCTCAATGCTAGGGTTAATTGTGATTGCGGTATTGTATACTTTAATGTTGCCGCGACCGCCTAAAAATCATGCTTTTAAAGATTATGCTATTATGCTTTTGCAGTGGCTTTTGGTGCCGGTAACTTTAATTATTTTTGGTTCAATTCCGGCGGCTGATGCACAAACTCGAATGATATTAGGTGGAAAATTTAGACTTGGTTTTTGGGTAACAGAGAAGAAATAAAAACCCTAAATTCTAATATCTAAATTCTAAACAAATTCTAATATCTAAATTCCAAATCACAAACAAACAACAATCAATAAATTACAAAAAGCTAAATTGAATATTCGGTCATTGGTTATTGTAATTTAATTAGTAATTAGGGTTTAGAAATTAGAAATTTATTTACTTATGGCAAAAGTTTCGGTACAAATTTTAACTTGGAATTCCATCAAATATATTGGTGATTGTTTAGCTTCCTTGGCGAAGCAGAGTTTCGAAGATTTTTCAGTAATGGTAGTTGACAATGGCTCAAGTGATGGGACGGTTGAATTTGTGCGAGTTAATTATCCAACCGTTTCGGTTTTGCAGAATTTTAAAAATTTAGGCTACGCTAAAGGCAATAATCAGGGTATTAAATTAGCGAAAAGTATTTATGTTTTAGTGATTAATCCAGACGTAATCTTAGAGTCGGACTATCTTAAAAAAATGGTTAATTTTGCTGACCAACATCCAGAAGCCGGTAGCTTTGGCGGCAAAATTTTAAAGCTTTATACTCAAGCCTACGATAAAAATGATCAGGCAGGCCTGCGCCAATCGATAAAATCGGACGTGATTGATTCAACCGGCCTGGAAATTTACCGTAGTCGTAAAGCGGTGGATCGCGGTGAAGGTCAGAAAGACGAAGGCCAATATAATTCGACTCAAGAAGTTTTTGGGATAACCGGTGCGGCGGTGATGTATCGCAAAAGCGCTTTGGAGGAAACGGCGGTTAATGGCCAATATTTTGACAATGATTTTTTTGCCTACAAAGAAGATGTCGATTTGGCTTGGCGATTGCGACTTTACGGGTTTAGCAGTTGGTATGTGCCGGTTGCGGTTTGTTATCACCACCGGCGCTTGTCAGCCGATGCGAGCGCGCATGGTTTAAAAAAAATTACTAAACATCGCAAGCAAGTTTCTAAAATTTTACGTTCGATTTCTTTGAAAAACCATCATTTGTTGATTATAAAAAATGATCAGTGGAGCAATTTATTTTATAATTTGCCTTGGTTTTTGGGCCGGGAAATTCCGATGATTGGTTATAGTTTTCTTTTAGAATTTTTTCAATGGAAAACATTTTTCACTTTTTTAAAACAATTGCCTAGCGCAATAAGGAAACGCAGGATTATTATGAGTCATCGTAAAGTCAGCACCCAAGAAATTAGAAAATGGTTTAAGTAATTTAAGTTAATAAAGTTAGAAAATTAATAGAGAGATAA
>JAFGGX010000041.1 GCA_016930315.1 Candidatus Buchananbacteria bacterium
AATTAATCAAATTGATGAACAATGTGATTTAAATGATGGCGTTACTGCTGGTCATACTTGTGACAATACTTGTCACTTGGTAACTGTAGTCACCCCAAACCCACCAACTCCTCCAACTCCTCCAACTCCTCCGGGTGGTGGTGGCGGTCCAATTTGCGGTGACAGTCATACTGAATCATATGAACAATGTGATGATGGCAATACCGTTGATGGTGATGGCTGTTCTTCAGTCTGTAAATGGGAAACCACTACCCCAACCTCAACTACCGGAACTATTGCACCGATTTTGTTAATCACAAAAATCAGTGATTTAGATACCGCTATTCCAGGCGATATTATCACTTACACCGTTACTGTTAATAACACCGGCGATGATACCGCTACTAATGTTGAAGTCGGCGATGTTTTACCAGATGGTTTTATTTTTACCGATAATAGCACCACCAGTCACACATGGAGTCTTGGCGACTTGGCAACCGACGAATCAAAAACCGTTACTTATACTGTAAAAGTAGCCGATGACATTGAAGCTGGCACTTACAAGAACGGCGCTGTAGCTAAAGCCGATAACCATCCGCTGGTTTACGCCAACAAAGAAATCCAGGTTGTTATTCCACAAATCGCTGGTTCAGAATATCAAGAATTGCCAGATACCGGCGGTCAAGCCACTTGGTTTGAAAAATTCCTCTACCAATTAACCAAATTAGGCAACGACATCAAAAGTTTAGTCTTAGGCTCAAGCGCTGACCAGACATTCGCTCAAAAAAAAACTGAAAGTTTAGAAAATTCTAATCAACAGCCCGCCCCAACCAGGGTAGTAGAAAAAGTTGATGGTCCAAATCGCTTGGTTATAGACAAAATTGATGTCGAAATTCCGATTGTCGAAGGCAAAAACGAAAAGCAATCTTTGCTAGCCGGCGCTTGGCACATGCCAAACACTGCCGATCCAAATGAAATTGGCAATATGGTAATTGCCGGTCATCGTTATTACAAAAAACCACCGGCCAAAGACACTTTTTTTAACCTAGACAAACTTAATATTGGCGATAACTTCAAAATTGTCTGGAATGGAGATTTGGTTGACTACAAAATTACCGAAATCAAAACTGTTAGCCCAACTCAAACTGAGGTGCTAGATGAATCAAACGAAAAAAAAGTTACCTTGATTACCTGCACTCCTCTTTACTCCAGTCAAAAAAGATTGATCGTGATTGGCCAACCAACCGATCAAGCCGATAGTCTAGTGGCAACGATCAACTAGACAAACTAAAAAACGAGTCTTTAAAGTGATTCGTTTTTTTGTTTACAAAGAAAACCGGAACACGAACGGACGTGCTCCGGCTACAATGTGCAATCACAGACAAACCTATTCAAGTTCACGCAGAAAATTAGGAATCTTATTAACACCCTCACAAGAAGGGTCAAAACAAGACGTTCTTGGCTTGCCAAGATGCTCGAAAGGATTATCCTCCACTTTTTTCTCTGATTCTTTACAAGTCTCTGCGAGATTTGGAGGGTCAGCTGAACGGATTTTCTGTATAACCTCCATTTGAAAGGGCGTCATACCAAACTCGTCAGCCACACCACCTTCTTCAGTTGGTGTGGTATCACCAGATTTTTCTGGATTTGCTGACATTCCAAAATCCCTCGACTCAAAACAAGGTGGGAAAGATGTTATGTTTGGAATCGAGTGTCTCTCTCCCTTTTCGTCCCGCGAGCCATAGTAATCCTCGATTCCCAAAATCTTTTCTCGAGGCTCTTGTTCATCCGACATCTAAATCACCCCCTTATTAGAAACTTAGTATTAGTCGGTTTTTCCGACCAGAAATCGAAACACCAACCATTTCTAAATTAGCAAAGAAATTAAAAAATGTCTATAACCTTGACAAAATTTTAAAAAAAGATTATTTTAATAGTGAGCTCTAGGCTCAACATAGCGCGACCCCGATTTTATCGGGGTTGTGTCGTTTTCAACTGAATAATCAAAACATAGCGCAAGGTGCGCTTTTTTAGTTATCTAAAATCTTAAATATAAAATCTAAAAAATACATAACAAATATGAAAAATATCAAACTGGAAATCTACAAAAGACTATACAAATATTCAATCGATATTGTTAAATTTACAAGCTCACTGCCAAAAAACTCAATTTGCTATGTCATTGGCAATCAACTACTAAGAAGTGGCACTAGCGTGACAGCTAATCTAATTGAAGCCAAAGCGGCCAGCTCTAAAAAAGATTATATAAATTTTTATAGTCATTCGCTTAAATCGGCCAATGAAAGCAAATTTTGGCTGGCAATTATCCGTGACACCCAGCCAACAGAAAAAAATGGATCTATATTACTACTAAAAGAAACTATTGAAATTGCCAACATTATTGCCGCCAGCATACTGACAATGAAAAATAAAAGAAAGATTTAATTTTTAATTTGTGTTTTTGAGATTTTATATTTAATTTTTAATTTTATGTATACGAAGTTATTAATCGCCATTATTATCACAACAACTCTACTACTAAACCTGGCCACAACCAACGCCGATGAACCAACCGTGCTGATCAGCGAAATTGCCTGGATGGGCACTGCCACTTCGAGCAACGATGAGTGGATTGAACTTTATAACCCAACTGACACTGACATCGATTTAACTGATTGGAAGTTGGCCGCCACTGACGGCAGTCCCAGTATCACTTTAAGTGGCCAAATTAAAACTCATGAATTTTTTATTTTAGAACGAACTGACGACGACACTCTACCAACTATTACCGCCGACCAAATTTATTCTGGCTCACTTTCCAATACTGGCGAATGGCTGAAGCTGACCGACGCTAATAATAATTTAATCGACGAAATTAATGCCACTACCGACGGCTGGCCCGGTGGCGATAACACCAGCAAACAAACTCTGGAACGGCTGACTGACTTAACTTGGCAAACCAGCCAAGCAGTCGGCGGCAACCCAAAACAAATCAACGACAATTCCGGCAACAATAATAATGATAATCAAAACGATAACAGTGACAATCAAGATACTAACAACCAACAAACTGACAACCCACCCCAACCAACCGTTGCACCGCTAGGCACTTCTAACGTTAAAAAAAATGACATCGTTTTTAACGAAATTTTTCCAAATTCAAGTCAACCAAATAAAGCTGATGAATTTTTTGAACTCAAAAATATTAGTATTAGAACAATTGATTTAACCAGCTGGCAGATTGTCACCAGCGCCAAACAAATTTTTACTATGCCGTCAGTCATCATGTCACCTCAAAGTATCGTTGTTTTTTATCACGACAAAACTAATCTCGCTTTAAATGACTTAGACGAAACTTTAAAACTCAAAGACAAAAAAGGCCATATCATCAATCAAATCGATTTCAATGATTCGATAGTCGATCAATCTTTCAGCCGCGATGATAATAACAATTATTTGTGGGCTGAACCAACACCGGGCCAAAAAAATATTTTACCCGAGCAAAAGGTTGGCCCAACTATTATTGCTTACTTGCCAAAACAAGCCAGCAGCACTCAACCAATTATTTTTGATGCGTCTGATTCATTTACACCCAATGATTCTGAGCTAAAATTCAACTGGCAGTTTGGCGATGGTAACAGCAGCAGCCAAGCCGTGGCGACTAACGCTTACGACACGCCAGATAAATATACTGTCACCTTGACTGTTGGCGATGATGTAGCCAGCACGACTAAAACTTTTTCCTTAAAAATCATCAGCGAAGCAACAACCACTCAGGCCACAACCACACCCGCTAAAACTGACGGCGATCCAAACACGCTAACCCAGCCTATCAGCCCAATTATTACTCAAATCCCCGACATTTTTATTTCTGAATTTCTAGCCGACCCAGCTGGTGCCGACGACACCGGTGAATTTATCGAACTGTTCAGCCAAGAGCTGGCCCCGTATGATTTAGCCGGCTGGCAGATCGATGACGCTGATGGTGGCAGCAAACCCTACATTATTCCCGACAACACCATTATTCACCCCGGCCAATATTTAGCTTTTTTTCGTCCGGAAACAAAAATTGCTTTAAACAATAGCAATGATGCGATGCGCTTACTGACCCCCGATGGCCAGGTGGTTGATAACTTTGACTATGAAAAAACCAAAGAAGGCCAAAGTTACGCGCGCGATCAAGACTTCAACTGGCAACAAAGCCAAACCCCAACGCCAAACGAGATCAATGTCTTAGATGTCTCACCCGCACCCACTTCAACTGCCACCACCACCGAGGCCCAACCGCGCGTACTAGGAGCAGCCACCGAAGATCTCGGCCTACCGTCCAAAAATAATAACCAAAAATATCTAATCGCCTTTAGTTTTGCCGCTTTAATTATCGGCTTTTTTACCGGCACTAAATTCAAAAAGCCCAAATCTATTGCTTAGCCAATCAATCTGGGTTATGATTAAGCTACAATTGTAATCAAACCCTATGAAAAAAATTAGCTACCCAAAACCCATTTTTATTTTAGCCTTTGATCACCGTTCATCTTTTTTGAAAAATCTTTTGGATGTTAAAGAGAAACAAAAAATTACACCGGCAATCAAAAATCAAGTGGCTGACTACAAAAAAATCATTTATGCCGGTTTTAAATTGGCCATCAAAAATGGTTTGCCTAAAAAACAAGCGGCGATTTTGGTTGATGAAGAATTTGGTTCAGAAATTTTAAAAGACGCTAAAAAAAACAATTTTAATATCTGCCTGCCGGTCGAAAAGAGTGGCGAGAAAATTTTTGATTTTGCCTATGGTAAAAATTTTTCCGCGCATATCAAAAAATACCAACCAACAACTGTCAAAGTTTTAATTCGCTACAATCCAGATGATCCGAAAAAAGACAAAGACAAACAAATTAAAAATCTAAAAATTATTTCTGATTGGTGCCAAAAAAATAATTACCCATTTATGATCGAGGCTTTAATTCCGGCCACCAAACAGCAACTAACTATTGTCAAAGAAGATAAAAAAAATTACGATCAAAAACTCCGACCGCAACTAACCCGCCGAATGGTTGCCGAGATCCAAGCCGCTCATATTGAAGCATCGCTTTGGAAAATTGAAGGCTTTCATAATGGTCAAAGCTACCAAAAACTCATTCAACAAATCAAAGCCGATGGCCGCAGCAATGTTAATGCGATTATCTTGGGCCGCGGCGAAGACAAAAAGGGGGTGGAAAAATGGCTGGCGGCTGGAGCCAAAGTTAAAGGGATAATCGGATTTGCGATTGGCCGCACCATTTTTTGGCAACCGTTAAATGATTTAAAAAATGGCTTGATTGATCAAAATCAAGCCAGCAAACAAATTGGCCAAAACTATTTAGACTTCTATAAATATTTTTTATCAAAGCAAAAATAAAAGCCCCTTTGATACTAATCGCCGGGGCATTCAGGGAACGGTGAAACACCAAGGTGTGGGTATTTAACCATTCTTAAATGCATCAGGAATCGGCACTCCTCCATAGTTCTGGGACAGAGTTGATACAAAGACTCCCAAAAAGAGGTCGGGATCTCTTTCCACAACGCAGATGATGATTGCCTCTAACAAAGACAAACACGGAACATAGAAGAGGAGCAGGTAGAAAATTCCTGCGATAAACGAACCACAAGCACCGACGATAGCCCACCAGAAAGCCGAGATGGGATCGGGTTTCATATACACAAAAAACGTAAAGAAGGGCATACAAACCAGGCCAAGAAAAGGCAAAATAATTACCAGTTTTGCCAAAATGATGATGACCTTGGCCACAATCAACAACACACCCCGCAACCTCTCCAGATGCAATTCGATATGTGCATTCATAACAAAACCTCCAGGTCAATTTCGAATCTGACCAATAAAGGTCATCGATTCGATTTTTTAGTTTATTCTAAAAAGTATTTTATGTCTATATTTAAGTCAAAAAAAATAAAAGTAAAATAAAAATCTTGACTTTTTGTTATAAATAAGCTAAAATAAAAGTGACTAAAAATAAGTCATTTTTATGATAAAAATCAACAATCCCCTCCTAGAAAGCCTCGGCCTTTCCGAAATGCAAGCCAAAGTTTATCTGGCTAATTTAGAATTGGGTCAGGCTTCAATGCAAGACTTAGCTAGAAAATCGGGTGTGAAAAGAACCAGCATCTACAATTTTATTGATCAGCTCAAAGAAAAACAGCTGATTAAAGAAACAAAAAAAGGCAAACGTAACTTTTACAGCGCTGCCAGTCCAGAAAAATTTATCCAATTAAATAAAGAGAGAGCCGATAGCCTAAATAATCTTTTGCCTCAGCTGATGGCTATTTTTAATCAGCCTGATAATAAACCAAAAGTAACTTTCCATCAGGGTTGGCCTGGCATTAAAGATGTTTACCTCGATACACTAAAAGAAAAAAAACCGATTGTTGCCTGGAGCGATTATCAACCGATGAAAAATATTATGAAGGATTTTTATCAAGAGTACCCAGCCGAACGATCACGACGCAATATCACTTTTAAAACTATAGCTAGCGATAACTTAACTGGTCGCGAAATTGCCAAAAAAAATCTTGGCCACTTGCGTGAAATAAAATTCATTAAACAGGATCTAGATACTGAAATTAATATTTATGGCAACAAGGTAGCTTTAATTAGTTTTAAAAGCCCAACACCTTTTGCGGTTTTAATCGAAGATGAAAAAATTGCCAACACTTTAAAAGTGATTTGGCAATTACAATGGCAACAACTGCCAGATTAATTTAATAATTTCTCTAGAATGGCGTTACGTTCACTCAGGTGATTAGCGTGCAGCACCACATAAATAATACCGTTCTTTTTTAATGCTACATTACTCCTGGCTTCAACCAAGTAGCCGGTCTTAGACGCTTGCGGCTCGAATTTCAATAAACTATAATTGCGGTCTAAAACTTTAATCGCCTTGGGTTGGCCTAAAAGATCCACAGCGGAAATTGAATAATCGATTGTTTCACTAGCCGAAATTACATCGGGTTGATCAAAGGCTTGATCGGCGATTTTAGCCATTTCTTTTGCGGTTGTCACATTAGCCGCATCCAGTCCAGCTACGTCATAAAAAATTGTTTTTTCTAAACCCAACTCCCCGGCCTTTTTATTCATCAAACTGACAAATTGCTGCCGGCTCAAACCGGTTGATTCAACCAAAGCAGCTGCAGCCTGATTAGAAGAAGAAACTAACATTGCCAACCACAAATCATGAAAAGTTAACTGATCGCCAACGGCTAAATCAACTTCGCTAGTGGCGTCATTGCCAACATAAAATTTTGGATAATCAATTACGTCCTGACTGATAGTAATTTTTTTATTCCAATCCGGTTTGATATCCAACAGCACTAAAGCAGTCATCAGCTTAGTTAAAGAGGCTAATGGTAAAATCTGATCGGCATTATAGCGATGAGTAAAATTGGTTCCGTCAAATACTACATAAGCCACATCATCAAAACAGGTGTCTTGAACAACCTGAGTGTTATTCATCGAGATCTTGACCAAATCATCATTGCTGATCCCCAGGGCAAAATCATGCATAATTTTATAAGCTGCCTCACCATTAGCCAAATAATAACGCAGACCATCAACCGGATTAACATACCAAGCTTCACCGCGCTGTTGAACTTGCAATAAAATCCGACCCTTCAACCGATTAACTAATTTAGTGTCTGACTTCTGGCCAACTTTGGTTGGAATTTTTGCCAAATCGCTATCAGTAATTCCTAAGCCCATGCTTTTCATCAAATCATAAGCCACTTGACCATTGCGGATGTAGTAGCGCTGAAGACTAACCGGATCAACATACCAAGCCCGACCATAACTTTCAACCTGCAATAAAATCCGACCCTTTAGGGCTTGAGTTAAATCAACCTCTTTGGCCAAAACAAAATGTGGCAACAAGCCAAAAATTAAAGCCAACAAAAATATTTTTTTGATCATAGGTTTTTATTATAACAAAAAAACATAGCTAAATGCTATATTTATTTTTCACCTTTATTTTTCTACGTTGACGGAACAAAAATGGATGTCTAAAATGGGCGAGGCGGGGGTCGAACCCGCACGACTTATTAGGTCACAGGATTTTAAGTCCTGCGTGTATACCAATTTCACCACTCGCCCATGCTTATTTTACGCTACTTGAATTGAGCTTGATAATTAATTTAAACGTAATTATAATAAGACAAAAATATAGATATGTCAATCAAGCCAAAACCGATCTATTTAATCGGCCAAAATATCAGAAGTTTGTTTAATGTTGGGGCATTATTTCGCTGTGCCGATGTTTTTGGGGTTGATAAAATTTATTTAACCGGCTACACCGGTTTTCCACCCCGAAAAGAAATTAGTAAAACCGCCTTGCAGGCCGACACCTGGATCCCTTGGGAAAAACATTATCAGACCCATTTATTAATCAAAAAATTAAAAGCTGACAGGGTAAAAATTGTGGTTTTAGAAACTGGTAAAAATACTCAAAGTTTAGATAAATTCAAACCAGAATTTCCGTTGGCTTTAGTGGTTGGTAATGAAGTTAAAGGAGTGAGTAAAAAAATTTTAAGTCAGGCTGATGCGGTGGTCTCGATTCCGATGTTTGGTAAAAAAGAGTCGTTGAATGTGGCCATGGCGGCTGGAATTGCCCTATATCAATTGAGGGTCTGAAGGGCTTGCAAAATTAATTATTTCTGCTATACTATTTTTGTAGAATTTGTTAAAATTTATCTATATTTTGTGCTTTCAGAGCGGGTGTGGTCCCCGCCTCGCGTCGACTCATTTGTTATAATCACACGAGTCAAGGCGGGTAGTGGTATGACTTTTTTCTAAAATTAAATATTAGCTTCTGCTCTCAGAGCGGGTGTGGTCTAGTGGTATGACGTTTCCTTGCCAAGGAAAAGATCGCCGGTTCGAATCCGGTCACCCGCTCTGAGAGCAGAAAAATCAACATGGCACCTTTTCAGCTATGTTTTTTTATATCTAATTATTCTTTGGTCAAAGTTACTCTCTAATCTTTTTGTCATAAAAGACTTGACAATATCACTTTAATATGATAAAGTGATAATATGAATTGGAATAATCCCAAAAATCAAGAATTAATCACCGCCATCCTGGCTTTAAAAACTACTGATGAAGCCAGACGATTTTTACGTGATTTAATGACCGCAAAAGAAATTGAAGAATTTGCCAATCGACTCAAGGCCGCCGAGATGTTGACGAAACGAATTACTTATTCAAAAATTGAAAAAGAAACTGGCTTGAGCTCAACCACTGTTGCCCGAGTTTCCAAATGGCTAAAAAGTAAAAATGCTGGCTATAAAACTATCATCAATCGAATTTCTCATCCTCACTCTGTCCAATCACGGATAGGGTTGTCTTGATGTAATCAAAATTCCATAAATATAGCCCCCTCCGTGATTGGAGGGGTTGTTTGTTATCCAAAAACAAAAAAGCTCTTTGATAGGAGAACATCATGTTGACCTTTGTTCGCTTTAACCATGAAACTGCCGAGTGCGGTCTAACCAATCAGCTAGTCGAATGCTATCGCCAAGTCTTTGCTACTGAGCCCTGGAATGAATGGCTCAAATGCCCAAACTGCCAACGCTACTGGGGTATTGCTGACAAACCATTTCTCACAAAAATTGGTTTTCAACATTGCCGAACGCCGCTGGTTGAATTCTGGCCGGCCGATCAAGTCCTTGCCGACATCAAACACGAAATCACCAATGACTCGTCCTGTTGGTTAGCCTTAGCTGAACAAATAGTCGTTGGATTCTGCTGGGGCTACCCAATCCAAACAGATCCGCTGATCAAAAAACTGGGAATCGACCTCGACCTTGCTGACAACCAAATCGGCAATGGCTTGATTGCCTACCAAGACGAGGTGGGCGTGATAGCAGATTGGCGAGGCCAAAAGATTGCCAAAGTGCTAGTACGTAATCGACTAGATGATTTCCTCGCTCGGGGATTGAAATTCGGGTTGGTGCGAACTCGCATGGGTCCGACTCCCTCTATCACCTACCTGTGGTATACAAAAAAGCTGGAATTCAAAACCCTAGCTCAATACCCCGGTGATGATGGCCGAGTAATTCTTGGACGAGAGCTTCAAGGATTGCGCAAACTGCTCATCTAGAATCCTCACATGTTTTTTATAGCCTTGGCTGGTAAACAGCCAAGGCTATTACTTTTGCTCAAGCAATAAAAAAGCTTCACGTCCGGCTTGAGAACGATTATGGGCAAACAAAATCAGCCCCGACTTTTTTGCTTTAATCTGCCGGCTACCATCAACACCAATAATTTGGCCAGCGTTAATTTTTTCAAAATCAGCAAACTGCTTTTTTAAAACAAAATTATCAGTTTTATTTCGATACAATTGGAATATTTTAAAATAAATCTTTTTATTTCCAGCCGTTAAATTATTTTCGATGTTTCCGGCTGCTTTTAAAAAATTTAAAATGCTTTTTTCGGCTAACAGTGTTGATTTTTTATCTTTAGTATAACCACATTCAACACAAATTCCGACCTTACCAATTTTATTCATATAATAATCAGTTCCACCCGGCTCTTTTTGATCAAAGCCAGAAACCACCAGGCCAACCGGTAAATATTGAATAATTTTTCTGGCATTAGCCTGACAAATAATAAATGGCTTAGATTTTCGACTGGCGCTAGAGTGCAAATCTAACAAAAAATCAGCTTGCTTCAAATATCTTTTTAAAACCTGGGCTCGTTTGTATTCATAACTTTTTTTATCTGAAGCTAAAATAGATTTAGCTGGCTTAAACATCCGATTCAAATCAGCCTGAATGTAGCGTTTGTTTCTTTGAGCTGCCAATGGATTTCCAACACCAATCAAGACCAAGCCTTCCTCAATTTTGAGCCGAGGCAATATTTTTTTAATGGCCAATAGCCCACATTTTTCATCACCATGAACGCCAACCAAAATAACACTGGTTGGGCCAGCTTGCTTGCCTTTTAGTTCAATAAAATCTTTTGTCATATTAATACTCTACAAAAATGAATGACTTTTATCAACTCTTACCAGGTTTGTTATTTAAAATATTTTAAGGTAAGATACTAGCGTATGATTCAAACCAGCGACAATCGCGTTATTGACCCAAAAGAAAAAAAAGAAGACCTAAATTTCGATATTACTTTACGGCCTAAACAGCTCCGTGATTTTGTCGGTCAAGAAAAAATCAAAGACAACTTAAATATCTTTATGGCCGCGGCCAAAAAACGCAAAGAACCAATTGAACATGTTTTACTCTATGGCCCACCGGGTTTAGGCAAAACCACTTTGGCTCACATTATTGCTCAAGAGATGGGGGTTAATATCAGAATCACTTCTGGGCCGGCCATTGAAAGAAGTGGCGACCTGGCCGCTATTCTAACCAACCTAGCCGAAGGTGATATTTTATTTATCGACGAAATCCACCGCTTAAACAAAACCATCGAAGAAGTTCTTTACCCGGCCATGGAAGAATATGCGCTTGATGTCGTTATCGGCAAAGGTCCATCAGCACGAACTTTGCGACTCGACTTGCCGCGCTTTACGATTGTTGGTGCCACTACCAAAGTCAGTTCTCTGTCTTCTCCATTGCGCGACCGCTTTGGCAATATTTATCACTTAAATTTTTACCAAGACGCTGAAATTGAAAAAATTATTAACCGGGCCTCAGAAATTCTAAAAACTAATCTCGATAAATTAGCATCAGAACAAATTGCCAAACGCGCCCGTAAAACTCCGCGGATTGCCAACCGTTTATTAAAACGGGTCCGCGACTTTGCCGAAGTTAAAGCTGACGGCCGAATTACCGAAGACATCGCCAACCAAGCTTTAACCATGCTGGATGTTGATGAATTTGGATTAGACGAGATCGACCGGCGCATTTTACACATCATTATCGACAAATTTAACGGCGGCCCGGTTGGCTTAAACACCATTGCCGCGGCCACCGGCGAAGAAATGGATACGATCGAAGAAGTCTATGAACCATTTTTAATGCAAATCGGTTTATTAAAACGTACCCCCAAAGGCCGAATGGCCACCGAGAATGCCTACAAACATCTGGGATTAAAAATCACCAACCCTGAAATCCAAAACAAACTGATTTAATTATTTTAAAACACCTCTTTCAACAAAAAATCCGCCTAGTAGGGCAGAATTTTTTGTTTTTGTTTTGGCTTGCTAATTGTTAAAAGAACAAATTTAACTAAGCTTTCAAACGCATATGTTATATTTTTAGCGCCTCGAAATTTAAAATAATAGGACTTTAACGACCAATATAGCCTTGCTGCAACTGCGAACTAACAAATTGCCCCGGCAAATAAGCTACCGGCTCCTCAACCGCCGATTGAGCCAACACTACCCCCGAAAACTGACTATTAATCGCTTTTTGAAAAAAACTTAAAGACAACCCAATTATAGCGACAATAAAAAAAGCACCAAGCAGGCTAACGATCATCCTTTTATCTTGAGTGCGGATTAGTTTTTTTTCAGCTGAGCTAAAAATAGAAATCAGCTGAGAACCGAATTGAGTTGTCGTCATATTTTTGTTTTTATTTTTGCTAATGCAAGCAAGGATTTTATTGCTTACATAATCAGTATAGCACATCAAAACGTTTTTGTCAATTTTCGTTTAAAAATGGTATCATATTTTAATATGACTGAGGTTAGAAAAGTTGCCCACAACACCATCATTCAAACTATTGGTAAAGCCGTTAGCGTAATTATCGGCCTATTTGCCTTTGGTTTAATTGCCAGAAACTTAGGCCAAGTTGGCTATGGCTATTTTACTACTGTTTATGTTTTTTTGACCATCTTTGGTGTTTTGATTGACTTGGGCTTGCAGATGACCACCACCAAATTAATTTCTAACCCCAATAATAACGAAGCAAAAATTCTAAATAACGTTTTAACCATTCGGTTATTTTCTTCAATTATCTTTCTTGGCTTGGCCTGCGTCTTGGTATTTTTTTTCCCCTACCCAACCATTATCAAATTTGGCGTAGTGGCCGCTTCGCTTGGCTTTATCTTTGCCCAGTTAAATAACATCTTAACCAGTCTATTCCAAAAATATTTAGTGATTTATAAAATAGTAATTGCCGACTTAATTGCCAAATTTTTTTATTTAGGCTTTTTGTTGTTGGCTATCTATTGGCAAACCGGCTTAATGGGAATTATTGCCGCTACTGTTTTGGATTCGTTGATCACTTTAGCGGTTTTAATCTTTTTTTGTGGTCGATATGTTAAATTACGTTTGGATTTTGATTTCACGGTTTGGCTAAAAATTCTCAATGACACCTGGCCGATTGCTTTAACCATTGCTTTAAATTTAATTTATTTTAAAGGTGACTTGGTGATTATGTCTTTGATGCGCAGCCAAGCCGAAGTTGGTTTATATGGTGCGCCCTACAGAGTGCTTGAGGTTTTGATTGGCATTATTTATTTATTTCTAGGTTTGGTTTTGCCAATTATGTCGGCGGCTGTAGCGATTAAAAATTTTGAAAAACTAAAAAAAGTAATTCAAGCCGGTTTTGATTTTTTAATTACAATCAGTATTCCACTATTTGTTGGCGGATTATTTTTGGGTCAAAAAATTATGATTTTTATGGCTGGAATTGACTTTGCAATTTCCGGTGAAATTATTAAAATATTATTGATTGCCACTGGCACCATTTTTATTGCGGGTTTGTTTGGTTACGCGGTAGTCGCTTTAAACCAACAGAAAAAAATGATCAAATTTTATGCCCTCAACGCTTTACTTTCAATTATCGCTTATTTAATTTTTATTCCAATCTACAGTTACTGGGCGGCTGCCTGGATTACCGTAATATCAGAATTTTTTATCATGATTACCGCACTTGTGGTTGTAAACCAAACCATCAAATTTTTACCGGATTTAAAAATAATTTGGCAAGCAACTCTGGCTAGTTTGGTGATGGCCATTTTTTTAAACATCTTTATCTATCTAAATTTTATTATTCTAATTGGTGGCGGGGCAATTATTTATTTTGCTGCTCTTTATTTAATTGGCGGTGTTGATAAAAAAACTATTTTAGAAATTACTAAACTAAAAGCTAACTAAAATGTTTTGGTTTGATTTTAACTGGCAAATTCAAAATCTTTTGCTCCAATTTTGGTGGCCAATTAATCTTTTGCTTTTGGTTGTCGCCGGGCTGATTTTATTTTTAGCCTACAAAAAAACCACCTACGCACTTGGGTTAATTATTATTTTACTGCCAACTTATCTTTTCCGATCTAACATCGGCTTCCTGCCTTTTACCTATTTGGAATTAATCTTTTGGTTAACTTTTTTAGGTTGGCTAACCAGCTTAATCAAACAAAAAAGAAAGCCGGAAATTTCTCTGACCTATCTTTGGCCAATGATTTTAATTTTCATTGCTAGCCTGATTGGCCTTCTAATCGCGCCGGGTTTAAAAACTGCAGCCGGCTTATGGAAAGCTTATTTTTTTGAACCAATTTTATTTTTCTTTATTGCTTACGATTCAATCAAAGACAAAAAAGATAAAAATGTTATTCTTTGGGCTCTAGGCATTTCTGGATTGTTTATTTCTCTTTTGGCCATCTACCAAAAATTCACCGGCTTTGCCATTGTCGAACCGGGCTGGACGGCTGTTACCAATCGCCGAGTCACTAGCATATTTACTTCGCCCAATGCAGTCGGTTTATTTCTAGCACCAATCACCACTATTTATATTGGCTGGCTTATTTCTGGCTTTAAAAAAATATTGCCAAGCATAATCAAGACAATAATTATTATTTTAAATTTGCTGGCCATTATCTTTACTGTTTCTCAAGGCACTTGCTTGGGATTGGCCGCGGCTATTATATTTTTAATATTTTTTGGCTGGTCAAAAAAATGGACCAGCACAATTATAATTTTACTAATTCTAATCGCTCTACTGACACCATTGAGCCGAAATAAAATCATGCCGGTATTAACCTTACAGGATCAATCCGGTCAAAATCGGTTACTGCTTTGGCAGTCTGGTTACAATTATTTAATTAACAGCCCGACGAATTTTGTTTTGGGGGCTGGCATTTTTGGCTTTCAAAAAATATTTAATCAAACTCGCGATCCACTAAAAATTGAAGCGCTGCTTTACCCACATAATATTATTCTAAACTTCTGGCTCGAAATTGGTTTAGTTGGCTTGATTGGTTTTATTTGGTTGATTATTTATTTTTTCAAAATCGGCACAATAAAAATCAGCCAGGAAAAATGGCTGACGCTCGGCATCATGGCAGCGATGGTAACAATTGTTGTCCACGGTTTAATTGACGTGCCTTATTTTAAAAATGATTTAGCAATTTTATTTTGGCTGATTATTTCTCTTCTCTAACTCTGCTCTAAAAAGAATGAAGGCCGGGTCTCCTGGTTGGGAGTCCCGGCCCTTTTACGATAAGGTCGAGGTTTTGTTCATCACTCAACAAGCCTGGCCTGCTGTAGAACAAACAAAGTTTTAGCCAACTCCGAAAGGAGCAGGCCGACAGTATAATCGTCCGCATTTCCCTTTGCCGCAGTCAAGTCGACGACTGGCGCATCGAGGTTGGCGCAACCAATGGCAAATTGCCTTGGCGCGAACGGATTGTTACTAGCCAAGAGCACATATTGCTGACGACTGACGGCTTGCCAATGACGCATCGTCTCTTCGGTGTTGGCCGAACGAGACGGAACTACGTCGGGGTTTGGCGTTGTATCGACCAGCAATTCGACGCCGTGGTTACCAAGCAAAGCCTCGGTTGCTGTCAGTAAGGCTTTAGCGGCCTCACTTTCAGACCGAGCTGTGAGCAGTTGCTCGGTGATCAAGCCGTTAACCATTGCTGATGGCAGGGTTTTAGTTTTGCCTGGTTCGGACTGATCAACGGACCGTTCAGATACCGACCAGACGATTTGCCTGGTTTTAAGTTTGCCTTGCAAGACCAAATCAACAACCCACCTGGTTCGCTTGACCATCCCCTGGATTGTCGCCCCCAGAATAAGAGCTGCGTCATATGAGTACTCTTGCGGCCAAACCGCATCAAAATACCCATACTGTGCGAACAAACCCTTAATCTCGGCAGCGACTTCTTCGGACACCACCTCCCGTCGATCATTGACTTGGAAAGCCGCCAAGTCCTTGATCGGTTTATACCACCGGTTTTGAGCCTCAGCTACAATTTCGTCTCGTTTGCTCACCCTTACGTCCATTATTGACAGGAGGATTCGAGCCAGCTTGAACAATTTGGAAAGATCCATCGGGATAAACCTCCCGCGACAGGAATTGATCGTCATCACAGACGATATTGTATTTTACCATATTTTTAAAAATTAGTCAAGTAAAACAAAAAACAGAGTACCATTTACCCTGTTTTTTTCTAAATTAAACTAAAATTCTACTTTTGGCTCAACTTGTCTAACAAATCTTTAGCCTTATCTTTACCACCCAAGCCAAAAGCAATGCCACCAGCCAAAGCAATCATAAAAATCACACCAGTAAATAAAATCTGAATCAATTCGGGTGCTACTTTTAACTGAATTAACGCCGCCATAAAACTAAAAATCAAAATCGCCCATTTCGCTAAAGCCGACAATAAATCAGCCGCGGTTAATTTAGCAGCCAACGAAGCTTCTTTAACCGCAATCGAAATAAAATTACTAACTACAATTCCCACAACCAAAATTACAACTGCTACAATTACATTAGGAATATACAAAACCACTGCCTGCAAAAACTGAGAAATTTGATTAAGCTGTAAAATTTCAGCTGTGCCAATCAATACCACGGCATACAAAAACCAAACTACTAACAATCCCAAAGCTCGACTAATCGTAATTTTAAAACCTAATTTTTCTAAATTCTTTTTTAAACCAGTTTTTTCCACTACTCTATCAACATACAAACGAGCCAAAACTTTACTAACCACCCGACCTAAAAAGTCTGCCAAGAATAATCCAATAATTAAAACTAAAATTGCGGCAATTAAGTTCGGTAAAAAATCAATAAATTTAAACCACACGCCTTGAAATGAAGCTACAAATATTTGATTGAAGTGATAAAAAATTTCCATTTTGAAAATATGCAAAAAATTAAATCTAGATGATTAAGGGCCTTATCCAGTTTAAGAGACAAAGCCCATAACCAACAAAGCTTAATGAGTTCTTAAGAAGCCACAGCACCAGTTGCTTCAATCAATTGATTGATTACAAATGTAGCGATCGCATAAGAGATGAAGATAATCACCAAACCAATAATGGCTGCTGTAATAATCTTTTTAGCCTGACCGGTTTTTTCTTCGTTACCAGCTGAAGTCAACCATAAGAAACCGGCATAAAGCATCATCACGATAGTCAAAACACCAAGAAAGGTAAATAAAAGATTAACAATTGACATTATGCCC
>JAFGGX010000042.1 GCA_016930315.1 Candidatus Buchananbacteria bacterium
AAGAATAGCTAAAGCTGTATTATTAAACCAAAAATCAAATTTTTTACTTGGCCATCTTTTTTGATAAAAATCAACAATACTAAAAATACCAACGACCGTAAAAATTACTAAAACAATATGCATGCCCTGGACGTATCGACTATGAAAAGGAAAGGGCGAATAAATGAAAAAAATATTAACTAAAAACCAGATTAACAAAAAAGAATATTTAGCAATTTGCTTTTTCTTAAACAGAGCGACCAACCCAGCCAAAAAGCCGACCCACAAGGCACCATAACCAATCACCACAAAAATAATTGGGGAAATTACAGTTACGTTTTGCAAGGCGCGCAAACCAATAACCGGCTGAGCAGTAATCAACCAAAAATGATAAATAGCGTCAACTAAAGAAAAAATACCAACCGGAATTAAATACCACAATTTCTGCCATAGAATTCGGCCAGACCTAACGCTTAAATAAAGCCAATAAACCCCCAAAGTGGCTAACATTGAAGGCAAATAATAAGGATGGAAATTAAAATAAATCAAAGCTAAAACACCGCCCCAAAAAGCATACCTAAATTTGTTTTGATCAAAGGCTAATAGGATCAACAGAAAGATTAAAAGCATCAAGACCAAAGAAACAATAAAATGAGATGACTGATACAAAACATTAAAAGTAACCGCCTCGGTTAGCCACAAATCAATCGGCCACCAATATGCCTGAGTATAAGTTAAATCGAGCTGATTAATTGGTCCGGCAAAGAAAAACCCTAAGCCGCTAGCGAAAAGTAAAAACAACATCGCTAGCTTACGCTGTCTTTGTTCAGCTAAAAAATAACTAATAAAAAGATACACCACCACTAACAAAATAGGGATAGTTAAAATTCGCGAAAGATGAAAGGCAGCCGGCGCTGACAGATGAAGCAAATAAGCCAACCCGCCAACTAAAAACCACCAAACATTAAAAGTACCAACGGTTTGAACTTCGCTGGTGAATAAATCTTTAGCTAACCACTGACCATGGGATACTTGATAGATATAAGAATAATAAACTGGAATGTCGCCCGGGCTCAAAGAATGCAAGCCATTATAAACATAACCAGGCCAAGCACTTAAGTAACCAACCAAATACGGCAGGCTGGTGATAATAATCATAATTATAATTAGCCAAAGCACGAATTGCCACTCTTTTTGAGTAATTGTTTCTAAAATTTTTTTCATAAGACTTGATAGACATCAACTGATTGATTGTGATAAATTAATTTCAAATATTTTTGATCGGCCGACCAATCAGGATTGATCAATTTTTCCTGCGGACCATAAAAAACATAATCAATTTTTTGCTCTTGTAAGAATTGGCGTTGCTGACTGGCTGATTTCTGATTAGAAAAATACCAGACTGGATCGGATTTTTTTTGATTATAAAAAGGTGTTTCTACCGGATGGCCGACATAACTAAATCTTAAAGCATAGGCCGGAATTAATTTACCGGTTTTCTCGCTGGATAAAATCACGCTATCTGGTTTAGTGCTAAATTTTAACCATAACAAAGCGTTCGATTCATCAACGGTAATATAAGAAAGCTCCCGACTTTGAGAAAAAACCATCAAATCAGCTGAAATAGCAAAAAAAGTTGACGGTAAAAAAATTAGTATGCCGGCTGCGACCACCGCAACTAGATGTCGACTAAACCATTTTTTATAGCGATGATAAAGATAAACCAAGGCCGTTACTGACAAAACAACCAACGGGAAGTGAACCCCTAAAGCAGTTCGGCGCTGATAATTAATCGGGGCATAAAGTAACCCAAACTGAACTAATAACCAAACTACCAAAAATAACTGATTGGTATTAAATTTGATTTTTTTCTGCCAAAACAAATAAACCGTAAAAATTGAAAAAAATAAAAGTCCACCAAAACTAAAAATTGTTAAATAAATTGGGGTAGTCGGACAAAAATTTTGTAATGACCTTTGAACGGTTAACCAATCGTATTTCATCAACCAAAGATAATAGAGAACCGCTGGGCTGCTAATTAAGAAGAAAATAAAATTATGAATTACTAGGCGCCAATTAATTTTTTTATTTTTTAAAAAAATAGCCAAAGAAAAACAAAGTAAAACACCATACACTTTGATTACTTGAAAGGGATGAAAAGAAAACAAAATTAATCCAGCCAGACCAGCCAAAATTGAATAAAAATATTTTTGATTCTCAATAAAAACCAAGGTAGCTAAAAAAATCAATAAAATCAAAATTGTACCGGCGATAAAATGTGGAGAAGTAAATAAGCTAAAAAATGTATTGATATCCGGCACCCACAGATCCATTGGCCATTGAGATTGACCCCGAGAAGCATTCAATGGATTTTTAATCAGGCGGTAAATAAACAAAATTCCCAGGCCGGAAGAAAATGACAAAAAAAACAAAGCAATTTTGCGCCAAAATTTTTCTTTAAATAAATAAGCGATAAATAAATAAGCGATAAATAAAAAAACCGGAATTAAAAAAATTCTAGCCAAATTCATTGCTGCCCAATCCGGTAAATTAAACAACCAAGCCAAAGAGCCAACCAATGACCAAAGCGGGCGCAAAATTGGCGCTTGAACTACCGAGGCATACAAATCTAAAGAAAAAAGATGACCGGTTTTAGCTTGATTAATTAAAGAATAATAGACAAACCAGTCGTCAGCCGAAACAAAATGCATGCCGGTAAAAACCTGGTTCGGCTGTGATCTTAAATAGCCATAAATCACTGACAAGCTAGTTAAAATAATTAAGGCCAAAGTCATTAACCAAACAAACTGCCATTCTTTTTTAGTAATAGTAGAAAAAATTTTTCTAAATGTCATTTTTGCCGTTTAAGTTTTAAAACTTTCCAAAAACTTTCAACAAATATTTTTAAAGAAAATTTAGACTTCCCTTCAAGTCGTTCAGCAAAAATAATAGGCACTTCTTTAACCTTAAAGCCGGCTTTAATTGCCTTGTAGCCAACCTCAATTTGAAAATTAAAACCAACCGAGTCAACGCGATCAAGATCAATTTTTTCTAAAACTGCTCGGCGATAGCAACGAAAGCCGCCGGTAATGTCATGCGTTTTTAAGCCCAGAACAAATCGGGCATACCGGTTTCCAAATCTACTTACCATCCGACGAGCAAAATTCCAATTACTAGTGCCGCCGCCGGCAATATAACGCGAACCAATAACCAAATCGTTGTCAGCCGCCGCTGCAATTAAACTAGGAATCGACCTTGGATCGTGCGATAAATCCGCATCCATTTGAATAATATAATCTGCGCCTCTACTTAAAGCTTCTTTAAACCCGGCCACATAAGCTCGGCCCAATCCGGCTTTGCCGGGCCGATGCATAATGTCAATGGCTGGATTTTTAATTTTTAATTTTTCAACAATCTTTCCGGTACCATCCGGTGAATTGTCATCAATGACTAAAACTGACAAATTATCAATTTTTAAATCAAAAATTTTTTCTAAAACATTTTCGATATTTTTTGCTTCGTTATAGGTAGGAATGACGATATAAATTTTTTTAGACATGGCTTATTTCTTTCTGGCTACGATAAATTTTTAAAATTACTAAATAAATAAAAATAACTAAAATTATAATTCTAATAAAATGCAAATAAACACTA
>JAFGGX010000043.1 GCA_016930315.1 Candidatus Buchananbacteria bacterium
GCCGAATAATTAAAACTTGATCTCTCAAATTAACTTTTGAGAGTTTACCAATCTTTGTTCCGGCAAATCGAAATTTCGGTTGGTAGGTTGTCTGAATAATCATCTAAATAGGCACTTTTTATTTGAGACTCACAATATTTATTTTATTTTGATTATTGATCAAAACAATGTTATAATAAATAAGACTTATGACTGAAAATCAAAACCAAAATCAAAAAATTAGCCAGGATGTTAAAGGCGATTTTATTACTATTGCCTCCCATCAACTCAGAACCCCAATTGCTGGCATTCGTTGGTCATTAGACACCTTGCTTAACAACCGGGCCGGTAAAATAACCGACAAACAGCGCGATATAATTTTGGGTGCTTATCAGAACAATCGATTTTTGGCTCGGGCTGTTAGCGATTTATTGCGGGCTTCCAGGGTGGAAGATGAGCATTTTGTTTTAGCGCCGGAAAAAGTTGATTTAGTTAAAATGATTAATGAAGTGGTCAGGCACACTCGTGATTTTGCCAGGGCTTATAATTGCGAAATTTCTTTAAAAATAGAAGATAATTTACCACTAGTCTATTTTGACCCATTGCAGTTGAAGCCAATCTTTGAAGGTTTAGTTGATAATGCCGTTCGCTATAGCCAGGTGGAAGGTCAGGCGGGTGAAGTGGAAATTAGTTTAAAAAGAATTGACGGCAATGTAGTTTTTTCCGTTTCTGACCGGGGGGTGGGCATTCCTAAAGACGAACAGGCCCTAATTTTTACTCGGTTTTTTCGCGCTAGAAATGCGATGAAAGCTCAGACCGAAGGTTTAGGTTTGGATTTATATATTGCTAAAAAAGTAATCGAAAAATCCGGCGGTAAAATTAATTTTACTAGTCTAGAAAATAAGGGTACAACTTTTTTTGTCTATTTGCCAATTGAGCCGGTAAAAGAAGAAATCAAACCAACCGATAAGGCTAAAAATGTTGAAAAAACTTTGCAAAAAGAAAGAGAATTTGTTTCTATTACGGTTCATGAATTAAAAGCGCCTTTAGGAATGGCCAAGTGGAGTTTGGAGATGTTAAAAAATGGCAAAGTCGGAAAACTAAACAACGATCAGACAGAATTGGTTAATCAAGTCTATCGTGGTAATGAACGGCTGTTAGTTTTGGTTCGTGATTTGCTCGACTTAGCTAAATTGCAAGAAGGTAAATTTGATGTTGAGCCAAAACCATTTGATTTAAAAACAGTGGTCGACGATGCTATTACCGCTTTTAGAGCCCAGGCTGAAAAGAAAAAAATTATTATTGATTTGCCGTCGTTGAAAGGCAGTTGGCCAGGAGTGTCTGGCGATCAAAATCGAGTTAGCCAAGTGGTGACAAATTTGATTTCTAACGCAATTAAATATACGCCGGAAGGCGGTCATGTGGTAGTTGAAGTCAAGCAGATGTCTGGTGATGAGCTAAAAGTCATCGGTCAAGAAATCAGCACGGCCAATATCAATAATACCGACAACAAGAATGGTTATTTGGTAATTAGCGTTAAAGATACCGGCATTGGTATTTCGGAAGAAGACCAAAAAAAGCTATTCACTCGATTTTTTAGGAGTAAAAATGTGATGCAATCTAAAGCTGAAGGCACGGGGTTAGGCTTGTATATTACCAAGACAATCGTTGAATTGCATAAAGGAGATATTTGGTTTACTAGCGCGGTTGGTAAAGGTTCAACATTTTATTTTAGCTTGCCAATTATTTAATTTAAAGTTTAAATTTATGGCCAAGAAAAAAATTTTGATCATCGAAGATGATAAATCGTTGGTCAATTTAATTAAGGATGCAATCAATCCTAAAAAATACGAAGTAGTATTAGCCTTAGAGGCTAAAGAGGGTTCGTCTAAAGCTATTACTGAAAATCCAGATATTATTTTGCTTGATATTCTATTACCGGAGGAGGATGGTTTTGCTTGTTTGCGTTATTTGAAAGATCATCCAAAAACTGCTAAAATTCCAGTGATTATTTTGTCTAATTTAGGCCAAGATGAAGAGATCAGAAAGGGGATCGAATTGGGGGCTAAAGATTATTTGGTCAAAGCCGATTCCAGCATCGACGATATTATGCAAAAAGTTGAAAAATATATTAATTAAATTCTTTTGCCGATGAGTTTAAAAACAATCAAACAAAATAATTTAAGTTGGTATCATTTTAACGATTTGGAGTCACAAGATTTTGTTTTTTTAAAAAATAATTTTAATTTTCATCCTTTAGACCTTAAGGATTGTGGAGACGTTGCCCAAAGGTCTAAAATTGATGTCTATAAAAATTATATTTTTTTAACTTTGCAAATGCCCGTCTATTCGGTTGAAACAAATAAGATAGATGTTGAAAATATTTATATTTTTTGCGGCCGAGACTATTTAGTTTCAATTGGCAGAGGTAAAAATAAAATTTTGAATGGATTTTTTTTCAAAGTATTAAAAAATATAAAAGTTAAAGAAAATCATTTTTCTAAAAATTCCGGCTTTTTGCTTTATCAACTCCTAATGTACATAATCACTACCTATTGGAAAAAGATCTTTATTTTAGAACAAGGAGTAAAAAAAGTTGAAATTGATATTGAAAGAGAAAAAAATAAAACAGTAGTTTATCAAATTGCGAATTTGAGAAAATTAATGATTCAATTTAAAACAATTTTAGATCCTCAGCGTTTAGTTACTAACGAGCTGAGCCGTCTAAGCGTTCCTTTTTTAGAAAAAGATATTGGAGTTTACTTTGATGATGTCGATGATTATATAGATAAAGTTTGGTTTTCTTTAGAGAGCTATCAGAATCGGGCAGTGAATTTACACGAAATTAACGAATCTTTAATTTCGTATAAGACTAATCGTATCATGACTTTGTTGACTTTTTTTTCAGTTGCTTTATTGCCATTAACATTACTTTCCGGTATCTATGGTATGAATATAAATTTACCTTTTAGTCATCATACCAGTGTAGTTTGGGGCTTGTTTTTAGCATTGGCCACATCAATTATCATTACTTTATTTATTTTAAAAAAACGCGATTGGCTTTAATAATTTATGAAAAAATTTGACATTGTTACCTTTGGTGGAGCAGTTAAAGACATTACTTTTTATACCGATCAGGGTAAATTGTTTGCTACTCCAAATAACCTAACTGCCCAAAAGATGTTAGCTTTTGAATATGGTGGTAAAATCAACGCCAAAGAGTTTTATCACAATTTGGGTGGTGGCGCGAGCAATACAGGCGTTTCTTTTTCTCGATTAAGATTAAAAACCGCCGTGGTTGTTCGTTTGGGCAAAGATGAAGATGGTAAAGAAATAATTGCTAAGTTTAAAAAAGAAAAAATTGATACTGATTTTATTCAATTTGACCAAAAAGAGCACACTGGCGTTTCTTTTATTTTAGGAGTTGATAAAAAAGATCGAGAACATGTGGCTTTTTTAATGCGCGGTGCTAATAATAATTTAACTTTCCCAACCAACCAAGAAAATAAGTTGCAGGCCAAATGGATTTATTTAAGCTCATTATCTGGTTCGGGTTGGCAAAAAACTTTAAAGTTGCTATTTACTCATGCCAAAAATGAAAATCAAAATATTAAAATAGCTTGGAATCCTGGCATTTTGCAATTGCAAGCCGGTAAAAAAGTAATTGGTCGATACTTAAAGCAAACGGATGTTTTGATTGTGAATAAAGATGAGGCGATTGAATTGGTTTTAAGCGGGGTAAAAATCGGCCGCCGTAATCCAAATTATCTAAATAAACCACTTTATTTGTTGAATATTTTGAGTGAATGGGGGCCGAAAGTGGTAATTATTACTGATGGTGAAAAGGGAGCCTGGGTTTTTGACGGCAAAAAAATTTATCATCAAAAAGTAAAAAAATCAAAGGTTTTAGACACTACCGGGGTTGGTGATGCTTTTGCTTCGGCGTTTATAGCCGGCCTTATTTATAATCGTGGTAATTTAGATCAGGCGTTAAGTTGGGGGATGGTCAATTCGGCTTCGGTTTGTACCCAAGTTGGCGCTCAAATGGGCTTGTTAACTCTTGATGAAATCAAAAAGAAGGTATGAAAGTAATTGTTGAGGTTTCCGGCCATCATTGTCATTTGTCAGGGTCAGACCTGGCTGTTTTGTTTGGCAAAAATTACCAGTTAAAATTTTTAAAACCCGTTTCTCAGCCGGGGCAATTTGTAGCCAAAGAAAAGGTAGATGTTAAAATTAGTCGTTTCTTTTTAAGAAATGTTAGTATTATTGGTCCAGCTAGGGGGTCAAGTATCGTTGAGATCAGTCCGACTGAAAATTATTTGCTAAAGGGTAATGCGCTAACGGTTGGTTATGGCAAGGAGGCTAAGAAAAACACTGGTGGGCTGGTTGAAATTATTGGCCCAAAAGGAAAAGTAAAATCAAAAGCTTTAATTATTCCTCAAAGGCATATTCATGTTGATCCAAAAACCGCTCAAAAATTAAAATTAAAAACTGGCCAAAAGGTCTCGGTTAAAGTTAGCGGCAAAGAGGCGGTCACCTTTCATAATGTCTTGGTGCGAGTTGATAAGAACTTTAAAACCAGAGTTCACCTTAATACCGACGAAGGCAATGCAGCTGGAATTGTCGGTCAAACCCTTGGTGAATTGATAATTTAAATTTGTGTTTAAAAAAATTTTTAGCTTAGAATCAAAAACTATTACTTCCGCTGCCATTATTGTTGGCGCGGCTTCTTTGATTTCTCGTTTGATTGGGGTGATTAGAGACAGGGTGTTGGCTGGTCAGTTTGGGGCGGGTAGAGAATTAGACATTTATTATGCAGCTTTTAGAATTCCTGATTTAGTTTTTAATTTAATTGTTTTAGGGGCTTTGTCGGCTGGTTTTATCCCGGTTTTTACCAATTATTTAGCAGATAAACCTAAAGCTTGGCGGTTGGTTAATGTTTTAATTAATGTTTTATTGATCGTCTTGGGCTTGCTTGGTTTGTTGTTGATTTTTCTTGCTCCTTGGCTAATGAAAATTATTGTGCCTGGTTTTGGTCCGACCGAATTAGCCACTACGGTTGCAATGACTCGAATTATGTTTTTAGCCCCAATCTTTTTAGGGTTATCTGGAATTTTAGGTGGAATTTTGCAGTCTTATAAACAATTTTTTGTCTATTCGTTGGCGCCGATTATGTATAATTTGGGTATTATTGTTGGTGCAATTTTTTTAACCCCATTTTTTGGCATCTATGGTTTAGCTTTTGGTGTGGTTTTAGGTGCCGGTGCTCACATGCTCATCCAACTGCCCGCGGTAATGGTAATTGGCTACCGCTATCGGCCAATTATTGATCTTAAAGATCAGGGTTTCATTCAAATTATTAAAATGATGGGGCCAAGGGTAATGACCCTGTTGGTTAGTCAAATTAATTTGGTGGTAATTACCGTTATTGCTTCTTCAATGGTAGTTGGCAGTTTAACAATTTTTAATTTTGCCAATAATTTACAAAGTTTTCCATTAGGTATTTTTGGAATTGCTTTTGCGGTGGCGGCTTTTCCAACCCTTTCTCAGTTAGCAAAAAATAAAAAAGAATTTATTAATACTTTGTCGGCCACCACTCGCCAGATTCTTTTTTTTATTATTCCGGCCTCGGTTCTGTTAATTATTTTGCGGGCCCAAATTGTCCGGGTAGTTTTGGGCAGTGGTAAGTTTGATTGGCAAGATACCATTTTAACTTTAGAAACACTATCATTTTTTGCTTTTAGTCTTTTTGCTCAAGCTTTAATTGTTCTATTGATTAGAGCTTTCTATGCGTTAGAAGACAGTAAAACGCCTTTTTATGTTGGATTGGTAGCGGCTTTTGCCAATGTTATTTTGGCAATGATTTTAGCCGAAAGCATTGGCGTAGCCGGCTTGGGCCTGTCGATTTCATTAGCCAGCATTTTGAATCTTTTAATTTTAGTTTTGATTTTACATTATCGGCTCGGTTATCTTGATGGGACTAAAATTGTTTTAGAAACTTTAAAGATGTTATTGGCAACGGCATTTTTAACTTTATTTGCTCAAGGCACTAAATATTTAATTGAACCATTTTTTGGCACCGCCACTTTTGTGGGTGTGGCTGTTCAAGGATTTTTAGCCGCTTTGGTTGGTTTTGCTGTTTATTTGTTTATTGCTTGGCTATTGAAAATTGAAGAATTTAAATATTTTGTTGATTTCGTTCAAAAAAGACTATTTAGAAAATCAGCCAAAATTGTTGAGATTATTGAAAGCGAGTGATGAACAAGTTGACAGTTAACAATTAACATTTAACCTCCGCACCATTGATTTTTAGCTTTAAATCTGGTATATGTTAGTTTATGTTAGAAAACGAAAAAATTAGAAACTTTTGCATTATTGCCCATATTGATCACGGTAAGTCCACCTTGGCTGACCGGCTTTTGGAAGTGACTAACACAATTTCTTCTCGTGAAATGAAAAGCCAGCTGCTCGACCAGATGGATATTGAACGCGAACGGGGTATTACCATTAAACTCCAGCCGGTAAGAATGGCTTGGCAGAGCTATGAGTTGAATTTAATCGATACGCCCGGTCATGTTGATTTCACTTACGAAGTGTCACGCAGCTTAGCCGCTGTCGAAGGGGCATTGGTTTTAATTGATGCTACTCAAGGTATCCAGGCTCAAACTATGGCTAATTTGTATTTAGCCATTGAACAAAATTTAACAATCATTCCGGTGATTAATAAAATTGATTTGCCAAATGCTCAAATTGATCTAGTTAAAACCGAAGTTTGTAATTTGATTGGCTGCGATCAATCAGAAATTATTTTAACTTCAGGTAAAACCGGTCAAGGGGTGCCGGAATTATTGCAGGCAATTGTCGACCGAATACCGCCGCCAAAACAAGATTTAAAACAAGCTACCAGAGCGTTGATTTTTGATTCTAATTTTGATGAATTCCGCGGGGTGGTGGCTGAAGTGCGGGTTTTTGAAGGTCAAATTAAAGCTGGTGACAGAATTAAATTTATTTCAACTAAAAAAGAAGCAGAAGTTTTAGAAGTTGGTTATTTTACTCCAAAATTAAAAAAGTCAGACGTTTTAAATTCCGGTGAAATTGGTTATGTGATTACCGGTTTAAAAGATATCCAATATTGTCGAGTGGGCGATACTATTGCCTCGGCCATTAAAGACATTAAACCGTTAGCTGGGTATAAAGAAGTTAAGCCGATGGTTTTTGCCGGACTATTTTGTAAAGAAGGGGACGACTACCCTCATTTACGAGAAGCAATTGAAAAATTAAGACTTAACGACGCGTCATTGTTTTACGAACCGGAAAATTCACCGGCTTTGGGCTTTGGTTTTCGTTGTGGCTTTTTGGGCGTGTTGCATTTGGAGGTAATTCAAGAAAGATTAAAACGCGAATACGACCTGAATTTAATTATTACCGTTCCGAGCGTTGCTTATCAGGTTAAATTAACCGATGGGTCGGAAGTGACCATTCATTCACCGCAAGAATTGCCAAAACCGGAGAAAATTCAGCAAATTCTTGAGCCGATCATGAAAGTGGATGTCTTTTCACCCAAACAATATTTAGGTCCAATTATGCAGTTGGTGGCTGAAAAAAGGGGATTATACTTAAACACCGAATATCTAGATGAAAATATTGCTGTATTGCATTACCATATTCCATTAACTGCTTTGTTGGTTGATTTTTATGACAAATTAAAAAGCGTTTCTTCCGGCTACGCTTCGCTTAATTATGAATTTTTGGAATACCAAAAAACTGAAATTGTTAAACTTGATATTTTCGTAGCCGAAGAGCCGGTCGAAGCGCTGGCTAGCTTAGTTTATAAAGACGAAGCTTTCCGAGTGGGCAAAAGAATTGTTGAGTCGCTAAAAGCAGTTTTGCCGCGGCAGATGTTTGTAATTAAAATTCAAGCTTCGGTAGGTAGTAAAGTAATTGCCGCTGAGAGATTGTCGGCTATGAGAAAAGACGTAACCGCTAAATTGTATGGTGGTGACTATACTCGTAAAAGAAAGTTATTAGAAAAACAAAAGAAAGGCAAAAAGAAAATGATGCAACGTGGTCGGGTTGATATTCCAACCGAAGCTTTTTTGGCAGTTTTAAAAAAATAATTAAAATTTAAATAGAAAAAAGGAAAGCCGGTTGCACGTGAGGTTGTGCAGCCGGCTTATTTGGCGGGGTGGACGCCCGTATCGTTCAGATGAGGTTTGATTTCCAATAGTGGTTGTTTGAATTCCACGCCCTCGCCATTTTCTGCAAGGACTTCGACAACTGTCCCGTTGCATGGTGCTTGGATAGTGACAGTCGCGGATGATTGATTGGAAATAGCAATTCCTCCAAGAGGAGAGCCAGTTTCAACATAATCTCCAACCCTCACTAGTAATTCCGTGAAGCCCACAGTCGGTGACAAGACTCTTACCGTTGGCCAGATCGTTTCGGATGCCAGTGTTTTGGTTTCAGGTTGGTGGTTGTGAGGTTTGGCGGTGATTGTTAGCTGAGTTTTGCCGTCGGTGATTTCCAATCTGGTTGGACGGTTTCCTTCAGCTGTGCTAAGCAGAGCGATAATGCAGTCTAGGTTTCTCACCTTAATCCCTCCTTTCAAAAGGGCGTTTTTTTAATAGAACACTGACGGTCCTATTGTGAACAATATCATTGAAAAAGCAACCATTAGAACGATTATCAACCAGAATATTTTTTTGAAATTTATTTTCTTTTTCGCCATATAATTTAGCATAACAGATAATATCCAAAATTTCTAATTTCTAAATCTAAGGTATTTTTTTGTCATCTCGAGCGAGTTTTATTTTTGGGGAAGTGGAGTCGAGAGATCTGAGGTGAAATCACCAAAATGAGATTTCTCCACTCCACTAATCTTTATAATAACTCGGTCGAAATGACAATAGTTGGTTGATTTGTTTGTTTATATTATTGTTAGCAAATTTTTTCTAAAAATGTTAAAATAATATCCTATGAAAAATTGGCAAATTCGCCCAAAAATCAGTCAAAAAGATCAAGATAAATTTCCCGAAATTAACCCATTGATTTTGCAATTATTAGCCAATCGTGATTTAAAAACCCAAGCCCAAATTGATGAATTTTTAAACCCAGACTATGGCACGGATCTGCACGATCCTTTTTTGTTTGTTGATATGGAAAAAGCGGTTGAGCGGATTATGAAGGGGATTGAAAAGAAAGAAAAAATGGTAGTTTACGGCGATTACGACGCCGATGGCGTATCTTCAACTGCGATTTTATTTTCGGCTCTAGAGGCTTTTGGCGCTGACGTTGATGTTTATATTCCTTTTCGAGAAACCGAAGGTTATGGATTAAATATGGCGGCTGTAAAAAAGTTAATTGATCAGGGAGTCAAATTAATCGTAACCGTTGACTGTGGTACCAGTAATGCGCCGGAAGTGGAAGAATTAGTTAAAAATAATGTTGATATTATTATTACCGATCATCACCAGCAGCCGTTAGTAATGCCGGAAGCTTATGCAATTATCAATCAAAACACCGATCGCGATACTTATCCATACAAAAATTTATGCGGCGCGGGAGTGGCCTTTAAAGTTGTTCAAGCTTTAACTTTAAAACAGGCAAATTATCAAGTTGAACAATTAGCCGACGGCTGGGAAAAATGGCTGCTTGATTTGGTGGCAATTGGCACGGTGGCCGATATGATGAAATTGATTGGCGAAAATCGCACGTTAGTTAAATATGGCTTGGTGGTTTTGAATAAAACCAAAAGACCGGGTTTGCAAAATTTAATTAAAATTGCCAATGGCGACAAACTTTTGAATATTGACGAAAAAACGATTGGTTTTCAAATTGGGCCACGTTTAAACGCAGCTGGTCGGCTCGATCACGCCGGAGTGGCTTATCGACTATTAGTTACTGAAGATAAAGAAGAAGCTACAAAATTAGCAGAAAATATTAATGCCACCAACAAACAGCGTCAAACTTTAACCGATTTGATTGCTCAAGAAGCTAGAACCATTCTAGGTGAGCCTAACGGGCGTAAGTTGTTAGCGGCAGTGGGCGATGGTTGGCCGATGGGGGTGGTGGGTTTAATTGCCGGGCGAATTGCCGATCAATATTACACGCCGACTTTGGTGATTAGCAAATTTGGCGGAGAAATTATTGGCTCGGGCCGCAGCATTGAAGGTTTTAATATCGTCAAAGCGCTTCAAGAATGCGATCAATATTTATCGCGCTATGGTGGTCATGCTCAAGCTTGTGGCTTTACTTTAAAAGATGAAAAACAGGTTGACGAATTTATTGCCAAAATGACCGAAATTGCCACGCGCGAGATTGGTGATAAAGTTTTAGTGCCCAATTTAGAAATTGAAAGTGAAGTAAAATTATCGGAAATCAATTGGCAGTTATTTGAAAATTTAGAAATTTTTAAGCCTTTTGGGGAAGGTAATCCAAAACCAAAATTTGTCGCCAAGAGTTTAAACATTACCGAAATTGCCGGCGTTGGAGCTGACAATAAACATTTACGCTTGATGGTTAGCCAAAATGACGAAAATAGTAAAAAGCTGATTGGCTTTGGTTTTGGTGAGTGGTTGGAAAAGTTAAAGGTAGGGGATTTAATTGATGTAGTTTTTGAAGTGGATGTGAATGAATGGAATGGTAATCGTGAATTGCAGTTAAAAATTATTGATTTAAAACAAAGTAATTAATATGCTAGCAAACATAATCAGCACTTTTGTTCTTGGCTTGATTGGCGGTGCAAATCCCGGTCCGATTTTATTATTTTCTTGCGCCGAGTCACTCAGGGTTGGTTTTAAAAAAAGTTTGAGAGTTATATTTTGGGCTTTAATCTCGGAATCGATTGTTGCAGCAGTGATATTAATACTAGTTTCGTTTTTGAATCCAAATAGCATTGTCTATAGCTATATTAGTTTAGTTGGCGGAGTTTACCTTGCTTATTTGGCTTGGCAAGTCTATAAATTAAAAGGCATTGGTGAAGGCACAACGGAAGTCTTTAATTTCAAGAAAATTTTTATCATTACTTTGCTCAATGGTCCTTTTTGGTTTTTTTGGATTACTATCTGCGTACCATTAGCCGCTAAGTTAAGCTCAGTAACAACGTTTGGCTACTGGTTATTTTTATTATTTTTTGAAATTGGCTGGCTGGTTTCTACAACCATCTTGGTATTTCCATTCTCTCGTTTTAGAAATTTTTTGACCAAAGGAAAAATGATTGGTGTAGTTTATAAAATTTTTGGTATTATCTTATTGTATTTTTCAATTAAATTATTAATTAGTGCTTTAACAAAAATTTTTATTTAAAATATGGCAAAAGCAACTTTACATACCGATGGGGGAGCCAGAGGTAATCCAGGTCCAGCGGGAATTGGAGCAGTTTTGCAAATTGATGGAAAAAAAGAATTCTATAAAAAATTCATTGGTCATGCCAGCAACAATCAAGCGGAATATCAGGCGGTGATTTTGGGATTGGAAATGGCTAAAGAAAAGGGCGCTGATGAGGTCGACGTTTTTCTAGACAGTGAATTAGTCCAGCAGCAGTTATCTGGCAATTATAAAGTAAAAAATCAAGATTTAGCCAGCTTGTTTGTAAAAGTTTGGAATTTAGAGCAGGGATTTAAAAAAGTGAAATATACTCACGTTTATCGAGCCGACAATAAAGAAGCTGATAAATTGGTTAACCAAGCGATTGATGAAGCCACAAAATAAAAAAATTAGCAAAAAACTTTTTTTATCTTCTGATAGCGAGACGGTGATTAAAAAAGGCATTAAATCTTTTTTTGGCCAGTCAAAAAAGGTTAAAATTTGTTACGTCACTACAGCGGTTAAAGGCACTCGCCACCCTGATTTTTTTGAACCGTATAAAAAAATGATGATTAAAGCGGGCTATCGTTTTGATGAGTTGGACGTAGAAGGAAAATCAAAGCCAGCCATTAAAAAGATTTTAGATAACAGTGATGCGGTTTGGGTTGAAGGCGGCAATACTTTTTATTTATTAAAAGCGATCAGAAAAACGGGTTTTGATAAAATATTAATTAAATTTATTGAATCTGGTAAGCCATATTTTGGAACCAGTGCTGGCAGTTATATTCTTTGTCCGACGATTGATATGTCAACATGGAGAAAGCCGGGTGATGAAAAACCAAGGTTTGGGCTTAAAAATTTATTGGCTTTGGAAGTGGTGCCATTTTTAATCAAAGCCCACTATAAGTCTGACCAGAAGAAACTATTAAAAGAAAAAATTGAAAATAGTAAATATCCAGTCAAAATTTTAAAAGACGGCCAAGCCCTTTTGATCATCGGAGATAAAATAAAACTAATCGGTTCCGGCAGGTTAATATCAGTAAATTAAACTTGACAAGATTATCTAAATTTGCTATCATTTTCTTGTTTAAATAAACTAGATGATCGCCTGCCTTCGTCTTGCAGGCTCGACTTCGGCAGGTAAACTCCTTAACTAAAATAGGGGGCTTGCCCGCCGAAGCTCGAGTCAAATGAGAGCGGAGGTGGGAGGAAAGTCCGAACACTACAAAAAGGGTAGTGGGTAACGCCCACCCGGCCAATGGTAACATTGGTCGAGGACCAGTGCCACAGAGACTATACTATCCACGGATGTGGAGAAAGGTGAAAAGTGTTGCGAGGTTTTTAACTGGAGTTTTGGGATATCCCTTTCAGTTAAATAGCTACGCAACTCGGTGCTTGGCGACAAGCACAGGTGGTAAACTCTACTTAGTGCAATGCCAAATTTGGTAGGCAGCTTGATCCCGCTGGCAACGGCGGGGCTAGATAGATGATCATCACTTCGCTCGGTTTTCTCGCTTGAGGACCTGTCCTGAGCGAGCGAAGCGAGTCGAAGGACAGAATTCGGCTTATGGTTTATTTAAACACTCAAAAACTTGCCCAAATAGGCGAGTTTTTTGGTTGCCAAAAGCTGATTTTTTTGTTAAAATAGCACCATCAAACAAGCTTATGAAACGTTCAGAATTGTTTTTTTCGGCCATTACCTTGCCTTTAGATTATTTAGCGCTGCTAGTAGCTGGTTTAGGCGCTTATTTTTTGCGTTATTGGTCTTTGGTTCAAAATATTAGGCCGGTGATTTTTGACCTGCCTTTTGTTGATTATTTGCCAATTTTGAGTCTTGCCGCCCTGGGTTGGGTGTTTATTTTCGCTTTAGCCGGATTATATAAAATGGGTTCAACTCAAAAAATTTCTGATGAGATCTCTAAAATCTTTGTCGCTTGTTCGGCTGGGTTAGCATTAGTTTTAGCCGTGATGGTGTTTAGCCGTTATTTGTTTGATTCTCGTTTTATTATTCTGGTGAGTTGGGTTTTGGCCGTTATTTTAATCAGCTTGGAAAGAATTATTGTCAGGCAGATTCAACGTCAGGTTTTAAATTATGGGATTGGCATTCATCGGGTAGTGATTATTGGTCAAGATGCCGTGGGAAAAATGTTGAGTAAAGAATTAGCTGATAATTCTCGGATTGGTTATCGAATCGTCAAAGAAATTAATGAAATTAATGAACAGATATTTATTGATTTAAAGCAGATGATCGGCGATGACAAATTCGATGAAATTATCTTAACCAATTCGGCTTTTCCGCAAGATCAAATTAAAAAACTTTTAGAATTTATTGATGATTATCATTTGACTTTTAATTACGCCGCTAATTTGATTGGGATTGAATCAAACAATTTATTGGTAAAAAATATTGCCGGCGTGCCGATTGTTGAAGTAAAAAAAACCAAGCTTGATGGTTGGGGCCGGATTTATAAACGATTATTCGATATCATTGGTTCTGCTATTTTAATAATTTTATTTTCACCGGTTTTAATTATTATTGCTATTGCGATCAAACTTGATTCGCCCGGAACAGTCTTTTTTAAATACAGTCGCGTCGGTCAGAACGGCAAGCCATTTATTTATTTTAAATTCAGGTCGATGATTAAAGATGCTCATAAATATCGCTTTAATCCCGAATTTTTAAGCCAGCATCAAAATTTAAGAGATGGTACGCCAATGATGAAATTTAAAGATGATCCAAGAATAACCAGGGTAGGAAAGTTTATCCGGCGCTGGTCGCTGGATGAATTGCCAGAATTGTTTTTAGTTTTAATTGGTAAAATGAGCTTGGTTGGTCCGCGGCCACATGAAGTTGAAGAGGTGGAAAAATATCGTCGTGATCATAAAAAAGTTTTAACTTTAAAGCCGGGCATTACCGGCTTGGCTCAAGTTTCCGGCCGTTCAGACCTGAGTTTTGATGAAGAAGTCAAATTAGATGTTTATTATATTGAAAACTGGTCTTTTGGAATTGATTGGCGCATAATTTTTAAAACACCGTTGGCCGTTTTGCGCCATCGAGGAGCAGAATAATCAAATCATATCATGCCAAATTTTAATGACCTTAATCTTGATAAGTGGAAAGAATCAGAAATTTGGACTGATAGTCTTTGGATTATCCCTGAAAGAGATAAAACTGGAAAACATAATGGTTTTTATCACGGAAATTTTGTTCCGCAAATTCCTCATCAAATAATTTTAAGATATACAAAGAAAAATGATGTCGTGTTTGATTCATTTTTGGGAAGTGGAACTACTGCTTATGAAGCAGAAAGTCTAAATAGAAATTTTATTGGAATTGATATTCAGAAAAAACTCGTTGACTATGTTGGTAAAAACATTGAACAAAAAAATAATTTTTCTGAGTTAATTGTTGGTGATAGCACTAAAGCCGATACTTTTGAAAAGGTAAAAGAAATTTTGAGGAATCACAAAAGGAAAAATTTGCAGTTGGCAATACTGCATCCACCCTATGCCGATATTATTAAATTTAGTGATTTGAAAGATGATTTATCAAACGCTAAATCGTTAAAAGAATTTTTAGAAAAATTTGCAGAAGTTTTGAAAAACACAGTCGAAATTTTAGAAAATAATAGATATTTGTCAATTGTTATTGGTGATAAATATTCGGCTGGTAGGTGGATTCCGTTAGGATTTTATTGTATGAATGAGGCTCAAAAGATCGGTTTAACGCTAAAAAGTGTTATAATAAAAAATATGGCCGGTAATCGTGCAAAGCAAAACAAGGAAGCAATCTGGCGATTTAGAGCACTTACGAGCGATTATTACATTTTTAAACACGAATATATTTTAATTTTCAAAAAATAATCAATATGGAGTACATCAAATCAAAGCTATCTGATGACTTAGCTAAAAAAATTATCGGAAGTCAAAATAAGGCGACCGAATATTTGTTGCGTTTAAATGATATTGAACCAATCAAAAATTTAAAATTTAAAACTATTAGCCGCGGACAAAACGCTGGTAAGAAGATTTTAGATATGGAAACCGGAGAGCTGTGGAAGGCCGTTGTTGATAGCTGGGACTATGAAGAAAGTAAAAAAATTATTAGAGATATTTTCAGACAAACCGAAAAATACAAAAGTGGTAAAGAGGCTGATAATGCAATGGATGTTCTTATTAAAGAATGGCAATCTTTGAAATTGGGTGATATTGCGTGGCCATTTTCTCAAGGTGCTTTTGATGAATTTGTACAAAGAGTAAATTCTGAAAAAGAAAATGGTTTTGTAAAAGATGAAAAAGTAAAAGTAGCGGCGGTAAAATATCGTAGGATAAAAGAAATCAACACCGTTAGAAATGATTTTATAGAAACTTTGATTTTTGAAAAGAATAACAATATTTTGCCTACGCTTAATCATAGACGTGGCGTTGATTTTTTCATAAATGGAATTTCTTTTGATCAAAAGGTTGCTAAAAGTCCGACAAACGAATTTAAAAGACACTTTAAAGACGATTGGCGAGAAACCGCGATAGAAAAACCAGAGCTTGTTGCGGAATACCTTTATAAATATCAAGACGAGGGCAGGTTTGGAGCTGACCCAAGGCTGCTGGTTGTCTATATTGATGAGGATGTTTCAATAGACAAAATTAGAGAAATCATAAACAAAACCGATTTAAATAATCCCATTGAAATAAATTTTTCCTATAAACACAAGGTCCAGGGTGAAAAGAATTATAAAGTACCTTGTTTTGTAATATTATTGCATAACTAGTTATGAATTATATAGGTAGTAAATTGTCTTTATTAGAGTTTCTGGAGGAATCAATCAACAAAGTAGTTGATAAAAACTGCAAAATTTTTTGTGATCTATTTGCTGGA
>JAFGGX010000044.1 GCA_016930315.1 Candidatus Buchananbacteria bacterium
AAATTTTTTAGATCACTTTAAAACTTTTTTATTTTTGAAAAAATATTTTTTCAAAAATAAAAAAGTTTTAAAGTGATCTAAAAAATTTAAATTTTTCTCAAAATTAAATTTTTTTAGAAACGAAAGGGGGTGACAAAAAAAATGCCAGCAAAAAAAAGAAAAGTAGCTAAGAAAAAAGCTGCTCCTAAAAAGAAGGCCGCTAAGAAAAAAGCCGCTCCTAAAAAGAAAAAAGCCGCCAAAAAAAAGAAAAGATAGTTCGATTATCTTGAAACAAAAACTCTCTTTAAGAAATTATAGAGAGTTTTTGTTTAGTCTAAATTTTTATAGTAAATGGCTTTGTTTTTCGGCAATTTTTAAGTCTTTAGCTACGTTTACTTTACCATAAACCCCGTCATAGCCTGGAGAAATTTCAACTTTACCTTCCCGAACATTAACAATTGCTGTTGCAATTTCTGGCTCGGTAATTGACTGCAAATCATCAAAACTCAAATCAAGTAAAATTTTAAATTCATTATCGCCACTCTTGATTAAATTTTCATACATAGTCTGAACCTTCTTTGACTTTGGACCAATACCAATAACATCGCTAATTATTTCCGGTAACGGCACTAAACTTTTATAACCAATAAAATTATTTTTAAAACCAACCGGCCGATCAGCCAATTCATCAACCCGATAGTCAACCCCGATAGTTAACTTCTTTTTACACTTCGGACAAATCCCTTTGTTTTTTTTAGTCTCCTGAGGAGAAAATTGAATACCACAATCCCGATGACCATCCCAATGATATTTACCTTCTTGCGGAAAAAATTCAATTGTATACAAAAAATTTTTAGTATCTTTCTTTTCTAAAATCCGATAAATTTCTTTATAACTTAATTTTTTAGGATCAATATCAAAAACATTGGCTTCCCGCCCGAGATTGCCCGGTGAATGAGCATCAGAATTAGAAATCAAAGTTAAATGATCCAAAGCAGACAAGCGCCAATTCATCGGCGGATCAGAAGATAAACCAGTTTCAATAGCATAAATATATTTTGTCATTGAACCAAAACATTCTTGAATTGAATCAAAGCCGGAATTTGAACCGAAAACCGAAAACCAAGGCGTCCAAGCATGGGCCGGAACAACCATACAACTTGAGTTAACATCTAAAATAATTTTTGTCAGCTCTTCGGCCGATAAACCCATAATCGGCCGGCCGTCTGATCTTAGATTAACATTTCTATCAGTCAATCTCTTGTTAATCTGTTCAACTGTTTTTAAATCAGGCGCAAAAACACACAAGTGAATGCGCCTAACCTTTCCCCCTTGCGAATAGATACAACTTAATTCAGTGGTAATCAAAAAAAGAACCTGGCCATCAGTTCCTTTTAATTTGAACAGGCCTGGTTTCTCCTCAACCAATTTGGTTTGTAATTCTTTAAACCAGAGCGGATGAGTGAAATCAGCTGTACCGACAATATCAATACCCTTGATTCTTGCCCATTGGTCGTTGTGTTCTAAATCTAAGTCTTTGGAGCAGGCTCGTGAATATTTTGAATGCAGATGTAAATCAGCAATATAACGCATAAATAAAATTGAAATTAGCTAAACTTATAAGTTTTCTAATTGCTGCAGCTGTTCTTGGGTATTAACCCCTAAAGCTTCCAGCGGTTCAATTTCAACGGTAGTAATCTTTTGATTTTGATCAACCGCCAGACCAAGCAAATCGGTTAAATAATATTCACCTTGAGAATTTTCATTTTTTAACTTAACCAAATTTTCCCAAAGCCAATCGGCACGAAAACAAAAATAACTTGGATTAACTTCTTTAATTTCCAACTGCTCAGGAGTCGCGTCTCTTTTTTCAACAATTTTATCTAAATCACCATTAACGTCTCTAACAATCCGGCCAAAATCATAAAAACTTTGCCGCCAATCAAAAAAATCATCAACTTTAACGGTGGCCATGGTTAAAATATTATTGGAACTCAAATGAGCATCAGCGATGCTTTTAATTGTTGCGGCACTAACATGCGGGTGATCACCATACAAAACCATAATGTGATCGGCCTGATTTAACAGAGTATCTCGAGTGACTGCCACCGCATGACCGGTACCCAACTGTTCAGCTTGAAAAACATATTGATACTGACCACCCAGTTCGGCTTTTACTCTTTCGGCCTGTTGGCCAACCACAATCACGGGATTAGAAATACCAGCTTGTTTAATTGATTCTAGCAAATACTTAATCATTGGCTTGCCACGCAAAGGCACTAAAACTTTTGGTAATTCTTGACTATTCATTCTTTTACCCTTGCCGGCCGCTAATATAACGATTTGTAATTTATTCATATAAAATCATTAGTAATTTTAACAAATAACCCAACCAGTTGGCAAAAACTCAAAAGGCCAACTGGAATCTTCACAAGCGGAATGCTTGTGTTTTGAGATGGTTGGCCTCCGATGAATTATCAATCGGTTTTTTTGCTTTTTTCCGCCCACCTTTAAGGTAGGCTTAAGAAGGTTCCTCGAGGTAAAAACCTCAAAGATACCCCCAGATTAAAGAGCTTAAGCAAAAGGACTGTTAGCAAATTCCCACAAACATCGCCTCTTCTCCATGCAATCCCTTCTTAGTTAAGCTCTTGTAACCCAAAGTTGAGTACGAATATTATAATAACAAAATCAAAAACCTTGTCAATAGATATAAACAAGACTAAAAATTTAATATTTTTTCAATTAAAAAATGAGGCTCATTGTCCCGGCGCTGACCTACTTTCCCCATGGAGAGTATCATCGGCGCTAGCAGGCTTAACTTCCGTGTTCGGGATGGGAACGGGTGTTACACTGCTGCAAGAAGCACCAGGACAATGAGCCTCATTAATATATTTTAATATAGTTCAATAGAAAATGACGTGTAACAAACAATCAATTGAAATGTCAAACCAATTTTTGTGGTCAAACTAGATCGGTAATTAGTACGCCTCGGCTCAATACATTACTGCACTTACACCTAGCGCCTATCAACCTGGTAGTCTTCCAGGAACCTAATAACGAAATCTAATCTTGAGGACAGCTTCGCGCTTATATGCTTTCAGCGCTTATCTTAACCGAACGTAGCTACCCAGCAGTGCCCTTGGTAGAACAGCTGGTACACCAGAGGTTCGTCGGTCTCGGTCCTCTCGTACTAGAGACCGGCCCTCTCAAATTTCAACGCCCGCAGTGGATAGGAGACCGAACTGTCTCACGACGTTCTGAACCCAGCTCGCGTGCCGCTTTAATTGGCGAACAGCCAAACCCTTGGGAGCT
>JAFGGX010000045.1 GCA_016930315.1 Candidatus Buchananbacteria bacterium
AGAAAAAAGCGGCCGGTAAAAAGCAACTGCCAAAACCAATCGTTGATGGTAATGAAATTATGAAAAAATTCAAACTCAAACCGGGCAAACAAATCGGCCAACTTTTGAATTTGGCCCGCGAACAACAACTCAAAGGCAAAATTAAAACTAAAGCCCAAGCTTTTGCTTATCTTAAAAAACATCTATGAAATTCAAAGTTAAAGCCGAATTTGAAAATCAGCGCTTAGATAAATTTCTCACCCAAAAAATTAAAGACCAAACCCGTTCGCAAATTAAAAAAATAATCGAGCAGGGTTTGGTAACTATTAACGGCAAAAAAGCAACTGTTCATCAATTTCTAAAAACTGATGATCTAATTGAAGTTAACTCAAATTCAAAAACAGTTACCCCAACCAAAAAAGCTCGGCTATTACCGGAAACAATCGTTGCGCCCAAAATCATTTTTGAAAATGAAAACTTTTTGGTGATTGACAAACCAACCGGACTTTTAGTTCACCCCACCCAAAAAGGTGAAACCAACACTTTAGCCGACTGGTTAAAAATCAAATACCCAAAAATTGTTAAAGTTGGCGACAACACTTACCGAGCTGGGATCATTCACCGTCTCGACCGCGATGTATCTGGCGTAATGGTAATTGCCAAAAACAACTTGGCTTTTGGCTATCTCAAAGATCAATTCAAAAAAAGAAAAGTAAAAAAAGAATACCTCGCGATTGTCTACGGCCAGATGACTAAAGAAAGTGGTGAAATTAATTTGCCAATTGGCCGTAATCAAGAAGGTCAGTTTGTCGCTCATCCAAAACAAAGCAGTAAAAAATTACAAACCAGCGATAAGATTGCCAAAACCAAATACCAAACAATTGAACTAATTAAAGACTACAGCGTTTTGGCAGTCCAAATTCTAACCGGTCGAACCCATCAAATTAGGGCTCACCTTTTTGCCATCGGCCATCCAATTATTGGCGACCAAATTTACAAACCAAAGAAAAAAATCTTTACCTTATTGCGCCGACGAATTAAATTAATCCAAACTGATCGGATTATGCTGCATTCAAAAAAAATCGGCTTTTATAATTTAAATAACGAATGGGTCGAATTTATTGCGCCAGTTCCCAAAAAAATCAACGACTTTATTTATGACCAAAAAATCAAATAGCGCCAAACCGATTCAAAAAAACAATCAACTTTTTATTATCTCCGGCCCGTCAGGCGCTGGTGAAGACTCGGTAATTGAAGCTTTGCAAAAAGAAATTGAATTTAATCGAGTAGTAACAACTGTAACTCGAGAAATTAGACCAGGCGAAAAAGAAGGTAAACCTTACCATTTTATCAGCGTCGAAAAATTTAAAAAAATGATTGAAAATGACGAATTTGTTGAATGGGCAATTGTTTATGATAATTACCGCGGCTGTACCAAAAAAGAAATCACCCGACTGGAAAAATTAAACAAACCAATTTTATGGAAGGTTGATTGGCAAGGAGTAAAAACAATCAAAAAACATTTTCCTAACGCCATTGCCATTTTCATCTCCCCTTCTTCTTACCATGTTTTAGAGGAAAGACTAATTAAACGCGGCCGAGAAAGCCTAACAGAAATAAACAAAAGAAAGCAATTTACTAAAGAATGGCTTAAACACAAGGATGTTTATGATCACGTCGTCATTAATTATCAAGGAAAATTCGAAGAAACGGTCAAAAAAGCCACTAAAATAATCAAAAGTCACCTCTCTTGACTTTTTGGTAAATTTAGCTTATAGTTGTTAGGTAATAATTTTTAAATTAAGTATATTAAACACTATGTCAGAAGATAAAAAAACTGCTCAACCAACCGAAAAAAAAGCCTTGTCAGACATTAAACCAGGTATGACGGTTAAAGTCCACCAAAAAATTACTGAACGTGGGCCTAAAGGCGATAAAGAAAGAATCCAAATTTTTGAAGGGGTAATTTTAGCCCACAAACATGGTAAAGAAAAAGGGGCTACCATCACCGTCAGAAAAATTTCTGAAGGAATTGGCGTTGAAAAAATCTTCTCTTTAAATTCACCAACGATTGTTAAAATCGAACCCGTTAAACAAGCACGGGTCAAACAGGCTAAACCTTATTACCTGCGCACCAGCAAAAAAAGACTAAAAGAAAAAAGAGTCAACTAAATTGCCTGGCACCCTCCAGAACAGTGTTTTTTAAAAAACAGAATGCCCAGGTGGTGGAATCGGTATACACACTAGGTTGAGGGCCTAGCCTCGCAAGAGGGTGCGGGTTCAAGTCCCGCTCTGGGCACCAAGCCGGACGATTAGCTCAGTTGGTTAGAGCGCCTCGTTTACACCGAGGAGGTCGTAGGTTCGACTCCTACATCGTCCACCATTCGACTCGTTAAAACTAAACTTAGTCTCGTTCACGGCGTACCACCAACGAGACAAATGCCCTGGGTAGGAATATTCAGCCAGATAGTCGAGGGGCATATTACATAATTAGGAGGTTTTATGTCTTTAGGTAGAATTATTTTTGGTTTAATCATCGCAGCAGTTGGCGCTATTGTCACAATCAAGGCTGAATGGTTTTACAATAACTTTGGAGCGATTCCTAGTGCCGAAAAATACCTTGGGACTGAAGGAGGTAGCCGATTAGCTTACAAATTGATTGGTATTGTCGTCGCTATTATTGGATTTTTGATCATGACCAACTTGATTCAATCCGTTTTGTCTGGAATTGCCAAGTTATTAGTTCCGAGCTTAAGATAAAAATAAAATTAGAACCCCAACAAACTTTTGGGCCCGTAGTTCAGCTGGTTAGAATGCCTGCTTTGCAAGCAGGAGGTCAGCGGTTCGAATCCGCTCGGGTCCACCAAAAAAACTTTACAGCAGTGAAGTTTTTTTATTTTGTATAAAATAATTTTAAACAATACAT
>JAFGGX010000046.1 GCA_016930315.1 Candidatus Buchananbacteria bacterium
CACCGACCCCGTCTCCGACCCCGTCCCCGTCGGTCAGCCCGACGTCTTCACCGACGCCGAGTCCAACCGAGACCCCGACTCTATCACCGACACCAACAGTGTCGCCGGTACCAACGGTGATTCCGGTTCAGAGTTGCCAGGCAGCTGTCGACACCGACGGCGATGGCTTCTCGGATGAGCTGGAAGGGCTCCTGGGCAGTGCTCAGGATGACCCCACTAGCCGTCCGGCATTCGGTGATTACAACCACGACGGTAAGACTAACGTAGTCGATGCCGCTGGACTCTACCGTGAAGTGATTGCCACGGGGGTTGCTTATGAACCCCTTCTGGACATGAATCTCGACGGTGTCATTGACGCGTTGGATGCGATGGTGATCTACAAATGGGCGACTGGGCAGATCCCTATTCTGCCTTTCTGTAGCCCGCTTGCCAGTCCGACACCGACACCGTCACCGAGTTCTTCGATGACGGCCAGCCCAACGCCTACGCCCACGTCAACTCCCACCCAAACCGAAACTCCCACACGAACCCCAACCCCGTCTTTGACGGTTACGCCCACTGCGACACCCACGCCTTCGCCTTCGGAAACATCGACCCCAACCAAAACTCCGACTGCCTCTCCGACCGCAACTGAAACTCCGTCACCGACAGCCACTGAGACACCCAGTCCCACGGTTACGGCTACGGAAAGCCCGAGTCCTTCGCCTTCGGTCACTCCGACCGAGACACCGACCGCGACTCCTACGGCCACGCCTACTATCACTCCCATCCCGACCCCGACTCCGTTTTTCCGTCGCTGGGACTTCACCAACGATACGGAAGGATGGGTGCCAGCTGGTACGCCGGAGTCTTTCGATGTAACGGGTTTTGCTTACATTCAGGAGAATCCGTTTTCATCACCACCGCAACCCGGTGGGCTGATCATCGAAAATGGGGATGGTATCAAGAATGGGCGAGGCGACTTCGGTTGTTGGTACTCGCCGGCGGTCGATTTGCCGGCTGGCTTCTATAAAGTTAAAGCCAGGGTTCTGACTCCTGTCCAGCCCCAAACCGTGGTTCCCCAGCTTCGGCTGAGGGTGGCCTCGTTCAACAACGATAATCCTGTCGTTAATTACCAGTACAGCGTTGTGTACGTGGTTGAGTCCACGGGCAACGCTGCGCTGTCACCGACACCCGAGGGCGTGGAATATACCTTCTATGTCGTTCAACCGCCATCTCATAATCGATGCCAACTGGCGTTCGATATGATCGCCTTCGGTAACGACGATCAACCGGGCGCAGACCTGGTTCTCGATTGGGTCGAGATTCGACCCGGTATTCGTCCAATCGGGGGCGAAGAGGTGTATTCGGATTCGTTCGTGGGCGGCAAACAACATGGCTACCAGCACCTGTCTCTGGATGAGTTCAATCCAGCAGATTATGGCCACCTCTCTTGCAGTGCAACTACGGAAGGGTTGGCCATGAGTGCTTTCGGTCAAACGAGAGTTACTGGTGGGTGTTGGGATACCTTGACCACGGCCGTTCTCGAAGCTGGCCATGTATATGAAGTTCGGTTCGAGGTTGGTTCCAATGCCAATCAAACCGACGAGGTGCCGGTTTTCCGCCCACGGATCAACGAACAGTTCTGGCGGATGGCTCAATACCTCAACGTCGATCCAAAAGTCAACTCAACCGGGATACCGACCGTCGGCAAACCGGTGTGGTACTCCGTATGGTTCTTTGTTCCAGATCAAATCAACGGTTCCAGGCTCAACCTGGCCCTCGACTACATCTGGGTACCCGGCTCGGTTCAGAGCCGTGACGTCAGCGTCATCTGGCGTAACGTCACGGTCACGAAATACTGAGTCATAACCGCCTTTAGTCCCAAGGGACACACAAGGCAATCTACCCGAGGGGGTCGCATCGCGCGGCTCCCTCGTTTTCTTTTTATTGACAATTTTTTAATAATAAGTAATTATATTTAAGCGCGCAGGCGTGGTGGAACCTGCCTTCGTTTTGACTTCGTCGAAACTTCGGCAGGCAAGTTGGTACACACGTCCGGATATAAAATGCAGGCGTGGTGGAATTGGTATACACGCATGCCTTAGGAGCATGTGGGGAAACCCTTGAGAGTTCGAGTCTCTCCGCCTGCATTTTGCATCGGGATATCGCAAATCGTAATGGTTCGCCTGTCCGTCTGCACCAAATAAAAAAAGCCAGAATAAAAACTGGGCTTTTTTTGTTTTTAAAAAGTTATCTATTTAAGCTTTTTGATATATTTGATAAACTCATCACCTTTCTCTTCAAAGTTTTTCCAAACTGAATAGCTTGGCGAAGCGGTTGAAAGTAAACAGATATTACCCGGCGTAGTATTTTTGTAAGCAAACATTACTGCTTGCTCCATGCTGGTGGTTTCTAAAATATTATAACCCTTTTTTGATTCTAAAATTCTTTTGCCGCTGTCTGGAAATAAAACAATATTTTTTACGCCAGATTTTTTTAAAACTTTTCTTAAATTAGTAAAGTCGTAACCTCGGTCGAGCCCACCCAAAAAAATGGTTTCCACCTTGCCTAGAGTTTGAATCCCTTTAATAGTTGATTCCGGAGTGGTGGAGATTGCATCATCATAAAAAGTAATTCCTTTAAACGTGCCGACTTTGGCCAGCCGGTGGGGCAGGGTTTTAAAAGTTTTTAATCCTTTTTTAATATCTTGATCATTCACCCCCAAAAGTCGTACCGTGGCAATGGCCGCTTTGATATTTTCTAAATAATGGCCGTTACCTAAAACGCCTTTTTGATCAACCAAGTCTTTTTTAATGATTACTTTATCAAACGGAATTTTGATTGCTTTTGTTTCTTTTGCCCAGCTGCTTAAAATTTTATTTTTTGATAAATAAAGAAAATAATTATCGCTAGTTTGATTTTTAGTAATGTTTCGTTTGGCTTGATTATAATTTTTTAAACTGCCGTGGTAATCCAAATGTTCCAAGGTCAGATTAATTACAATTGCAATGTCAGGAGAATATTTTAAGTCGTCTAGTTGGTAGCTGGACAGCTCCAAGACAAATATTTTTTTTGGATTTGGCTTATCTTTTAACAAGGTTCCTAACATTGGTTTGCCAATGTTTCCAAGCAGTTCCACGTTATGCCGAGTAGTTTTTAAAAGATGAAAAATTAAACTAGCTGTTGTACTTTTGCCTTTAGTGCCGGTAACACCAATTGTAAAATTTTGGTTTTGCGAAAAAAATAAATTAGTGGCGGTGGTGTAGGGGATTTGGATTTTTTCTTTTTGGATGCCAGGGGTTTTTATGCCAATGTCGTAGTCTTTTTGTTTGCTTAAGTAGTCTTTGTCGAATTTTGAATCTAAGGTGCCTACCTTTAGCTTTGGTTGAAATTTCTTTAAATATTTTTTAGTCATTGTACCTTCTTTGCCGTAGCCAATAATGGCGGCATTGTGCATGCCGCAGAAAACAAAAGGCGTCGGCACGCTATCAACTTTTTGGCTCGCCAAAGATTCACTAACTAATCGAGCTGAATTTTTTATTTTAGATAAAAACTTTTTAACCACCAAACTCTCAGGGTATTTTTGACCAATTAAATAGAGAGCGGCTTGTGATTCTTCGAATCGGCCAACACATTCAAACGGTTTTAATTTGCCAAAGCCAAGCAAGTCTTGATATGTCTCGATTAGTTTTGGGTCGGCCAGTAGGTTTTTACCAAAAATTTTAATCAATTCTTTTTTATTAATAAACGGCGCTAACATTAAAAAAACAAAGGCGCATTTTGGGCATTGGCCACACCACCGCTTTTCATTTTTGCCGGTAATTTTGTAAGCGTGGTTGCAGCTGCTAAAAGAACCAAAAAAGTTTTTTTCGGTAGAAAATTCCTTGGCTAATCTTAATTCGTGAAAAGGTCTGAGTAAAGAAAAATATTTAAGGCCGGTTGAAATGTTATCTTTGATGTAATTTTGAAACATTGTTTCAAATTCCAAACTTTTGCTCCACTGATGATTAATCTCGCGGCCTTTGTAATTGAGGTTGCCAAAACTGGCACTGTATTCATTGCCGACGATTACATATCGATAATCAAACAAAGCCGCATTCAATACACTAAGAAAAGCGATAATGGCCGAAATTGGAATATGGCCGTTGTAACTATTTTCGTGTGGTTGAAAAATTTTTTCGTCTAACAGGCGAGTAATTGCTTGTTTTTTTATTTTGAGTTTGGTAATTGCCTGATTAATAATTAGTGATTGTCTTTGAGTTTCTAAAACAAAACCGGCAAAAGCAAAACCATTTTGGTGTAAAAATTTAGCCGCTACAATCGAATCTTTGCCGCCGCCAATACCCAGCAAACTACGATTGCTAAATTCTGTGTCGCTGGCAATTGTGGCGCTATTTTTAGTTGGTTTGAATTTGGCAATTTCAGCCGGATCAATTTTATTTTTAAAACAAAATTCACCCAAACCTTTTTGGTAAATGTTAGTCCAAAAATCCGCCTGACTGCCGGTCAGTTTGTATGGCTGAATAATTGTTTTTGGACAGTAAAGTTTGTAGTAGCTAATGCCCAGCATCAAATGGATGGCATCAAGCAGTTGTTTGAGCGATTCTTTTGGTAAAAGGTTTAGTTTTGGAGTATTGGGAAAATTTAGAGTTTCGGTAAAATTTAGTTTTTTGCCATTATTGAAAATGTAGTGATAGTTAAATTTAATCACTTTTTTGGCTGGTAGAAATTGGTAGTTACTAAAAACAAATTTAGCGGTGTTGCGACTTTGCATAACTGTTTAATTATATCATAGTATAGATTCTTAGCGTAAAAAGGGAAATTTGTCCAGCTTGGAAAAGTTTGGCGAATGGATTATAATGATGCCATATGACCTATCTTCTAATATATTTTATTGCTGGTGTAGTTCAGGATTTTTTGTTGACTTTGAATTGGCGTTACATTGCCGCTAACAAAAAAATACCGGCGGCGGTTTTTTCTTTTTTAACCACTGTTATTACCATGTTGGTGCTTTATAATATTTTGACTAAGCTCGACGAACAGCGGAGTTTAGTGGCAATTATCATTTATGCTTTAGGGATTGGCACCGGCACGTTTTTGGGGATGTTAGTGAAAAAAGGTTTTGAAAAATAGGTCTTAATCAACATAGCGCGTACAGTTATAAATAAAAATTGTATGTGCAAAAAAGACTTTTTAATAATTTTTTAGGCAAGCCAATCCGTCAGAAACTCAGAAATAATAGTACATTAGCTGAGCGGAAGTTATGGTGTTATTTAAGTAGACGGCAAATTCTAGGCCATAAGTTTAGGCGACAGGTGAGTGTTGGTAGATATGTTGTTGATTTTTATTGTTATCAATTGAAGTTGGCAATTGAGGTTGATGGTGATGCTCATTTTACGCTTGAAGCTCAAGAATATGATGTCGAAAGGCAGTTTTATATAGAATCGTTTGGTGTAAAATTTTTACGGTTTACTAACGATGAAGTATTTAATAATATTGAAGGTGTATTAGGAAAGATTATTGATTATATAGACCCCTCACCCCGAGCGAAGTTTTAGCTAAAACTCCCTCTCCCCTGGAAGGGGAGAGGGAGAGCGAAGTAACGACACCTCCCCTTCCAGGGGAGGCCGGGAGGGGTTGATTGGAAATTATTTTAGAAAAAATGATATAATCAAAACATATGACTTCTGATGAAATTAAAAATCCAAAACCAAAGTTTTCTGAAAAACGATCCGCATCTAGTGGCAAATTTTCTTATGACAAAAAAATAATAGACGAAACTCTAGACATTATAAGGAAAAATCGTGAACTCAAGGAGAAATCAATAAATGGCGACTCAGGTAAGTGAAAATTTAAAGGTAAAAGTGGTAGGTAAGTATATTTTTTTAGATAATGATTTCTTGAATGCATTATTTGACGACGAAGATCTTTTTAAGCTGTCTATCAAGTTATTCCCAGTTAATCACATGATGATAGAACCATTTGTTCGCATTGAATTCTTGAGAGACACTTTTCGCCCCGAGCAATATAATCTTAAGGCTGATTTTATACAAAAAAAGGTTTTCTGTGAGGCTACTAACCATCAAGAGATTTTTCTTGGCCTTCAAGATAATATGCTTGTATTGTCTAAGATTTATAGGCATCAGAAGCAGGCCAAAAGAATATCAGACAAATGTGGCCCAAGTATTGTTGATCTAGTTTTAGCAGCTAGATTAGTTTATTATTCTGATAGTTCAGTTTTGATTACTGGCAATAAGAAGGATTTTCCAGCACGTATATTTGATTGTGTTGGTAGTATTGTTTGTGAAGATGAACTCGGTGTAACAAAAGTCTTTTATGTTTTGGAACTAAATATAAAAAAATTTACAGAATGCCACGAGCAATTATCCAGAATAGAGATTTAATATGACAGAACAAAAACCAACCCACGAAGAAAAGAAAAGTTTAAAAATCGAAATCCTCGAAAAAGTTTCCAGTTTGGCTACTGCCGGTTTTGGTCTAGTGGCCGCTTTGGCGTGGAACGATGCGATCAAAGATTTGTTTGCCCAACTCTTTCCCAATCCGGACAATAATTTGATTGCCAAGTTCGTTTATGCACTGTTTATCACCAGCCTAGTGGTTTTGGTTACGGTTCAGCTCGGTCGGGTGGTAAATTTAGCCAAAAAAAAGCTCGATAAAAAGTAACTTTTATCCCTTTAATTAAGCCTTGACATTAGTTTAGCAATCGTCTATAATAGTTCCAGTCATAAAAACAAGGATTTAAAGCGAAATCGCTTAAAATATGAGTGTCAATCAAATAACTATTAAGCCTTTCCCCTGCGGATGAACTAGGTCAAGTTTTTATCTGTATAGGCCGCTCGGGAAACCAGCGGTTTTTTGGTTCTTAGGGTTCGGATGAAAAAATCAATCGAACTTTGCGAGTCAAAGATAGTACGTTAACAACTAAATATCGATATAGTTAATAAGAAAATGGATAGTAAAAAATATTAACGTGTATCAAGCATCTTTAAATTAGTTAGATCAAAAAAGTCGATCACAAGCTGATTATTCAATTTCTAATCAATTCTTGTGGTCAAACTAGTAAATAAGGGCAAATGGTGGATGCCTAGACACTAAAAGACGATGAAGGACGTAGCAGCCTGCGAAAAGCTTCGGAGAGGTGGCAAGCAACCTGTGATCCGGAGATATCCGAATGGGGAAACCCGTCTTGCTGGAAGAGCGAGACATCATGCACTGAATACATAGGTGTATGAAGAAGACCTGGTGAAGTGAAACATCTCAGTAGCCAGAGGAAAAGAAAAAAGAAACCAACTAATAACTTGTGGTTTCGTAACCAATATCTCGCGTTCGCGGGACACGTTACAATTCACGGGTTATTAGTTGCTGATTCCCTGAGTAGTGGCGAGCGAAAGGGGACAAGCCCAAATTCTGTAAGCTAGACATAATTAGGTTACTTCTTGCAAGAAACTTAATTGTGTTTTAAGGGTACAAGCCCGCAATGCTTACCGAAGGTTGTAAGATAAGTACATTTTCAACTCTTGTAAGTTGGAGTAGAGTCAAAAACTATGACTTCCATAATAGAGACCGGATGGAAAGCCGGTGCCAAAGAAGGTGATAGCCCTGTATATGAAATGGGTTATAGCTCTGCAGTATTTATCTTGAGTACCACGGGTGCCGTGAAACCCTGTGGGAATTAGCCGTGACTATGCGGTAAGGCTAAATACTTTTAGTGATCGATAGTGAACAAGTACCGTGAGGGAAAGGTGAAAAGTACCCCGGAGAGGGGGATGAAATAGTATCTGAAACCATTTGCTTACAAAGAGTCGGAGCTCCGATTTATCGGGGTGACGGCGTGCCTATTGAAGAATGAGCCAACGAGTTTGTGGGTGTTGCTAATAGTCTAATCTACTTTAAGTAGAGGAGGCGTAGTGAAAGCGAGGGTTAACCGCCCGTTTGTGCTTATTTGAGTTAATCCCTAATTTTTGGGGAGTAACTCAATTTGTACTAAAGCAGCATTTACAAGACCCGAAACCGGGTGACCTAACCATGACCAGGGTGAACGCAGTGTAACAGCTGCGGGAGGCCCGAACCCACGTGCCGTGCAAAACACGGGGATGAGTTGTGGCTAGCGGAGAAATTCCAATCGAACTCGGTAATAGCTGGTTCTCCTCGAAATAGCTTTAGGGCTAGCCCTAGATAGTAACTGTGGGGGTAGAGCACTGAATAGGGGCAGGTGGCGAAAGCCTACTGTCCTTAACCAAACTCCGAATACTACAGTGTAATGTCTAGGAGTCAGACTGTGGGGGCTAAGCTCCACTAGTCAAAAGGGAAACAGCCCAGATCGTCAGCTAAGGTCCCAAAATTGATGTTAAGTGTAAAAGGTGGTATCTCGACTTAAACAACCAGGAGGTTGGCTTAGAAGCAGCCATCCTATAATGATAGCGTAATAGCTCACTGGTCAAGTTGATTTGCGCCGAAAATGTACCGGGGCTAAACATCATACCGAAGCTACGGGCTCACTTACATCTCATTTCATTCGATGCAAGTTCGGACAGTTAGTCAGTAACAATTGACAGGTAACTCATCGTAGTTAATTGTCAAAAGTCAACTGTAAATTGTCCACGAAACATCGAGCGAAGCGAGATGTGAGTGAGCGGTAGAGGAGCGTTCTTTGTGCACTGAAGGTGAATCGTGAGGTTTGCTGGAGCGCAAAGAAGTGAGAATGTTGGCATGAGTAGCAAAAAAACAGGTGAAAATCCTGTTCACCGTAAACCCAAGGTTTCCTGGGCAACGAGAATCGACCCAGGGTTAGTCGGTCCTAAGGCGAGGCCGAAAGGCGTAGTCGATGGATAAGCAGGTCAATATTCCTGCACTATCATTTAGCAAATCTTTAATTGACGCATTTCGAATGTTTGAGCGTTCTAAGGTATGGACGTCGCTGGTCCCGCTTACGCGGGATTGGGGGAAGGTGAAGCCTCGGCCGAGCCAATTCAAGTTGAAGGGGTGCCAAGAAAAGGTTAAAGACATGGTTAAATGATAACCGTACCGTAAACCGACACAGGTAGGTGGGCATAAGTGTGCCAAGGTGTACGAGAGAACCCTCGTTTAGGAACTCGGCAAAAAAGCGTCCGTAAGTTCGCAATAAGGGCTGCCCATAGCAATATGGGCCGCAGCTAAAGATCTCAAGCGACTGTTTACCAAAAACACAGGTCCCTGCGAAAGCGCAAGCTGATGTATAGGGGCTGATGCCTGGCCAGTGTCAGAACGTTAAGGGGAGAGGTGAATTCCTTTTAGGAAGGCAGCCTTGATCCGAAGCGCTGATGAACGCCGGCGGTAACTATAACCGTCCTAAGGTAGCGAAATTCCTTGTCGGGTAAGTTCCGACCTGCACG
>JAFGGX010000047.1 GCA_016930315.1 Candidatus Buchananbacteria bacterium
CTAATGTCACTATTACTTACATGGATACCCCGTTGGCCAATAATTATTTTAAAGAGATGGGTATTAAAAATTGTATCGGTCAAACTTTGGTTGAACTTGACCATCAATCAGTAAAACTTTTTTTCCCGATTAAAGATTATAAAAATCTGGAGCAGGAAATTTTTGCCAAGTTTATTAATGATCCTGATTGGGGGTTGAAGTATATAAAGGATTCTCACAGTCGAACCGCAAATTATTTTGTTGTCTCGAAAAAAGTTTATAATACAAACTTAAAAAAATTGACTGATCGTCAGCTGGTTGATTTATATCAAGTTCAATTAAAAGCCGAGTTTGCAATGCATTTAACTGGCTGGATTCAAAACACGGTTGAAATGGAAAACCAGTTATTTACCAAACATCTGCTTGGCTATTTAAAAGAAAAGATTCAAGCCAAAAAAGTAAAACTATCAGTTGGTGATGTTTTTAGTCTGTTAACTTCGCCGACTGAAGAAAGTTATGCTCAAAAAGAATATAGAAGCTTGCTGTCGATTGCTCAAAAAATCAAAGTTGATAAAAAAATGATGGGATTATTTTTAAACAATGAAGACAGAATTATTGAGGAAAAAATTGTCGAATACCCAGAAATTGATAAATTACTTAATCAACACGTTATAGACTTTGGTTGGCTTTCTTATCAATATACCGGTCCAGGCTGGAAAAAGGACTATTTTATTAGTATTCTTGCCAGTATTTTACGTCAAGATATCGATATCAAAAAAGCTGTTGTTGAAGAAGAAAATAGATTTAAAAAGATTAAATCAGATCAGGCAAAAAAGATTAAAGAATTATCAATTGATCAAAAACATCAGCAGTTATTTGAGATTGCCAAGGGGATTGTTTTTTCTAAAGGGTTTAGAAAAGATAGTATGTTTTATGGTTATTATTGTCAAGATTTTATCAGTCGGGAAATTGCTAGGCGGCTCTATCTGTCAATTGATCAGGTGAGAAATATTTATTATTGGGAGTTGGAGGATATTTTGTTGAATAAGAAAAAAGTGGCCGATAAACTAACTGCCAGGTTGAACTACCACATTTGTTTAATTACTCAGAAGAAAAAAATTATTATGTCCGGCCAGAAGGCTAAAAATTTTATGACCTCGTTAGAAATTAAACAAGAACAAATTGACAATGATATTAAAGAGTTGCTTGGTGATTGCGCTTCGCCTGGCAAGGTCCGCGGTGTTGCCAGAGTTGTTAATACTCAAGCTGATATGGAACTATTTGAAACCGGAAATATTTTAATTTCTATTTCTACTAGTCCTGATTTAATGCCGGCAATTAGAAAATCAGCTGGTATTATTACCGACATCGGTGGCATGACTTGCCATGCTTCAATTGTCTCACGCGAATTGGGCAAACCCTGCGTGGTTGGTACTAAAATTGCCACTAAAGTAATAAAAAATGGTGATTTATTGGAACTTAATGCTACTCATGGTAAAATAACTTTAATTAATAAATAACCGTTTCCAATGTCTAAATTTATTAAAGATTTTAAAAACATTACTAAAAAAGATGTTGGTATCGCTGGTGGTAAAGGAGCGTCGTTGGGTGAAATGACCAATGCTGGCATTCCGGTGCCACCGGGTTTTGTGATTTTGGCGCCTGCCTTCGAATATTTTATGCACGAAACACCTCGATCGCCAGTGGCCGAAACTGAGTTAGACGTTGACTCTCGTCTAGCTAAGGTTAATTTTGATGACACCAATTCAATAGACGAGGCGTCTAATGTTATTCGTGATATTATGGATGACACAGCAATCCCAAAAGATTTAGCTGATGATATTAAAAAAGAATTTAAAAAATTAAAAGCTAAATTTGTAGCCGTTCGGAGCTCAGCTACAGCCGAAGATTCTTCGATTGCTTCTTGGGCGGGGGAGTTGGAAACTTATTTAAACACGAATGAAAAAACATTGTTAACTAATGTTGGTCGATGTTGGTCGTCGCTTTTTACGCCTCGGGCAATTTTTTATCGCTATGAAAAAAAAATGACCGATCAAAAAGTTCATGTTGCTGTGGTGGTCCAAAAAATGATTGAATCAGAGATTTCGGGAATTTGTTTTACCGTTCATCCGGTGACTAAAGATAAAAATCAAATGATTATCGAAGCTGGCTACGGATTGGGTGAGGCCGTCGTGTCTGGCCAGATTACGCCTGATAGCTATGTTTTAGATAAACAGGATTTTAGCCTTTTGGATATTAATGTGTCTGAGCAAAAAAAGATGTTAGTCGGTAAAGCCCAAGGTGATAATAATTGGAAAAATATTCCCAAAGCTAAACAAGAAAAACAAAAATTAACTGGTAAACAAATTGTTGAACTGGCTAAGATTTGTGCTAAAATTGAAAAGCATTATAAAAAACCTCAAGATATAGAATGGGCCTGTGCTAAAGGTAAATTTTATATTACTCAAAGTCGGCCGATTACAACCCTATAAGCCAGAGATTTGAAAAATTTAAGCAATCAATGCTATACTATTTGTAGTATTTGAGAGGGCTTTAAAAATCGAATAAAACTTGTCAGAATTTCGCTGGCGAGTTTTATGATTTTATGTTAAGATTCTAGTATTATATTATGCGGGTAATTTTACTAAAAGACGTTAAAGATATTGGTAAAAAAGGCGATATTAAAGACGTGGCTTTGGGCTATGCTCGTAATTTTTTGTTGCCACAGAATTTGGCTCAAGAAGCCACTCCGGATGCGGTTGCCAAGGTAGCGGCTGAAAGCGTTAAAAAAGCCAAATTGGCCGAACAGGACTTAGAAGAAACGGAAAAATTAGCTGCCAGGCTTGAGGGTCAAATTGTTGAAGTCAGTGCTAAGGCGAATGAACAGGGATCGTTATATGCGGCCGTTCCAGCCACTAAAATTGTTAGCGCTCTAAAGGCCAAAGGTTTTGATGTTAGAAAGGAAATGATCGAAGTCGGTCATATTAAAGAGATTGGTGAACATGAATTGTTAGTGAGCTTGAGTCATGGTTTAGAGGCCAGGCTAACTTTGGTTGTTAATGAAGAATCGGCATGAAGTTAATTAATCAAAAAAATATTATTTAATTATTAAAAGCCCACCGCGCTTCGGTGGGTTTATCGCTGTAGTCTATATGTCAAAATTTATCTTTGTCATGGGAGGTATTATGTCAGGCGTCGGTAAAGGCGTCACCGTTGCCTCGGTTGGTAAAATTTTACAATCACGTGGCTATAAAGTCACGGCCATTAAAATTGATCCTTATATTAATGTTGATGCCGGCACCATGAATCCAACCGAGCACGGTGAAGTGTTTGTAACCGAAGACGCCGACGAAACCGATCAAGACATTGGTAACTACGAGCGATTTTTAGATATTAATATCTATCGAGTCAATTACATGACCACCGGTCGAGTTTATCAGTCGGTTATTCAAAGGGAAAGAAATTTGGAATATGGTGGTAAGTGTGTTGAAGTTGTTCCTCATATTCCTGAAGAAGTAATTAGCCGAATCAGAAAAGCGGCTAGTAAATCAAAAGCCGATATTACTATTGTGGAAATTGGTGGCACGGTTGGTGAATATCAAAATATTTTATTTTTAGAAGCAGCTCGGTTGATGCATTATCGTTGGCCTCAAGACGTTTTGTTTATGCTAGTAACTTATTTGCCAGTACCGGGAACTTTGGGTGAAATGAAAACTAAGCCGACTCAATACGCAGTGCGGGAATTAAATTCAGCCGGGATTCAGCCTGATTTTATTATTGGCCGCTCAACCCATGAACTTGATGGTCCAAGAAAGAAAAAGATTTCCACTTTTTGTAATGTAGAAAAAGAAAATGTTATTTCTAATCCAGACGTTGGTAGTATTTATGAGGTGCCATTGATTTTGGAAAAAGAAAGAATGAGCGATAAAATTATTAAAAAATTAGGTTTACGGCCGCGCAAAAAAGATCTAGATGCTTGGCGACAATTAGTAGCAAAGACCAAGAGGCTGAAAAAGGTGGTCAAAATTGGAATGGTGGGTAAATATTTTGCCACTGGTGATTTTATTTTACCTGATGCTTATCTTTCGGTGATTGAATCTGTCCGTCATGCCGCTATTGCTAATGGGGTTAAAGTAGAAATTGACTGGTTAAATTCCGACGCTTATGAAAAAGATAAAAGAATGGTTAAGGAATTAAAAAAATATGATGGTATAATTGTGCCTGGTGGTTTTGGCAAGCGGGGAATCGAAGGAAAGATTTTGGCTATTCAATACGCCCGAGAAAACAAATTACCATATTTTGGACTGTGTTTGGGTATGCAATTAGCCACTATTGAATTTGCCAGAAATGTAGTTGGCTTGAAAGGGGCTAATAGCACTGAAATTAATCCTGACACTAAATATCCGGTCATTCATATTATGCCGGATCAAGCTGAGAAGTTGTCTAAGAATCAATATGGCAATACAATGCGGCTGGGCGCTTATCCGTGCGTGTTAGATAAAAAATCTTTAGCGTTTAAGGCTTATCAAAAAAATAGAATTTCGGAACGTCATCGCCATCGTTATGAATTCAATAATGACTTTAGGGTAAAATTGACTAAAAAAGGTTTGTTATTAGCGGGCCTTTCCCCAGATAAAAAATTAGTTGAAATCATTGAATTACCGAATCATCCATTTTTTGTTGGCACTCAATTTCACCCTGAATTTAAATCCAGACCATTGAATCCACACCCATTGTTCAAGGCTTTTATTGCTGCTGCCAAAAAACACAGTAAATAAAATTTTTAAGTCAAATAAAAAAGCGATCCATTATTGTGTTAAACAAATTAGGTCGCTTTTTTATTTTTTGTCTGATACAACCGAAACAAATCTGGCCTGTTCTAGCGCCCCGGTGTATTTCTTGATTTTTTTGGTGGTGAATTTTACAACGCCATCAATGGTGGCAAAAATGGTGTCATCAACACCTTTCATTGTATTTTTGCCTGGTCTGATTTTAGAGCCTCGTTGACGCACTAAAATATTGCCTACTTTAGCAATCTGACCATCATAGATTTTTACGCCTAACCGCTTTGATTGCGAGTCTCGGCCTAACGCGGTAGATCCACCCGCTTTCTTATGTGCCATAGGAAAACTAATTAATTAATACAGTCAGTAGTATAGATGATTTTTTAAATTATGTCAAGTTTAAAATTTTGGCTTAAATAGTTTATTTTTGTATGATTATCTGTGTTTTTGGCTTGTTGATTTAGGGGTTTTGCTCTATTATATTTATATGCTTAAAGTAATAAAAAATTTTTGGTTAGTTCCATTCTGTCTCGCCCTGGTTTTTGTCTTGGCTGGCTGTCAACATAAAATGGTAGAATTGCCTGTTGATCAGACTAATTTTGATAAACCTACAACAACCGATGAGTCGCTCAATTCAGTTGATCAGCCGGTTATTCCTGAGACAAAAGTAATTGAGATTAAACCGCCGGCTGAGGAAAAGGTGATTACGTCGACTTCCGTGTCCGACCGATTGATTTATCAAGTGCCTTTTACTTCTCAAGCGCCATTGGGGGTTTGGGATGATTTGCACGAAGAATCTTGTGAAGAAGCGGTGATGATTATGGCCGATGCATATTTTAATCATAAAAATTTAACTAAAAATTCAGCAGAGCAAGAAATTTTAAATCTTGTTGAGTGGGAAAATAATAATAATTTTTTAGTTGACTTGAACGCGCAGGAGTTTCAGTCAGTTTTAAGCCAATATTTTTCTTTATCTTCAGAGCTCATAGTTTCAGTCACGCCAGAAACCATCAAGCAGCAATTAAATTTAGGCCGATTGGTGATTGTACCAACTGCGGGCCGTCAACTAGGCAATCCCCATTTTACTGGCATTGGTCCAATTTATCATATGGTTTTAATCAAAGGTTACGACGGGCAGAATTTTATTACTAATGATCCTGGTACCAGACATGGCGAGAGTTATGTTTATCCATACGCCCAATTGATCAATGCAGTTCACGATTGGCAGCATGATTTGGCAGTTGATGGCATGACTGATGCAGAGATGGAAACCGGCCGCAAGGTAATGATTGTAATTTTTAAAAATTAGGTTTTTGACGGTAGGTACGGTCTATTTGATAATTGCAATTTAGTATTTTCTTCGTACTTTTGTAACCAAAAGTACCAAAAGTTTTGGGGCTCGTGACTCGCGAG
>JAFGGX010000048.1 GCA_016930315.1 Candidatus Buchananbacteria bacterium
ACTCTTTAATCCAGTAACTAAATTTACTGATTTCTGATTAGCTCGTAATTTAGGATTTCGATATTAAAAATTTATTTATAATTTAGGTTTTAGAAATTAGAATTTTATAATACTATGGCTGCAAAATATCTTCGGTTCGACCATCGATAGAAATCACCACACCTTTAACGCTGGCAAATTGTTTAAGGGTTTGAATAATCTGTTCTCGGATATTACCCACCCGACAAGAACCACCAACTTGATCTTCCAGGTCTTTACTAAAATCAATTTTGGCAGTGCCATTTTCGATTGTTAATTTCTGAATTTTTACCCCTGGATTAATGCTGGTAAAATAACCAACACTTTTTTCAGCTTCAGTTGGGCCAAGCAATAATTGCTCAACCGCCGCTCTGGCCACCGCTGTAGTTTTTGGCACATCTCTTTTTACACTATAAACTGCGCCGCAATCATTACTCTTATTTAAATCAGTGTTACCAAAATAAACGTTAACCGTCATGTTTTGTATCGCAGCAAAAGTAACTGGGATTTCTAATTGGTTATCATTTTCTGGCAAACCGGATGGATTATCTTTTTTCAAAATTAATTTGCCCACGCCCGTCGGTGCATTTTTAAAAATTAATTCAACCTGGAATGGCACAAAATCTTGAGTCATCCAATCGCTTTGAGCTTGAGCGATGCCAGTAGCTACCACATTGCCGGCCTGATCAACTAACTCAACCGGAAAATCAGCTTCAAAAAACCAAGAACCACGAGCCTGGCCGGTAATTACTAATGGGCTAGAAATCGTCTGGCCCGCTGACAATGAATCAACTTTAATTAAATCAGACAAAAACGAGCTGGGTTGGCTAGCTCGATTGTTAAAGACAAAGATTAAGCTTAAAGTAATCACTAATATAACAATAACGGCGATGGCTAAATAAATGGTTTTTTTCATATGTTTTTTAAAATTTATACTAACACTATAACTAATTTTAAAAAAATAATCAATGAGCTAATTTTTTCGTTAAAACTCTATTCGATATTTTTTACGATGTTTAAATTAAAATTTGTTAAAAAAATCTTTAATTTTAATTTATCCATTTTATTATCTTTACGATTTCAACTTATTATGATATTTTTCTCTTAGTTTTTGGAGCTTGGGGTTAATTATCAATTGGCAGTATGGCTTGTCTTGATTTCTTTGATAATAATCTTTGTGATAATTTTCTGCCTTGTAAAAGATATCTAACTTTTTGATTTCGGTGACAATTGGCGCTGAAAAAATTTTATCTTGTTCTAATTTTTTAATGAAATCTTGAGCCTGCCTTTTTTGTTCTTCGCTGGTGTACAAAATTATTGAACGATATTGAGTGCCAACATCGTTGCCCTGACGATTTAAAGTGGTTGGATCGTGAGTAGCGAAAAATACACTTAACAAAACATCATAACCAACTTGAGCTGGGTTATATTCAACTTTAATCACTTCGGCATGACCAGTCTGGCCAGCACAAACCTGTTCATAGGTTGGGTTAGCCACTTCACCACCAGCATAACCAGGCTCAACCGAAATCACGCCGATCAACTGCTGGAATACCGCTTCGGTACACCAAAAACAGCCGCCACCAAAAATCGCTATTTGTTTTGTTTGTTCCATATAATTTTATTATCTATAAATCTCAACCAAACCACCATCACTGATCTTAAAATACCTAGAAACTCCAACTGACGCTTGGGCAGTTATTGGTTCATTTGGTCGACGAGTAGCATAATTAACAATAATTTGACCATCTCTAAACTCAGTGGTCTGTGGCGCAATCCGATCACCCAACAAAATTGCGTTAGTGCCGATATAACCAGCTTCGGTTTTAATCGCCGCTGCTAGATAATAAAAAGTCCCACTACCCCCACTGTCTTGAACTAATAAAAATGCAACATCAGAGACAGCATCGCCATTCAAATCACCAGTTGCTTCATTGCCAAAATATCTGGTCACGATTTTAGCAGCTGAATCATCAATTGACTGTTCAGCATAGCCATCAACCAAAGTAACCGGCTGATTATCAATAAAATAAGTGGCATTTTTATAGTCTATTTGCATTCTAGCTTGCTTTTGTTGGTTTATATAAATATAAAACCCAAGTCCGATTACTAAAACTAAAATTATTATTCCGATGATTATAAAATTTTTTTTCATATCTCAAAATTATTCAAAATAAAATCTTATACTACTCACTACTGTTTTCCCGCTAATTGCCCGCAGGCAGCTTTAATGTCTTGGCCAAAAGAATAGCGCTGAGTGACATCCACGCCACTTTTTTCTAAGATCTCTTTGAATTTTTTGACTCGACCGGACGACGAGGGTTTAAAATTGCCGGTGGGATTATAGACAATTAAATTCACAAAATATAATGGCTTTTTCATCAAAACCGCTAGTTCCTTAGCATTTTCAATTGTGTCATTGACTCCATCAATCAAAAGATATTCAAACATCACTTTCCGGTTGGTTTTTTTAATATAACTGTCAACCGCCGCTAATAATTTTTCGAGTGGAAAAGCATTGTTGACTGGCATTAATTCTGACCGTAATTGATTGTTTGGCGCGTGCAATGAAATCGCCAGATTAACTTCCAACGAATAATTGCTTAATTTTTCAATGCCCGGAATTAAACCGCAGGTCGAAATTGAAAAATGACGCGCGCCTAAATTAAAACCATCCGGATCATGCAAAGTTTCAATTGCTTCAATTACATTAGCAAAATTATTCATCGGCTCGCCCATGCCCATAAAAACCACATTAGTCACTTTTTGTTCTTTCTCTTTGAGATAACGAGCGAACAATAAAACTTGTAAAACAATTTCCCAACTGGTTAAATTTCTCTTTAAACCTAATTTGCCAGTGGCGCAAAAAGCACAGCCCATCGGACAGCCAACCTGGCAAGAAACACAAATCGTGTGGCGATTATCAGCATGACTCATCAACACTGTTTCGATTTTTGATTCATCGTTAAAAGTAACCAAGGCTTTGCTAGTTTGATTCTGCCCTGAAAAATTCAATTCGGCATTGATTGTCAAATCGAAATTTTGTTTCAACTGTTCCCGTAAATCTTTGGGCAACGTTGTGGCCAACGACCAATCAGCAATTAAATCTTTAAAAATTAACTGCTTAATTTGCTTGAGCCGAAAGCTCGGTTGGTCGGCTAAAATGTCTGCTAAATTTTTCAGTTCCATTGATTGAAACCTATTTTAATTCAATTGATTCAATTATTACATCTTCAATCGGTCGATCGGAACTGTCAGTTTTGACATTTTCAATTTTATCGATTACATCCATGCCGGAAATCACTTGACCAAAATTAGTGTGATGACCATCCAGCCAAGGTGTGGCCTGAGCGGTGACAATAAAAAACTGACTGCCGTTGGTGTTAGGCCCCGAGTTAGCCATCGCCAACGAGCCACGGACTAATTTATGACTGTTGAACTCATCGGCAAAGCTGTAGCCCGGTCCGCCGGTACCCCAACGATTTTTGTTTGCATCATCTTTTGATAACGGATCGCCACCTTGAATCATAAAATCTTTAATTACTCGGTGAAATTTAGTGTCGTTGTAAAAACCAGCTTGAGCTAATTTTACAAAGTTGGCCACGGTTTTCGGCGAATCTTGATTATAAAATTCAACAGTGATATCACCCAAATTAGTTTTTAAAACTGCTTGGGTGGCGATAGCGTTTTGGTCTGACATAGATTTATTTTGATTAGAATTAATGTTTTGATTAGCCGCTTGATTTTTAACCGTAGCGGTTGGTTGGCAGGCCGACAGGGCCAAACCAACGAATAATAATAAAACAATTTTTTTCATAAAAAACTTTAATAATAACTTAAATAGTATATCACAAAAGCCAATCAAATTACTAAATCTTGACAAAAATCAAATTTTATTGTAATTTATTTAATGGCCATCAGGAGCCGTCTACCACCCCAAAAACCGTGGAGAATACCATGAAAAAGAATCTGATAATATGGCCGTTCGTTGTTTTTATTGCGTTGATCGTGGTTTTTATGATCAATAGCACCGACGACAACGAAAGCGCCGCCCCTTCAACAACCCTCACCGCTCAGACTAAGCAACAACCCCAAACCCAACTCCGGCCAGTGCCGCTGAGTTTCGCCAGACCCGAATCGGAGAAAGAGGATCCGGATTTCGAGTTCTACCCCAGCGCTTACCAACAGCTCTGGAATGCCAGTCTAATCGGCAACGTGCCGGATGGCGGCTATGTCGTCACAGCTATTGCCACCTCGGCCGTCATCAGGCTGGGGCGAACAATTAAAATCAAGGGGGTGGAAGTGGAGCAAGACTCCTACACCATCTCCGACCCAAAACTCGCGAAACATTACCCGCGAGTTGGGGACAGAATGTACATCCAAGGAGGTATGATCAATCGCTACATGCGCGAGTGATGAATTACCACCCGGACACTGGCCAAAACTAACCGCCGCCGACTAAACTGGAGGAAACAGTCGGCGGTTTTCTCTTTTCTACAAAAAATTAATCAACAAAAAAATCCATCTAAAAAAAGATGGACAAAACAACAATTATCAAAATCAAATTATTCCTCAACCTAGACAAAATAAATTTATTCAATTGTAAAATTTTTAATCAGGCACGTATTTAACTATAATTCGTGTAAACCAGATTGCTCCGAAGTAGCCAATCAAAATTCCCACCCCTAAGATCATCCAAGGGATAATGCCAATCGGCACCAAACCAAAAAATTTATTTAATGGCGTATAAAGAATAAATAATTGAGCTAAGGTTGAACCAGCCAAAGCCACCAACAACCACTTATTTGACAGCCAAGTTAACTTTTCTTGCGATCTGATACTAGCAATCCGAACAAATTCATACAAAACAAAGCCGGTTAACAAAGTTGACCTGGCCACGTCCAAACCTAATGGCAACGTAACCAAAAAAGTCGCCAACAAAATTATAGTTTTTTTAATCCCAATCACGCCGATTAGCCAGCGCAAACGCCGACCCAAAATTAATTCTCCTTTGCCGCGCGGTTTTTCTTTCATTACATCAGGCCGGGCCGGATCAACCCCTAATGCTAAGGCTGGCAAACCATCGGTTAAAAGATTAACCCACAAAATTTGAACTGGTAACAAAACCGGACCAGACAAATTAATAAATACCGTCGCAATAAAAATTACTAAAATTTCCGCTAAGTTACAAGTCAATAGATAATTAACAAATTTTCTAATATTATCAAAAGTTTTGCGGCCTTCTTTAATTGCGTGAGTAATCGAAGCAAAATTATCATCCAATAAGATTATATCGCTAGCCTGCTTGGTAACTTCCGTGCCCTTAATGCCCATTGCAAACCCAACGTCGGCTTTTTTAATCGCTAACGAATCATTAACGCCATCGCCGGTCATGGCCACTCGGTATTTATTTTTCAATACTTCCAAAATTTTAAACTTATGCAGCGGAGTAGTGCGGGCAAAAATATTAACTCCCGCTTCTAAATTTTCAGCTAATTGCTCGTCGGACATTTTGTCTAATTGACTGCCGATAATTACACTCGGGCTTTCTAATCCAATCTCCCGACCAATTGCCTGAGCTGTGAGTGCATTATCACCGGTAATCATAATTACCCTGACTCCCGCTTCATGTGCTTCCTGAATGGCGGCTTTAACTTCACTGCGTGGCGGATCATACATTGCCTGCAAGCCCAGCCAAATTAAATCATTTTCTAATTTGCTAAAATCTGGTTTTTTGAGCTGTTTTTCTTGCCGATAAGCAAAGCCCAAAACCCGTAAACCGCTTTGGGCAAACTGTTCGTTTTGTTTTAAAATCTTGGCTTTTTCGGCTGCGTCCAAAACTACCACCTTACCGTCTAGATAAAGCCGATTACATTTTTCAATCAAAATCTCTGGTGCCCCTTTAGTAAAAATATGCAAAGTGCTGTGTTTACCATGCTGATAAAAAACACTCATCATTTTACGAATTGAAGTAAAAGAAACTTCCCCCACTTTTTTGTAATATTCTTCTAACCTTTCTTTAACCAAGCCAAAATGTTTAGCAATTTTTCGTAAAGCAATTTCGGTCTCATCACCTAAATATTTTTGCTGACCATTACTACCGCTAATTAACGAATTATTACACAAAGCGCTAATTGTAAACAGCAAGCTCAACTCATCGCTAATTTTATGATTATCAATTGTTTCAACATCGATGGTCTGGTGATTAATGTAAAGTTTTTTAACCGCCATTTCATTTTTAGTTAAAGTGCCGGTTTTATCGGTACAAATCACATCTACCGCTCCAACTGACTCAATCACTGAAAGCTTTCTAACCAAGGCATTTTTTTGCGCCATCAGCTTAGCATTCAAAGATAAAGTTAAAGTCAACACAGCCGGCAACCCTTCAGGGATTGCCGCCACGGCCAAAGAAATCGCCAATAGAATTCCGGTCGCAATATCGTATTTGAACAAATTAACCGCTGCCATAATTACAATTAGAATGGTAATCCAAAGAGAAATGCTTTTACTAAATCGAGACATCTCCTGACTAAAAGTGCTTGGCTCTTCCTGGATCGTTTGGAGTTTTTCGGCCACTTGGCCCATTTTGGTTTGCATTCCGGTTTTGTCTATTATCGCTTTAGCCGAACCAGAATTAACAAAAGTATTCATATAAATTTCCGCTCCCACTTTTTGATTTACTGCTAAAGACTCACCGGTTAAACTGGCTTCATTAATTTCTAAATTGTAAACCTCAATTAATTTAGCATCAGCTGGAATTACATCACCAGATTCAATTAAAATTAAATCCCCCGGTACCAACTGACTGGCGGATAATTCTTGAACTGTGCCATCGCGAACCACTTTAGCTTTTGGCGAAGCCATTTTAATTAAAGCCTCAACGGTTTGTTCTGACCGATATTCTTGGATAAAGCCCGCGATACCTGAAATAAAAACAATAATCAAAATTAAAACGACGTCTACAATGTCGGAATCCTGGCCGGGAAAAAAACCAACCCCCCAAGAAATTAAAGCGGCGACAATCAAAACGATAATAAATGGCGAGGTGAATTGTTCTAAAAAAATTTTAAGCGGATTTATTTTTTCAAAACGCTTGATTTCATTTGGCCCAAACTTGCTTAATTTGATATTCGCTTCTTTGGTGGTTAAGCCGTTATTTTCCATGGTAAATTGAAAAAAATAAATAGTAGAAACATTTCTACTATTTATTTTACACTTTTAGACTAAATAAACCAAATCTAAACTTAATCAACCAAAAACCCACCGGACTGCAACTGCCAAAGTTTACAATAAAGTCCATTTTTATTTTTTAGTAATTGATCATGACTGCCCTGTTCAATAATTTGACCATTATCAACCACTACAATCCGATCCATTTTACGAATCGTTGAAAGCCGGTGAGCGACCACAATCACAGTTTTTCCGGCCATCAATTTATCAAGAGCATCTTGAATCAATTTCTCTGATTCGGAATCAAGGCTGGAGGTTGCTTCATCCAAAATCAAAATCGGCGCATTGCGCAAAATGGCCCGGGCAATCGCCACTCTTTGCCGTTCACCACCGGAAAGCTTAATACCTCTTTCACCAACATAAGTTTGATAGCCGTCCGGCGAAGTGGAAATAAATTCATGGCAATGAGCCAGCTTGGCAGCTTCGATTACTTGTTCATCGGTTGCTTCTGGTTTACCATAACGAATATTTTCCATCAAACTCCGATGGAACAAAACCGGATCCTGCGGCACTAAACTAATATTTTGCCATAAGCTTTCCTGAGTAACTTTGGCGATGTCTTGCCCATCAATCAAAATCTCACCGCCCGTTAAATCATAGATTCTCATCAACAACTTGGTAACGGTAGTTTTGCCAGCGCCAGACGGGCCAATCAAAGCAATGTGTTCTTTTGGCTTAATTGTTAAGTCAAACCCATCCAAAACCTTGCGAGTCTGGTGATAACAAAAGGTTACTTTTTTAAATTCAACCAAAGCATTGCCAACAACCAGATTGGTTGCATTTTTTACATCTTGAATCTCATGCGGCGTATTTAATATTTCAGTCATTTCTTCGGCATCAGCTAAACTTTCGTAAATATCGCGGACCACCCGGCCAAAATCCCAGGTTCGATGAAAAATTGTCAACAGATAAGACTGAATCAAAACAAAATCACCCACGGTCAAAATGCCGCGCTGCCAAAGTTTAATTGCCAAATAAAAACTACCAATTTCCAAAGCGACCATAAAAAGGCTTTGAACCAAATCAAAAAGGCTGCCCAAATCCCAAGTCAATTTTCTTAATCGCCTTAAATTTTCATTAACATTCGCGAAATTATCAACTTCACGATCATAACCATTAAAAAATTTAATGGTGCTGTTATTAGTCACCGCATCAGCCAATACACCAGTAGTTTCAGTTTCGGCTTCACTTCTAGCGATATCATATTTCAGTTTATACCTGATAAAAAGCCAATTAAAAATCAAAAATACAATTACCCAAAATAAAACTACTCCACCCAAAATCAAATTACGGCTGAATAGCACAATCACGATCACCACGATATTAACAATCAAAGGCGTCAAACTCCAAATTATTCGATCGGCGATTACTTCAAATGATCGAGAAAACCATTTTACTTTTTTAACCAGCGAACCAACAAAATTATCATTAAAAAATCCAAATGAATGTTTTAACAAATAAGCAAAAGCATGGTTGGACAATTCAATCATCACTTTAGACTCAAAATAATTGGCAAAAAAAGTATAGGCTCTAGTACAAAACCACTGAAATAATTCTAGACCCAAGATAGTCAGCAAAATCCCAACTAAAATTTTTCCGGCCGCACTCGGTAACTGACCACCAGCCAAAACATCAAAAAAATGTTTGAAATAAAGCGGCACAATACTCGTCAGGGCGGCACTAGCGATACCAAAAATTAAAACACTAAAAACAGCGATTTTATATTTCAAAGAATATCGCCAATAAATTTTTAAAGTTTTTTTGGTATTAGTTTGCATAATTTTGCAATTCAATTGCTAAAATTTTACTCTTTTTTAAATTTAATGACAATCCGGAGCCAAAAATCAAAAAAACTCTTGACCGCAAACGACCAAGAGTTTTTTAAAAAAATTAAGTTATTTTTTCTTTTTCGCTTGGGGTTTGGCTTTCGTTTTAGATTTTTTACTATCTTTGGCAACTGCTTTTTTAACTTTAACTACTTTTTTATCGGTTTTAGCAATTGTTTCGGTTTTAACAACCGGAGTTTCGGTTTTCGATTTTTTAGTCGGACCATCTAACTTCTGCATGATACTGTCGACTTTGATATTTAGCAATCTGATTTGTTTAATGACTTCGCTCAAATCAGTGCCACCGCCGACGGATTTATGATCACGGTTACTGTTACCACCTTCTTTTTCAAAACAATTATTGCAATAAACCGGCTTACCACTGCTTGGTCTAAATGGCACTTGACAATCATTGCCACATTTAACGCAAACTGCATCAAACATTGGCTTATTACCACCGCCAAAATCAGACCGTCTCTTATCAGCAAACTTATTTGGTCGACTATCACCATGATCTTGTTTATCAAAACAGCTACTGCAATAGACCGGCCGATCGCCACTTGGTCTAAATGGCAATTCACAGCTAGCACCACATTCGCTACAAATTGCTTTGTGCATAATTGGCTTACCACCGCCATTACCACCAAATCGACCGCCGCCAGAACCGCGATTAAAACCGCCACCGGATCGTCTATCATTTCGATTAAAATTGCCCATATTTCGTTGATTAGTTAATTACTTAAAATGTAACTTTTTTAAAATACCACATTTTTTTTGAAATGTCAAGAGATTCAAGCTAAAACTTTTTTTAAAATCGGCCTAAGTCAATTTCCTGATTAAATTTGATTTCTTTGACAAATTCGGGCATGTGGCTAATTAAAACAATTGCCCCTTGATATTGGTTGATCGCCTTGGCAATAATTGGGATATGACGAAAATTAATATGATTAGTCGGCTCATCTAAAACCAACAACCCAGGCCTCATTACTACCAAACGCGCAAACGACAATAAACCTTTTTGACCATCGGACAACTGACCAATTTTTAAGCCCATTAATTCGCCAGTAATTAAAAAACCAGCGGCAATTGAACGCATGTCTTGAACATCCACCCCTTCGGTCAACACGCTACTTAATGAATCAAAAACTGTTTGGTCGTAATCTAACGTTGCGAAATCCTGACTGTAATAGCCAACTCGAACATCTTTTAAAATTGCCAAATCATCGCTAGTGCCATTAACCAACGAGCGCAGCAGCGTACTTTTGCCAATTCCGTTCGGACCTAAAATTAATAACCGATCTTTTTGGCGCAAAATCATTTCGAATGGTTTAGTAACCGGTTCATGATCTTTAATAATTTTAATCGCCTTGATTGTTACCACATTACCAACAATATCTTGAGCCGGAATAGTAAAATCTCTAATTGTTTTATCTTCGCGGCGGACATCAACTTTATTTTCTTCCAAGTCTTTGATTTCTTCTTTTAATTTACTGGCCAGTTTTCTCATCTTACCGCCCTTGTTAGCAAAAAAATTAACTTTTTCTTTGTTATCTTTAATTTCTTTTTCCAACTGAGCGTTCTTTTTAATTTCTCTTTCAATTCGACTGTTAATTTCTTCCACCACCGTATAATAATCGCCAACATAAGTTTCGATCTTTTTGGTAAAAACATCCAGATAAATAACGCCATCAGTAAAACAATTTAAAAAATCAGCATCATGGGAAATTACCACCACGGTTTTTTCATACATAATCAAAAAAGTGATCAAATGTTCAATACCGGCTTTATCTAAATTATTGGTTGGCTCGTCAAGCAATAAAACGTCGGGGTTTTGAATTAAAGCAAAAGCCAATAAAACTCGGGCCTGCTGGCCGCCGGACAAATCACCGACCTTACGATCAAAAGGCACTTTTAAATTAACCGCTTCCATTACTTTACTAATCTGGCTTTTTAAATTACCAGGCGCCTCAAAAAAAGCCTGAGCAAAATATTGTTCAACGGTTAAATCCAAATCTTTTTTGGCAATCATCTGAGCAGCCGCGGCCACTGTTGCATTGTTGGTAATAGAGACATTGCCTTTGGTCGGCTTTAATTCACCGGTGATTAATTTGAAAATTGTACTTTTACCAGCGCCGTTTTGACCCATTAAAGTAATTTTAGACCCTCGGCGCACGCTAAAGCTGACCTCATCTAAAATTGGCTTTTTTTCTGCATATTCAAATGTGACATTATCAAAACGTAAAATTCCTTCTTCGGCCATAGCTTTCATTTATATTAATAACGAACCGACTAAGATTGGTTCGTTGCCCACAAAATGATCTCATATTTTTGGTGAATTGTCAAAGGTTTAATTTTCAAAAATATTAAAAAACCTCTAAGCTCCCCACTCCGGTCTGGATTCAATTTTTAGCAAGCTTTAAAGGGCCTTTGGAAGATAGATTCTGACGGGAACCGGTCACCTTTTTGGAACTAAAAATGAGACAAATGAGACAGTAAAAAGGGTTTCAAGACTGTCTCATTTTTGACTTTAATAAACTTTTGTAGCCTAATAATTTCTAACCCTTATATGACTTTCTAACTGCATTTCGATAACCATCACGCATTTCATAAGAACTCAATTCATCGGGTAAAATCCATTTGTATTTTTGATGCTCATCACTAATTTTAATATTCTCTCCCTGCATTTCACACGGATATATAAGAACCACAAAATGATAATGGGTATCATTTCTTTGGGAGGTGAAACTCCAAACGTCGATTATCTTACCAATCTGCAAATCCTTCCAGCCTAACTCCTCGTCTATTTCACGGCGTAAGGTTTCTTCCGGAGTTTCACCAAAATCTATTTTACCACCAGGTAGTTCCCATTTACCTTTAGTATCCAAAACAAAAAGTATACCTGTTGCAGATTTAATTAAAGCTTTAACAGTGATACGTTGTATTTGTTGCATAATATTAGATTAGTATTTAACTGAAAAAAATTTACACCACTTTAAATTATGGTGGAAAAAAATTAATACTGCCAATGTTGACATTTTATACTATTTTTAGTATGATGTAAAGCTAGCTTTCTAGCACAAGATCTTTGAAAACTTAAGCCTAATAGAAAGGGGGCTCTGAAAAATGTTGAAACGTATCATAGTCTTAATCATGGACAGTGTTGGTATTGGAGCACAACCAGATGCCTCGATATACGACAGCGAAAAGGCTCACACCTTTTCTCATGTAGCCAATGCAGTTGCCAATTTTTCAGTGCCAAACCTATCTAAACTGGGTTTTGGTAATATCACCAATCTACCGTGCGTCCCACCCACCGATTCGCCATCGGCGAGTTGGGGTAAAATGTGCGAGTTGACAAGCGGAATCGACACATTCGCAGGCATATGGGAAATGGCCGGAGTAATCTACAAAGATCGCTTCGCTTCATTCAAACCTAGTATACCATCAAGGCTCTTAGTAGAAATGCAAGCAGCCATCGAATCTAACACGTTATGTAACTCCTACATTTCTGGATTTCTAGTGCTCGATTCCTACTTCCAGGAGCACCAATCAACCGGTCACCCGATCGTCTACACCTGCGATGACGGGACTGTGCTAGTAGCAGCTCATGAGGACACAATGTCTCCCAGCAAATTGCATACTATCGCAGAACGCATGGCAAAATTCTTTGTCGGTCGACAAGTAACTAGAATTATTGCCCGACCATTCGTTGGAAAACCAGGCAATCTCAAACGAACAGCCAACCGTCGTGACTTTGTTGTGCAAACAGATCAGGGTGATTGTCATTTATTTGCTCGACTACAACAAGCTGAAATACCGCTCACCCTGACAGAACACCTAACATCTCTAATTGGCCAACAATACAGTAGCAACGTGATCAAAGGCATTTTCGACAGTGTGGGGATTATGGCTGAGGTGAAAAACCATATGGCCAGTCACCGACCCGGTGTTGCTATGTTTGTGGTACCTGATTTCGATATGTCTGGCCACCGCAAAGACGCAAAGCAATACGCCCATGACCTTATGTCTTTTGACTCGTTGCTTGGTCCAATCCTAAACATGCTGGAACCATCGGACTTACTAGTGATCACCGCTGACCATGGGTGTGATCCAACACTACCAGTTCGAGGACACACGCGTGAGTATGTACCATTGCTGGTCACCAGCAAAAACGCAACTGGAAAACCTATCGGAAACCGCACCAGTTTCGCTGATCTCGGACAGACTATCTGCAACCTATACAGCCTACCATCAATCAAAACAGGTGATAGCTTCATAAACCAACTCCCACCACCATACGACCGAACTAGGAGAAAAACTCATGTTTAATTCGAAGAGACTGGCCATAAACGGGGGCGAACCCATTTTTCCAGGCGTAGTACCACGCGGTAAAGTGTTTGGAGAAACAGAACGTCAAGCTGTCTGGGATGTTATGGGCACTGGCGTTGTGTCCAAGGCAGGATGAGGAGAACGTGTCCAAATGTTCGAAAACGCTTTTGCCGAATACCATGGCATCAAGCATTCGATTGCCACCACGTCAGGGACTACCGCACTTCATACCGCATTAACATCGCTTGGAGTTGGCCCTGGTGATGAAGTGATCGTACCTGATCTCACCTTCATTTCCACTGCATCTGTTGTGCTCCAAACAGGGGCGAAAGTTGTCTTTGCAGATATCGACCCAGAAACGCTTAACATCTCCACAGCTGATCTGAAAGCCAAAATCAACGAACATACTCGTGCGGTTATGGTCGTCCACCTCTACGGATTGCCAGCCAACATGCAAGCAATCTTAGCCATCACCGACCAGTTTAATTTGCCGGTGATCGAGGACTGTGCCCAATCACACGGAGCGGTCATATCTGGACGCAAGGTCGGAACCTTCGGGAGACTTAGCTGCTTCAGCTTCTACCAGACCAAAAATATGAGTTGCGGCGAAGGCGGGATGATCATCACAAATGATGACGCCCTTGCAGACCATTGCCGTTCTCTAGCCCGCCATGGATTAATCGGGGAAAACCTAGCACTCTACGACTACGACAGACTTGGCTACAACTATGCAATGACTGAGCTTCAGGCTGCAATAGGAATGGTACAGCTAAACAAGCTTGAAAAGCTCAATTCTATGCGACGTGACAATGCTAAGCGTTATCGCAAGGCTCTCGTGTCTCTACCCCTCCACTTTCAACCCGACAATCCAGGACACGTAAACCACTGCCTCACTTGTCAACTCCCAAAACAACTCCATGGCATGCGTGATGAATTCATCCGTGCCGTGAGAGCTGAAGGGGCAATCGTTAACTGCCTATATCCGCTCACTCTCTCACAAACACGAATTTTTCGTGATCAAAGCACCAACACCCCAGTTGCCCATGCTGTAGCCGAATCACTCTTCAATCTTTATACCAACCCTGATCTAGATCCACACTTTGTGGATGTTTGTGCCGCGGCTATATGCAAGGTACTAGTGGAGGTACTACCATGAAAAACTACCACTACCAAAACCTCCCAACGATGGACGCCCTACTTGAGCTTAAAGCCCAACTTGGTATCAGTATCGGTCTTGGTCTACCGGTATTGAACGAAGAGGCAACAATCGGACGAGTTGTCGAATGCGCCAGATCTTGTCAACCGCTGATTGACAAGATTATGGTCTTCGACTCAGGCTCGACAGATCGAACTTCCCAAATCTGCAAACAACTTCGGGTACCATTCATCAGTGATGCAGAAGCGGCAAAAACGTTGAGTGTGACTCTGGCTCGAGGGAAAGGTTGGAATCTTTGGTCCAGTCTGTATTATCTGGATTGCGACGTCGTCGGTTGGATCGACACAGACATCGAAAACATCCACACACGTTTCATACTGGGTATTCTGGCTCCTCTCCTGCTCGACCCACAGACCACATTCGTCAAAGCCTACTACAAACGACCCAAAGGTGACGCCAGAGTCACCGAAATCCTAGCACGACCATTCCTAAACCTAATCTTCCCAGAAGCGGCTGAATTTATTCAACCACTCTCTGGCGAATATGCCGGACGCAGGATTTTTCTCGAGAGTGCGACATTCTACTCTGGCTACAGTGTCGAGATCGCATTACTCCTACAGGCTATTCTGGAACAATCCCCAGAAAATGTAGCACAAGTCTACCTTGATCAACGCATCCATCCACTGCAAGACGTCCCATCACTTGGTCTGATGGCAAGTAGCATCCTTTACACTCTCATGCGCCTCGCTCAAAGGTACGGACGGCTAAAGATGCTCACCGATATTCGCCAGCACATCAAAAGATTTGGCGCGACAATCGGCAATGGGGATGACATCAGCACCGAAACCATCTCAATCGCAGACGTGGCGTTACCACCAATGCGCCATCAACGCATGTTGGGAAAATAAACAACAAGGCTCTTTCACATAATCCAATGAGTCGCCGGCTACCAACCAGCGACTCTTTTTTTTACACACAAAATATATTTTAAAAAAATACCACGTTCGGAACACTATATTTATTTAAATATAAATTTCATTTTTTGATCAACTCCTCT
>JAFGGX010000049.1 GCA_016930315.1 Candidatus Buchananbacteria bacterium
CTACTACCGATTCACCTTGCGGCTGCCAATATGATTTGCGAAAGGTTGGAATAAAGCCAATTGCATCAATTACCGCCGCTAAAAAAATTGAAATCACCGGATCTTTAGTAAAAATATAAAAGACAGTAATCAGCATTGCCGAAATAAAGGCGAACCAATCCAATCTGGTAATATTTTTTTCGCCGCCAAAAAATGAGTAAATAGCCACCAAAAGGCAAAGAAAAAATTCGAAACCAAAAATTAATGAACCTGCCTGGCCGCCACTTTGCCAAGACAGCACAAAACCTAAAGCCATTAAAATACACCAAGTCAACCAAGAAAAAACATGCGGTCGGGCATGCTTTTTTAAGACATTAAATAAATAAGGCAGATAAGCGCCAAACAAAAAAATAATTGAAAGTGTAGCTAAAAAATATTTCATCTGTTTATAATGATGGTCTGGCGGAGAGGACAGGATTTGAACCTGCGAGGGCTTGCGCCCAAACGGTGTTCGAGACCGTCGCCTTAAACCACTCGGCCACCTCTCCAATTTAATAACTAAGCCGCTTCAGGTTTATCTTTTTTTTCTTCTTCAGCCAAATCATCTTCTTTGTCTTCATTATCATTAACAATAAGACACGCCTCTTCAATTTTTGACCTGGTCAATTTGCCAGCTAAAGCACCTTCGGCAGCTACCTGCTTATTAACCAACTCATCAATATTTTCTGGCCGCGGTGAACCGTAAACTGGTTCACCATCTTTAGTGAAAAAAATTGGCCTTTCGCCATTCGGTCCAAGTCGATCAAACTCAGGCCGCTTGTTTCCTTCTGGCATATTTTTAAATTATGGCTAACATTGGCAAGATTAACATATTTTTTTATTTTTTACAAACAATATTTTTTATGTTATAATTTGGATGTTTAAATAAAAAAATATGCCAAAAATTAGCAAAGTAGTTATCCCGGTTGCCGGCCTTGGAACTCGATTTCTGCCAGTCACCAAAGCCCAGCCAAAAGAGATGCTTCCTATAGTCGACAAGCCAATTATCCAATATATTGTCGAGGAAGCCGTTCGAGCCGGTATTGAAGATGTAATTTTAGTTACCGGTTCAACCAAAAGAGCAATCGAAGATCATTTTGATCGCAATGAATATTTGGAACAATTTTTAATCAAAGCCGGCAAAAAAAACTTCCGCGACATCATCAAACAAGTAGCGGAAATGGCCAATTTCATTTATGTTCGCCAAAAAGGCCCTTATGGCAACGGCACACCAGTAATGAATGCCGAAAAAATTGTCGGCAATGAACCATTTGCGGTGGTTTGGGGTGATGATATGTGGGCCGCCAAAAAACCACACATCCAACAACTGATGGAGGTTTTTGAAAAATACGGCGATCCGGTAATTTCCGCTCAGCCAACTGATGACGAAGGGACAAAAAGATACGGCATCATCGAGGGAGTGGAGGTTGAACCGGGCATTTATCAAGTTAAAAAAATTATTGAAAAACCGGGCCCAACCAAAACCAAAAGCCGAATTGCTTCTTTTGGTGGTTATATTTTTACCCCGGACATTTTCACTGAATTAAAGAAAACACCAATTGGTAAAAATGATGAACTCTGGTTGGTTGATGCAATCGCCCGATTGCTAAAAAAACGGCCTATTTATGCCAAAATTATTGACGGAAATCTTTATGACACCGGCAGCAAACTCGGCTGGTTAAAAGCCAATGTCGAATTTGGACTCAAAGATAAAGATGTCCAAGCCGAATTGAAAAAATTCCTCAAAAGTAAAATAAAATAACAAAAAATATGAAAAAAAATCTCGCTACCAAAATTATTGTTCTAATGATTCTTGGCGGTGGCCTGATTACCACCGGACTAAGTTGCAAACTAGTCGCTCCGTCCGACCAAGCCTTATTACAGCCAATCAACTTAAGCTGGTGGGGTACCAATGAAGACCCGGCTGTGATTTCGAACTTAGTCGCTGATTACAAATTACTTCACCCAAACATCAACATCACCTATAAACGCTTAAGACCGGAAGAATTTCAAACTCAACTAATTAACGCTTTAGCCGAAGACCGTGGTCCGGATATTATTTCGATCAAAAATACCGAGGTCAACCAATATTTAAGCAAAATTACTCCCCTACCAGCCACCACTAAAATGGCTTATCAAAGTGTTAAAAAAACCCTTGGCATTAAAAATGAACTGGTCACCGAAATCAAAAATGAACCATCAATTACTATCGGCCAACTCCAAAACGCCTTTATCGACGTAGTTGCTAGCGACGTGGTAGTTAATAATAAAATTTACGGCTTGCCAATCAGCGTTGATACACTGGTTTTGTTTTATAATCGTAGATTATTTAATAACGCTAACATTCCACTACCCCCAAACAACTGGCTTGATTTTCAGGCTAACGTCAAAAAGCTAACTTACCAAGACAGTAATGGCAACTTAACTCAGTCTGGTGCGGCAATAGGATTAACGGCCAATGTTGAAAATTATTTTGACATTGTCTCTTTATTAATGATGCAAAACGGCGCTAATATGATTAACCAAGGCCGATCAGCTTTTCATCTTCTGCCGGCCGGATCAACTCAAGACTATAATCCCGGCCCGGAAGCCATTAGATTTTTTACTGATTTTTCTAACTCCAGCAAAGAAGTTTACACTTGGAATGATCAATTCGCCAATTCAATTGACGCTTTTGCCAGCGGCAAGGTAGCCATGATGTTTGGCTACCAGAGAGATATCCAGGCTCTGGAAGCAAAAAGACAAGGCAATCTTGATTATCAAATTGCCCCGATTCCCCAAATTGCCGGCCGACCGGCGGTTAACATTGCTAATTATTTTGTCCAAACCGTTTCGACCAAAAGCAAACATATTAACGAAGCTTGGAATTTTATTCAATTTATTTCCACTCAAACCGAAGCAAAAAAATACTTGGATTTAACCAAAAAATTAACTGCCCTTAGATCTTTGGTAGGCAATCAACTAAGCAGCGACCAAATCGGTTCATTTGCCGGCCAATTGCTAACTAGTAAAAGTTGGTATCATGGTAAAAATTATGAAGTCGCTCAAAGTATTTTTGCCGAAATGATTAATAGCGTTATTAATAACACCGCCAACCC
>JAFGGX010000050.1 GCA_016930315.1 Candidatus Buchananbacteria bacterium
AAAATCATATCTAATTTATATTTTCTCGCTTCGGCTAAAATAGTAGAAATACTGTCGGTAATAAAATTCTGGAACTCATCGATATAAAGATAAAAATCATTGCGCTGATCTTCCGGAATATCGGTTCGAGATAACGCGGCCATTTGCAGTTTAGCCACCAAAATCAACCCGATTAGATTGCTGTTGACTTCACCGGTTGTACCTTTAGACAAGTTAACCAACAGAATTTTTTTATTATCCATTACGTCCCGAAAGTCAAAGCCGGATTTTGGCTGACCAATAATATTTCTAATCATGGCATTTTCAACAAATCGACCAACTTTAGAAATTAAATAACCCAACATTTCTGATTTATGGAAATCACTGGTTTTGGCCATCTCCTGCTCCCAATAAGATCTAACCATCGGATCAGTGACTTTAGAAACTTTATATTTTTGGAAATCTTTGTCAGAAAATATTCGAGGGATTTCAACAATTGTTCCCGGATGTTGAGTGTCGGCCATTAAAGTCAACATGGCGTTTCTCATGTTGTGTTCAAACATCGGGCCAATCATCGCTGGATCAGTAACTAATTTATAAAAAATTGCAATCATTTCCTGAATAATAAAATCCTGTTGTTCCGGCGATTTAGCCTCCAACATATTTAACCCAATTGGTCGATTAACATCCGACGGATTAAAATAGATTACATCGTCCATTCGTTCTTTTGGTACTCCCTCCAAAATACTTTCAACCAGACTACCGTGAGGATCAATCACACACACTCCACGACCGGCTTGGATGTCTTGCAGGGCCGCATTAGACATTAAAACCGATTTACCGGTCCCGGTCATCCCAATAATGTACATATGGCGCCGACGGTCGTCTTCTGGTAGATAAACTTTAACGCTTTCACTGCGATAAACATTTTCACCTAAAAGTAAACCGGCTTGCGGTAAATTGGTTGGTGCCGCTAACTTTTTAGCTAACAACCAACGAATGTTTGGCGTTTCCAAAAATGGAGTTGGCGGATGAAAAATGGTGGCAAATTCTTCCGTATTGAGTAGAACTTTTTGAGCCTCTCGATAATGGCGATAGATATAGTCAACCGCTAATTTTTCTGGCCGTTGTTTGACGGCTTTAAAGGTATTGCCGTATTGATAAAGATTAAATTGGCTGAATGAATCAATAATATTTTTTAGATAACTTTGGGCGGCCAGTTCATTTTTAGCCGCTACCACAATTCTAATATTGCAATCAAGGCCGGCTTTGGAAGTTTTTTGTTCAATGCCCTTAATCAGCTCCTGCTGCATCGGCGAGGGTGTATTCTGAGGTTTTTTCAATTCTTCTTCTTGAGATTTATTTGGTTTAAACCAACTACTAAACCAAGAGAGATTAAAATGACCGGTTTCGGCCATTGCCTCATCAATTGTTTTGCCATTCTGCAATAGCTGAGCGATTTTAAAACCTTTGCGGTGCCACTGTTTTTTGGCGGACCTGGCTACAATCTGGATCGCCGCTCCATCGTCAATTTGAATCTTACTTAAAGAATTAGCAATCGCATTCAACGGATCAGAGCTAAACTGTAAATAAGTTTTAAGCGGAAAAATATAATCACGAGTAAATTTTAAATAATCAGCCAGAACTACCGACTGAGGAGAAAAGATATTATAGTCTTCCACCTCAATTAAATGAGCTTCCGGATATTGGGCCAAAATTTGCTGTTCAATATATTCACGGCCGTCTGGATTAACCACAATATAAAAAGAAATAAATCCGTCTTTGGCCACCATTTCAAAAGAAAAATGATCGTCACGGCCAGAAAACCAAGCCTTCATTCCCCGCTGGGCCCGCATTCCGCCCAAAGTACTAAATAAGCTCTCGGCAATGGCAATTTGACTTTTGATTGTTTCGATATTTTCTTCCTTGGCCTGATTTTCCGAAGCTTCTTTCGGCATGGTTAAAAGCAGAATGGTTTTTTTAAAACCAATTGGCATTAATTTTGCCCGTCTAATAAAAAACCGCAATAAAAAAAATAAAGCCAAAACTAAAATGGCTAAGCCAACTACAAGCAAAATAGTTAAAAACGTTTGATCGCTGCTGCCAGCCAATTGATTACCTAGATTATTAGGCTGGAAATAAGGGCTATTTGGCACTGGAATATCCAACTGAAAAAGAAACATCGCGATTTTAAAATTACTTTTTTATTTTTAACACCCGAGCGGTTTTGATTTTAGCTTCTTGTTTAATAAAAATTTTACTTACTCCCGGAATAATCTTTAGCCATTCAAAAATTAATCTAAAAATTTCGGCCGCTTTCACTTTTGTTTTACGCAATAAACCCACAATTTTTACCGCCGTTTCTTCACCCTTGGCTTTAAATTCAGCCTGAACGGCTGGCGGCATCGAAAAATAAATATCGGATAAATCCTGCTCTAAAATCGCTTCAACCCTTCTGACTTCTTCATCTTTTAGAATAACTACCGGCTCAACTTGAGGAGTGGGATTGGCTCCGGCCGGTCTTTTACCAATCTGACCAGATTCTGTTTCAGCCTTTTTTTCTTTACCAAATTTTGTCTCTGATTCTTTGTGAACATCAGGAAAGACCTCTATTTCCGGTTTGAATGAGGGTTTTTCAGTTTCGATAGTTTTCCCCGAAGGATTTAATTCTGGGGTTTTTTCTTTTTTAAAATCATTGACAGTCATATTTTATGGATTAATTATACTATAAAATTAAAAAAGAGACAAAGAATTAATACCACCAAAAGCGTGATAAATTTTACGGTGAGGATAAATTCCTCGCCTACGCCTGGCTGACCGTAACAGTGGAGACATATAAATCACCCAGTAGTTGCAGAACATTGCTCTGCAACTACTGGGATATTACATCCGACCCATAAAGGGTCGGCTACGTGTTCGACATTTCACCGTATACTTGGCATTATCGCGTAGCGGAACCTTTATGGTTCCGCGTTAATAATTTTAGTCCATATTATCACGTCTTGCCCTCATGCCCCGCATCTAATTTCTGTTCTACGAAGAGCAGATGGATGCGGGAATTTCTTTTATCTAAAATGTTTTGAAAAAATTTTAATAATACTAAAATTGTGTTATAATATCAATATTGATTTTTCAAAAAAAATATGGGACAAACAAAAAAAATTGAATTTAAGCACTTTGAATGGATTAACATTACTGATCCAGGAAAAAAAGAAATTGAAAATCTTGGAGAAAAATACAAATTTCACCCGCTCGACCTCCAAGACTGCTTAAACACCAGCTACCGAAGTAAAATTGACACTTACGACGAATATACCTTTTTGGTATTACTTTTTCCCGTCTACGATTACGAAACCAGAGAAATTGTTCCATCAGAAATTGACGTTTTTATCAGTTCGGAATATTTAATTACCATCAACCATGGCAATATCAAACCCTTTGATGATTTTTTCGACCTCTTTAGAGTTACCTCTACTTTAAGAGAAAAATATACCGACCGGTCACCCGAACGCTTATTTTATGAAATCCTAAATAAATTGATATTATATGTTTTCCCAATGGTCGATCATTTAAACGACGACTGCAATAAAATTGAAAAAGCGATTTTTTCCGGCCGTGAGAAAAGAATGATTTGGGAAATTTTAATTATTCGCCGCAACATCACTGATTTTCGTAAAATTATGCAGGTGCATAAAAATGTTTTAAAAAAAGCGGTTAATAACTTTAAAGATAGCAATTTGTATGCGATTAAAAAAACCGACGCCTATTTTGAGAGTCTGGTCGACTACACTAAAGAAATTTGGGATATGATGGAAAATCTAAAAGAAAGAATCGAAGCCTTACAGCAAACCAATGAATCACAAATTTCTTTTAAAGTTTCTGACATCATGAGAATCCTAACTATCATCTCGGTTATTACTTTCCCAGTTACCCTGCTAGCTACCGTCTTCGGGATGAATACTGTTCACGCCATGCCTTTCGTTAATAATCCAAATGGATTCTGGTATGTAATTGGCGTTATGACCGCTTTAATTACCGCCATGATTGCAATATTCAAAAAGAAGGGCTGGATGTAATTTTTTGGCTAGATTTTTTTGTAAATAAAATCAGCTAAATTCAAAGCTGAGTCTGGTTTGCCAACTTTTTGGCAAGCTTTTTTCATCTCATTCAATTTTGCTGGCTGAACAACTAACTCAATCACGGCCTGGGCAATCTCGGTATTGTTATTAACTTTTACCGCCGCTCCCTGGTTAACTAGATAATTAACATTGTCTTCTTCTTGGCCGGGGATAACTTTATTGATCACCATCGGCAAACCCTTGGCTAAACATTCAGAAACTGTTAAGCCACCCGCCTTGGTAAAAATCAAATCCGAAACGCTCATAATTTCATGCATATTGTCTATAAAGCCCAAAATTTTTACTTCAGACAGGTCTTTAAGATTAGATTTATCAAGTTCTTCTTTTAGATATTGATCACGGCCAGCCACAACAATAAATTGAATTTTATCAGTCTTAGCTTTAATATCGGTAATTACTGTTTGTAAATCACCCAAAGAAAACTGGCCGCCCACAATCAAAAAAGTAAAAAGATCATCTTTTAAGCCCAAACTTTTAATCAAAGATTTTTTGTCTACCGGAGCAGAAAATTTTGTTTGAATTGGAATACCAGTTACCACCACTTTTTCCGCCGGAACGCCATAATTAACTAAACCAGTTTTTACTTCATCGGTGGCCACAAAATAATAATTAACTTGATCGTCGACCCAAAAACTATGGCAGCCAAAATCAGTCACCACCATCGAAGACATAATATCGATTACTTCTTTTCGTTTTGAGGCCGAAACCAAAACCATCGGTAATGGATGAGTTGAAACAATAAAATCTGGATTAAATTCTTTGACAAAAGGAATAAATCGACTTTCAATTGCTATTTTTGAAAGCATGGTTGGAATAGTTTGAGCCGATTTTTTATTAAACCAATGATAAAGCTTGCCCCAAACTTTTGGTTTTTTAGAACTGATATAATTATAGCCATCAACAAAAAATTTACGATAAACTTCGGTTGAATAATCAATCACATCAACATTCAGAGTGCGTACTTCCGCGTGATTATTTTTAAAAGCTTGTTCAATAGCCTTAGCGGCGCTGACGTGCCCCATCCCACCAGTGGCATAAACGATTAAAACTTTTTTAGTCATGATTTTCTTTTATTTTTTAATAAATACCCATCTGCAGTGTCTTCGACTAAATAACCAGCCGATTCAATTTCATTTCTTAGCTTATCGGCCAGCGGCCAGTCTTTTTTATTTTTAGCATCCAATCTATTTTCAGCTAATTTTTTTATTTTGATCGGAATTTTTATTTTTTTTAATTTATTTAAACCCAACCCTAAGACCTGATCAAAATCAAGCAAGGCCTTTTTCTTTACTCCAGAATCTAAAGCTTGATCTTTGACTAAGTTCCAAACTACAGCCAAAGCTTTTGGCATATTTAGATCATCGCTAATTGCCTTAATAAATTCCTGCCGATATCGATTATAATCCCCACTAATTGGTTTTTTCCATGAAGCAAAAAGGTCATACAAATTATATAAAGCATTTTGAGCAGCGGTCAATGAATCCCAAGAGAAATTCAATTTTTGGCGATAATGAGTTTGAAGCGCCAAATAACGATAAGCTAATGGGTTGAAATCTTTATCCAGCAGAGTCTGCAAAGTGATAAAATTACCGGCTGACTTACCCATTCGATTTGAATCAACTGTTAAAAACTCTCCATGAGACCAAACATTAACCACTTGATGGCCAGTACCAGCCCGATTTTGAGCCAATTCATTAGTGTGATGAACGGGTATGTGATCAATGCCACCGCAATGAATATCAAAATGATCCGACAAATATTTAATCGACATAGCCGAACATTCAATATGCCAACCGGGAAAACCCTCGCCCCACGGGCTTGGCCAATGCATAATATGATTTTTGTTTACACCGGCCAGCTTAAACCATAAAGCGAAATCAGCTGGATGTTTTTTATCTGGATCTTCCACAACACCATCTCTAGCCGCTATAATTTTATCTTCAAGTTTTTGGCCAGACAAAAGACCATAATCTTTAAATTTATTAACATCAAAATAAACAGCCAAATCGGTTTGATAAGCGTAACCGTTTTCTTCAATCTTTTTGATTAATGCAATCATCTCTTTAATGTACTTGGTGGCCGGCGTATACTTGTCTGGCTGCAAAATATTTAAAGCCTTAGTGTCAGCGATAAAAGCTTTAGTATATTTATCAGCCAGCTTCATCAAACTACTGACCGCCGGCTTTAGATTTTCACGCTCCAAGGCTTTCATCATTTTGTCTTCGCCAGAATCTGCATCAGAAACTAAATGGCCAACATCGGTAATATTTTCGATTTGTTTAACCTTATAACCTAAATACAAAAAAGTTCTTTTTAAAAAATCTTCAAAAATATAAGTCCGTAGATTGCCAATATGGGCATAATTATAAACCGTCGGCCCACAAGTATAAAGACTGAGTTTTTTAGGCTTAATCGGTTTAAACTCTTCTTTTTGACGAGTTAACGTATTGTAGAGATAAATTTTATTCATAATGATATCTTAACAAATATAACCAATTTTTCCAATTCACAATTAAAAGCCATGAGCATCATGACTTAAATTTAAAAAATAAAACTATTGCCAATTTTTGTCCTGACGAACCAAAAGTTCTTCGGCTTTTTGCGGCTCAGCCATAATTTCTTTGACAATTTTTTCCATTCTCATTCCTTGCGAACCTTTGATTAAAATTATATCATCGGTTTTAATTTTTTCTTGAACAAATTCCCCCGCCTCTTTTAAATCGGAAAAATTAAAACAATGGTCGGCATCAAAACCAGCATCAATTGCTCCCCGCACTATTCCCCGAGATAATTCTCCAACTGTTACCAAATAATCAACTCCGTATTCTTTAACCGCCCGACCAATTTCTTGATGAGCCTGCTCACTAATGCCGCCGAGTTCCAGCATGTCGCCAAGCACCGCAAACTTCCGGCCATCATTTTTTGGTTCAAACCTACTCAGCTGATACAAGGCCTTTTTAGCCGAAAGCGGTGATGAATTATAAGTATCATCGACAATGGTTGTATATTTAATGCCGGGAATAACTCTCATTCTGCCCTTTGGCGCCACAAATCCCTCCAGCGTTTTAATAATCGCCGGCAATTCAATTCTATACGCCACCCCGATGGCAATGGCCGGTAAAACACTATAAATTAAGTGCTCAGCAATAATACTGGGCAAATTAACTCGATAAATATTGCCAGCATAATTTAAATCAAAACTGACAAACGGTAATTCTTGATTAGTAGCTAAAGAAATTGCACTAGCGTAAAATTCAGCCCCAGGCAATAAACCAAAAGTTAAAACCTGACAATTTAATTTTTCTTTCATGGCGATTACATTTTGGTCGTCGTAATTTAGAACCGCAATTCCCTCTTTTTTTAAAGATTTAACTAGGTCCGATTTTTCTTTCGCAATGTTTTCCAAACTACCAAAAAATTCAATATGCACTGGCGCCACGCTGGTTTCGACTCCAATTTTTAAAGACAAAAATTTAGTTAAATATTTTATATCTCCTAGCCGATCAGCACCAATTTCTAAAACTAAAATCTCTGGATAATTTTTATCTCTAAAAATAA
>JAFGGX010000051.1 GCA_016930315.1 Candidatus Buchananbacteria bacterium
CAAAGTATTGGTGAAAAGTTTGTCGAAAAAATTATTCGGCCAACTATTCAAAGCCGAATTAGAATGATTGCCGCTCGTTACACCGCTCAAGAAATTGCCAGCACCAACCGAGCTGAGTTTGAGATTGACTCTCGTAAAGAGTTGGAGCGAATCTTGTATCCACGTGGTATTTTTGTCGAAAATGTTTTATTAAGCGAAACAAATTTCTCTAAAAATAAATAAATTTTTCCTATTGTCAAACAGCTGTGTATCTGTTAAACTATTTTTGTTGTAAATATGAGATATATCAATAAAATTCGATTGGCCGTTCTCGGCGTTTTTATTTTGGTGTTAGTAGCCGCTTTTTTTGATTTTCCATCATTTTTTAGAGCGGTGCCAATTCATAACCCAAATTTACCATTCCACCTTGGTCTTGATTTGCAAGGCGGCACCCATTTAGTTTACGAAACTGACTTATCAAAAGTTGAACCGGGCGATCAAGCTTCAGCGGTCGAAGGGGTAAGGGATGTGATTGAAAGACGGGTCAACGCTTTTGGGGTTGCTGAGCCATTAATTCAAACTTCCCAAGTAGGGGATAATTGGCGGATTATTGTTGAATTGGCTGGGGTAAAGGACGTTGATCAGGCAATTAAAATGATTGGGGAAACTCCACTTTTGGAATTTAAAGAAGTTAACCCAAATCCTCAAACTACGTTGACTGACGATCAAAGAAAGGCAATTGATGACTATAATGCTCAGGCTAAAACTCAAGCTCAAGATATCTTAAATCAAGCCTTAAGGCCGAATGCTGATTTTGCCGCCCTGGCCAAACAATATTCTCAAGATCCTGGCAGCGCGGTTAATGGTGGTGATTTAGGCTTAGTCAGTCGGGGTCAATTTGTGCCGGAATTCGATAAGGCCTGCTTCGATGATTTAAAAGTGGGGCAAATTAGTAAAACTTTAGTCGAAAGCCAATTCGGTTATCACATTGTTAAAAAGAACTCAGAACAAGGCTCTGGTGATGCTTATCAGGCCGATTGTTCTCATATTTTAATTCAAATTAAAACGGCCGCTGATTATCTTGATCCAAATAGTCAATGGATGAACACTGAATTAACCGGCGCTTATTTAAAAAAATCCCAAGTCCAATTTACCGGTCAAACTCAAGCACCAGAAGTCGCTTTGGAGTTTAATGGCGAAGGGGCTAAGTTGTTTGAAGACATTACTCGAAGAAATGTTGGTAAGCCAGTGGCAATCTTTTTAGATGGTCAGTCGATTAGCACACCAACTGTTCAAGATGTCATCACGGGTGGCAAGGCAGTCATTAATGGTAATTTCAATGTTCAAGAGGCTAAATTATTGGCTCAACGCCTGAACGCCGGTGCTTTGCCAGTGCCAATCAATTTGATTGCCCAAGAAACAATTGGCAGTTCATTAGGCCGTGACTCATTGCAGAAAAGTTTAACCGCCGGAGCAATTGGCCTGGTGATTGTAATTTTGTTTATGATTTTCTTTTATCGTTTGCCTGGCATCGTGGCGGCCTTAACTTTGTTTAGCTATGGAATTTTAGTGATGTTCGTGTTTAAGTTGATTCCGGTTACCTTGTCATTAGCGGGCATTGCTGGTTTTATCCTTTCAATCGGTATGGCCGTTGATGCCAATGTTTTAGTTTTTGAAAGAATTAAAGAAGAATTAAAAGCCGGTAAAACTCTTGAAGTGGCGATTAAAGAAGGTTTTAAACGAGCCTGGCCATCAATTTTTGACGGTAACGTTTCTACCTTGATTACTTGTTTGATTTTAATTAGTTTTACAACTAGTTTGGTTAAAGGCTTTGCTGTCACTCTAACAATTGGCATTATTGTTTCAATTTTTTCGGCCATGGTAATATCAAAAGTCATTTTGCAGCTTTTAATAAGGGCAAAGATTTTACAAAAGCCTTGGTTGTTTGGTTATAAATTACCGAAAGTAAATTAATTATGTTTTCAATTATAAAGTCAAGAAAAATTTGGTTTACACTGTCTGCCACTTTGGTTATTGCCAGTAGTATTTGTTTTTCTGTCTGGGGTTTAGATTTTGGCATTGATTTTACTGGCGGCAGTTTGTTGGAATTGCAGTTCAACACTCAGCGGCCTAGTAGTGCTGAGTTAAATACTATTTTAGAACCTTTGAATTTAGGCAGTATTACTGTTCAACCGGTTGGTGATCAAAATGTAATCCTTCGTTTTACTAATGTCGATGAAAAAACCCATCAGACAATTTCGCAGATACTAGAGGACAAATTAACTCAGCAATTAGCTGATCCTAGCCAAATTAATAATCAGTCTGGGGTAAAAATTTTTGAGGAAGTAAAATTCAGTTCCATTGGCCCAACTATCGGCAGTGAACTAAAGCAAAAAACCATTTGGGCTATTATTATTGTTTTAATTGCCATTATTATCTACGTTGCTTGGGCTTTTAGAAAAGTTTCCAAGCCGGTAGCTTCTTGGAAGTACGGCTTGATTGCGGTTTTGGCTTTATTCCATGATTTAATCATCACTATTGGTTTTTTTGTAGTCTTTGGGCAAATTTACGGCTTGGAAGTAAACGCTCCGTTTGTGGCAGCCTTGTTAACCATTCTTGGTTATTCAGTTAATGATACTATTGTGGTTTTTGACCGGACGAGAGAAAATTTAACTAAACATCTGGGTAAAGATTTTGATGATGTGGTTGACGAAAGCATTAATCAAACAATGAGGCGGTCAATTAATACGTCATTAACCACCATTATTGTCTTGTTTGCTGTTTTGCTGTTCGGCGGGTCAACCATTAGAGACTTTGTTTTAGCCTTAATTATTGGAATTGCGGTTGGTACTTATTCATCAATATTTTTAGCTAGCCCGTTGTTGGTTACTTGGCAGAAGTTCGGAAATAAAAGAAATTAAAAAGTTATTACTTTAGCTTTATTAGAAACTGGCCTTAAAAAAGGCGAGTTTTTAATTTTACTTGACTAATGTCAAATTTTATGCTATATTTAAAATGTTAATTAATTAGATTACATTTTTTAGCTTAATTTAAGCAAATTTAGCTTATTAATTTAGTTGTTATGTCAGACCAAAATTCAATTTTAGATAAAATTATTCAAAGTAAGCAAATCAAAGATGCCTCTCAATTTGACCCGTCAGAAACGGTTGCTTCTTTATTTAAAAATCTTTCTAATAAAGAACAAGATATTTTAAACCGTCGATTTGGGTTGGCCGGTAAGGGTAAGCAAACTCTTGAAGAGATTGGCAAGTATTATGAAATTACTCGAGAAAGAATCAGACAGATCGAAAGTGGTACAATCAGAAAATTAAAAGAATTGCAGGATTTTAAACAACAAATTGAAACTGCTGAAAATAATGTTTTTCATTTATTAGAAAAATACGGCGGTTTGATGGAAGAAAATCATTTGATTAATGAGCTTTTAAGCTATTCTGATAGTACTGATTCTAATCGCCAAGCCTCTCATTTTATTTTAGAAAATCTTTTATCCGACAAATTAGAAAAAGTTAAGCAAAACGATCATTTGCTGCCAGGTTGGAAATTGCCAACTGTTTCTTTGGATTTGGTTGAGCAATCTTTGATTGAATTAGTCAAGATGATTGAGGAAGAAAAACAGTTGATCGGCAGCCAATCTTTGGCGGATAAGTTTGCCAATCATGAAAATTTAAAAGATCATCAAAAACACTTATTGAATGTCAAACTTGGTGGGAGCGAATCCGAAAATATTAAAGAAGATCTAACTACTATTTTACAATCTTTGTTAACCATCAGCCGTAAATTAGACCAAAATATTTTAGGTGAATGGGGCTTAAATGAATGGCAAACCATTAAACCAAAACGGATGAGCGATAAAGCTTATTTGGTTTTGCGTAAAGCCGGTAAACCGTTGCATTTTACAGAGATTACTAATTTGATTAATGAATCAAGTTTTGATAAAAAGAAAGCCTATCCAGCTACTATTCATAATGAATTGATTTTAGATGATCGGTATGTTTTAGTTGGCCGGGGGATTTACGCTCTAAAAGAATGGGGCTATCAAGCCGGAACGGTTATTGATATTATTACTGATATTTTAAAGAAAGCCGCCACTCCTTTAACCAAAGAAGAGGTGGTTGAAAAAGTTTTGGCCCAGCGGTTAGTTAGAAAAAGCACAATCTATTTGGCTTTGACTAACAAAAATAAAATCAAAAAATTATCAGACGGCCGTTACACTTTGGCTTAATTTTTGGTATAATAGTAAAATAAAAATAAAAGTCGGTATCTTATGGATATTGTTATTGATTTTTCGCAAATTGGCGCCAACCCATTAGCTAATATATGGTGGTTTTTTAGAACTATCGGCTGGATTTATCCAGTTTTTCTTTTTGGTTTGGGGATGGCTAAATACTGGCAGAGTTTGATTAGAGCCGAATATCGGAAGAAAAGAAAATATCTGATTTTAGCAATTGATGTGCCGAGAAATAATGAACAAACACCAAAAGCAGTTGAAAATATTTTTAATCATTTGGCCGGCGCCCATAAACCATTACGCCGAATTGATAAATGGTGGTATGGGGAGCTGCCAGAGAGCTTTTCATTTGAGATTATTAGTATCGGCGGGTATATTCAATTTTTGGTTCATTTAGAACAAAAGTTCCGTGATTTGGTTGAAGCAATTATTTATGCTCAGTATCCAGATGCCGAAATCACCGAAGTTGAAGACTATACAAAAGATTGGAATATTAAATTTCCCAACGAAAAATATAATCTATGGGGAGCGGAGGTGATTCCAGCCAGAAGCGAATATTATCCAATTAGAGTTTATAAAGAATTTGAAGACACGGCTTCTAAAGCAACTTACAAAGATTCAATGGCTAGTTTGTTGGAGTCATTGACTAGAATTGGTCCGGGTGAGCAAATTTGGGTCCAATTTGTGGTAACCCCGGCTGACAATGATTGGGGTGATGGTGCTAAAAAATTGGTTAATAAATTAATTGGCGCGGCGCCAGAGGAACCAAAAGGATTAGTAACCAAAATAAATAAATTTTTTGCTTTTATTGTTGATACAATTATTACGCCGCCAGAATCAGCCGGAGACAAAAAAAGCGATCCAAATAAATTGATGTATTTAACTGAAGGCGAGAAGGACGTGGTAACGGCGGTAGAAAGAAAAGCGGCGAAAATTGGTTTTCATACTAGAATTTTGGTTTTGTATATTGCTGAAAAAGAACGTTTTAACAAAGCAATGGGTGGGACGATTTATGGTTCTTTTAAGCAATATAATACTAATAACTTAAATTCCCTGAAGCCAAATAGTAAAACCTCTACGGTTGGAATGGTTTATTTTAAAGATCGACGCTTAAATGCTAGACGTAATAATTTGTTGCATGAATATAAAAGCCGTGGTCATTGGATGGAACCTGGTCAGTATGGTTTTATTTTAAATTCAGAAGAATTGGCTACTGTTTACCATTTTCCAACTGACATTGTTAAAACTCCTTTATTACAGCAAACTCAAGTTAAAAAAGGCGAGCCGCCAATTTCTTTACCGATTGAAAATATGGTTTCTAAAAACACTGGACCCAATTTTAATTCATCTACTAACGCCGATGAACAAAAAGCCGCTCCGCCGATTAATTTACCAACCTAGATAAAAATGACTGAAGAAGAACAAAAACCAATAGAAAAAAAACCAAACCAGATTACTTATTTAGCTGAGACTAATTTTCGTCATCAGGATGTTAGGTTTGGTATTAAAAGAGACGACCGGCGCCGCCATACTTATGTGATTGGTAAAACCGGGATGGGTAAGTCAACCTTGATGGAAAATATGATTATCCAAGACATTCGTAATGGCGAGGGAGTTGCCTTGGTTGACCCGCACGGTGATTTTGCCGAAAAGATTTTAGATTTTATTCCATCGGAACGGATTAACGATATTGTTTATTTTAATCCGTCTGACACTGCTTATCCAATTGCTTTTAACGTAATGGAGGCAGTGAGTGAAGAACATAAGCATTTGGTTGCATCTGGTTTGATTGGTGTTTTCAAAAAATTGTGGGCGGATTCTTGGGGGCCGCGATTGGAATATATCTTACGTAATACGATTTTAGCGTTGTTGGATTATCCTGGCAGCACTTTATTGGGCGTGAATCGGATGTTTGTTGATAAAATTTATCGTAATAAAGTGATTTCTAAAATTAAAGATCCGGTGGTTAAAGCCTTTTGGATTGATGAATATTCAAAATACAGCGCTCAATTTGCCACTGAGGCGGTAGCTTCGATTCAAAATAAAATTGGTCAATTTCTTTCAACCGCTTTGATTAGAAATGTTGTCGGTCAAGTTAAATCCACAATCGATATCCGAGAAATAATGGATAAACAAAAGATTCTGATTATGAATTTGTCAAAGGGTAGAATTGGCGAAGACGCCTCGTCTCTTTTGGGTGCGATGATGATTACTAAAATTCAGCTGGCGGCAATGAGTCGAATTGATATTCCTGAAAAAGATCGAAAAGATTTGTATTTGTATGTTGATGAGTTTCAAAATTTTGCGACGGAATCTTTTGCCGCTATTTTGTCAGAAGCACGTAAATATCGCCTTAATCTAATTATTGGACATCAATACATCGAACAACTGTCAGAAGAAGTGGCAGCGGCTGTTTTCGGTAACGTCGGTACAATCATTTGTTTTCGAGTTGGTTCGGCTGACGCTGAAGCAATGGCGGTTGAATTTGCTCCTTATTTTGAAGAAGAAGATTTGGTTAATTTAGCTAAATATGATGTTTATATGAAGCTAATGATCGACGGGGTAGCCTCCAATCCATTTTCGGCTACTACTTTGCCGCCATTAGCCGAACAAATTACTCCAACCGGCAGTGTCGAAAAAATTATTCGTGTTTCCCGTGAACGATACACTAAACAAAGAGAGATTGTTGAAGAAAAAATTAGTCGTTGGAGTGGAATGAATGATGACGAAGATGATATTGACACCACCAGCGGTAATCAAAATCAAAAGAATAATCAAGGTCAATCTAGTAATCGAAGCAATATCAGTAATGGCGGTGATGATAAAAAGAAAAAAAAGAAGGCAAAAAATACTTATAAGGCTAATTGTTATGAATGCGGTCAAGAAACGGAAATTACTTTTAAGCCCGACGGAGTTCGGCCAATTTATTGTCAAACCTGTTTTCAAAAGATTAAAGAAGGGGCGGTCAAAAATCAAGTGCCATCAAATAAAATTGAAGAAGTAAAACCCGAAGAACCCCAAGAAGAAATTAGTCTGGAACAAGTTTTAGCTGTTAAACCGGTTGAATTTGAAAAGAAAAATAATCCACCTGAGAACAATAAAGTAAAAGAAAAGAAAGTAGACGAAAAACTAAAAGAGTTAGTAGATGATAATCCAAAAGAAGTTTTAGATAAAAAAACTAATGGTAATGAATCTAATTCAATTGATAATAATCAAATCCAGCCTGGTCAGGTGGTTAAATTTTAATAAAATTTTAATAAAGAAAAACGGTAGAAGTTAAACCGTTTTTTTGTTATAATCATTTTATGAATAAACAACTTTTAGCTTTGTCGACTTTCAGCGGAACAATTATTGGGGTTGGTTTGTTTGGGTTGCCTTATATAACATCTAAAATCGGTTTTTGGCCGATTATTATTTATTTTATTTTCCTAGGCACTGTAATGATCGGGATTAATTTGATGTATGGCGAGATTACTTTAAGAACTAAGACTAATCATCGTTTACCAGGCTATGCTAGGCTTTATCTCGGCCGAGGAGCAATGACTGTTGAATATTTTTCTAGTATTATTGGCTTAACCGGTTCGCTTTTGGCTTATATTATTATTGGCGGTATTTTTTTAACCAGTTTATTGAGTCCCATTATTGGGGGAAATAATTTTATTTATTCAACCATCTTTTTTATTTTCGGAGCATTAATTATTTATTATGGCTCCGGGCCGGTTAGTAAAACTGAATTTTTTAGCTTAGGGTTATTTTTTACTATTTTAATTATTATTTTTTTCAAAGCCTCGCCACTGATTAATTATACTAATTTTCTTACAGTTGATCTGAATAATTTTTTCCTACCCTACGGCGTTATTCTTTTTTCTATCGGCGGAATAGCGGTGGTGCCTGAGGTAAAAGAAATTTTAAAAGGTCAGCCTAAAAAATTGAAGAAAATTTTGATTATTGGGATATTAATTCCAATCATAACTTATTTATTTTTTATTTTTACGATTTTTGGTGTAACCGGCCAAGCAACCACGCCCGACGCCATGACTGGTTTGAATTTGGCGGCTGGCGATGGAGTAGTGGTTTTAGGTTTTTTGTTTGGCATTATTACCACCTTTACTTCATTTTTAACCTTGGGCATTACCCTAAAAAAAGAACTTAATTTTGACTGTAAATTACCCGCCTGGATTTCTTGGATTTTAGCTTGTTTGCCGGCTTATTTGCTTTATTTAATTGGTTTGAATGATTTTATTAGTATTATTGGTTTTATCGGTTCGATTGGTTTGGGAATAGATGTGATTATTATTTCTTTAACCTATTGGCACGCCAAAAAGAAAAGCAAATTAAAGCCGGCTTATTCTTTAAACTTAGGTAAAATTTCTCTTTCATTTTTACTTTTGTTATTTCTAACTGGAATATTGTTTGAGGTGGCTAGCTTGGTTCGCTAGTTGTTTATTTTAAGGATATGAGCCAAAAATAAAATAGCCCAGACAAGTGGTCCGGACTATTTTATTTAATTCAAAATTGAATTACATTGAAGCTTCTTCGTCGCCACCTTCAGTGGTTTCTTCGGTAGCTTCTTCAGTACCTTCTTCTTTTACTTCTTCGTCTTGGAAAAACATGTGAATGTCTCCTTTAGGCTCCGGTTAAATTCAGCGCTTGGCGCTAAAAAAAATAAGATAACCGAAACTTAATTATTAGTTATCTAAAGAATTATGCATATAGTCTATCATAATGCAATAATTGTGTCAAGGGGTGTTGTGGATTATTTTTGATTTAGGTATTATATGTTTACTTTGAATTTATGATAAAAAAACCCAAAAAAACCGTTATTATTGCCATGTCCGGCGGAGTGGATTCATCTGTTGCCGCCGCCCTACTTAAAAAGAAAGGCTACAATTGCCTTGGCGCTTTTTTTATTACCTGGACTCAAGACGTTTTGGGGTTAAAAATGTGCCCTTGGCAGCAGGATGTTTTTGACGCTCGCCAAGTCTGTGAAAAATTAGATATCCCGCTTTATGTTTTTAATTTTGAAGAAGAATATAAGAAGAGAGTAATTGAATATTTTTTTCGTGAATATCAAGTGGGCCGTACTCCCAACCCGGACGTGATGTGCAATCGAGAGATTAAATTTAATTTATTTTTAAAAAAAGCCAAAGAACTCGGCGCTGATTACATCGCAACCGGCCATTACGCTCAAATTAAAAAAACTCGTGGTGGTTATCAGCTCCTGAAAGGCAAAGACCCAAGCAAAGATCAATCATACTTTTTATATACTTTACAGCAAGGCCAACTTAAACAAACTCTTTTTCCGATTGGCGGGTTGTTAAAACCGCAAGTGCGTAAACTGGCCAAAAAGTTTGATTTGCCAAATTGGCAGAAAAAAGACAGTCAGGGAATTTGTTTTTTGGGTCAAGTTAAGCTAAAAGATTTTTTGCAATCTAGAATCCCAGTCAAAAAAGGCAATATCGTAGATAAGGCTGGTAAAGTCTTAGGCCAGCACGATGGTACGGCTTTTTATACGATTGGTCAGCGCCATGGTTTAAAAATTGGCGGCAGTGATCAACCGTATTATGTGGTTAGTAAAGACGAACAGACCAATACGGTGGTAGTTAGCAAAGGCAACGATAATTTGGATTTAAGAGAAGGGAAGCTGGTTGCAGTTGATTTGAGTTGGGTGAATGAAGTGCCGAAACTGCCATTGAATTGTTTGGCAAAGATCAGATATCGGCAGCCAGACCAAAAAGTCCAAATTCAATCTTTTGAAAAAAATAAGATCTTAGCTACTTTTGATCAACCTCAGCGCGCTATTACTTTGGGTCAGTCGATTGTTTTTTACGATAAGAACCGAGTATTGGGCGGGGGAGTGATTGATCGAGTCTATTAAACTTTGGACTCGTAAAGCATTGACAATGTTAAAGGAAAGGGGTAATTTTCAGGTAAGAAATTAGGATTTCTCAGAAAGGAGGTGAATCCTAATGAATTGTCCGTTATGTGATAGTAATATGACAGAACCGGGTGGTCGCGTTTTGTCCAACGATGGAGGTGGCAGATCATCTTTGGTCTGTGACTGTTGTGGCTTCTCTCTGACCAACGAAGAGGTCAAATCAGCCGAGAAGAAGGAGGCGGCTGTCATTCAGTATCTCAACCAGTTGTGTTTACAGGTTTTGCAAGGTGAAGCCGCTCGGTCGAAGCTTTGTGGAAAGATTCCTCCTGGTAAGTTGTCGAAGTATGCGGGTGACACCGACCATGTAGCACGATTTCTGCTTCGACGCCTTGTATCAGTGGGAGGTTGATTTCAGTTTGTCCTCATTGCTCACTATAGATAGTGCCGCGATACCACCGTCGCGGCCTTCTTTTTTCTGATATTGAAAAAACTCTTATTTAATGTTAGATTATTGTTATGGATTCAAATCAATTACGCCAAAAATTTTTAGATTTTTTTGCTAAGAAGGGACACAAGATCATCCCTTCGGCTTCTTTAATTCCCGAAAATGACCCAACGGTTTTGTTTAATACCGCCGGTATGCAGCCATTGGTACCATATTTTTTGGGTGAAAAACATCCAGCCGGAAAACGCCTAGCTGATGCTCAAAAATGTCTGCGCACGGTTGACATTGATGAGGTTGGTGACAATTGGCATTTAACCTTTTTCGAAATGCTTGGCAATTGGTCACTGGGTGATCCTGCCTCGCCTGACGGCATCGGTCAAGGCGGGTACTTTAAAAAAGAAGCGATTGAAATGAGTTTTGAATTTTTAACCAAAGAACTAAACCTGCCATTAGATCGGTTAGCGTTTACTTGTTTTGAAGGCGAGCCAGAAAACAATATTCCAAAAGACACCGAAAGTTTTGAAATTTGGCAGAGTTTGGGTGTAAGTCCAAAGCGAATTAAATTTTTAGGTCGAGATGATAACTGGTGGGGTCCGGCTGGTCAAACTGGTCCATGCGGGCCAGACACGGAAATGTTTTATTGGGCGTCAGACCAACCAGCGCCTGAGGAATTTGACCCGGAAAACAAGAATTGGGTGGAATTCTGGAACGATGTTTTTATGGAATACAATAAAACGGCCGATGGTAAATACGAAAAATTACAACAAAAAAATGTTGATACCGGTATGGGCTTAGAGAGAACGGCTGCTGTCTTGAATGGTTTTAATTCTGTTTATCAACTCGATACCGTTAAGCCAATTTTAGAAAAGATCGAAGGATTGTCTGGGAAAAAATATATTTTTGAAAAAGGAGATCTCGGTTTGGAAGAAAAACCAGAATGCTGGGAACAAGATGTGAAATCTATGAGGATAATTGCTGATCATCTGCGTACGGCCACCTTTATTTTGGGCGATCAAAAGGGGATTGAGCCTTCAAATTTAGATCAGGGTTATGTTTTGCGTAAATTGATTCGCCGAGCAATTAGGCACGGACGGATGATTGGTATCACTGAAAAATTTACCTCAAAAATTGCTGAGGTGGTAGTAGGTTTATATAAAGAAGCTTATTCAGAGCTGACGGAAAATAAGGATTTTATTTTTAATCAACTGGATAAAGAAGAAGAAAAATTTTTGAATACCCTTGAAAAAGGTTTAAAGGAGTTTGAAAAATTGGCTGGTTCAAATATTTCTGGACATGATGCATTTATATTATTTTCAAGTTATGGCTTTCCTTTGGAGATGACTCAAGAGTTAGCAGCCGAGAAGAGGTTGAAAGTTGACACCAAGGGTTTTGAAGAAGAATTTACCAAACACCAAGAATTGTCCAGAACAGCCAGTGAAGGTAAGTTTAAAGGGGGATTGGCTGATCATTCAGAAATTTCAACTAAATATCACACCGCTACTCATTTGCTTTTGGCGGCTTTAAGGCAGGTTTTGGGTGATCATGTCTACCAAAAAGGTTCAAATATTACTGCTGAACGCTTGCGGTTTGATTTCTCTCATCCTGAAAAACTTACTCCTGAGCAATTAGAGCAGGTCCAGACTATTGTCAACGAGAAGATCAAAGAAGCTTTACCGGTGAAAGCCGAAGTAATGGGTTTGGATCAGGCTAAAAAAATGGGAGCGATGGGAGTTTTTGATCACAAATATACTGACCAAGTAAAAGTCTATACGATTGGCGATTTTAATCATCTGTTTAGCCGAGAATTATGTGGCGGCCCTCACGTGGAAAATACCAGTCAATTGGGCCATTTTAAAATCATTAAAGAGGAAGCCAGTAGTTCTGGGGTGAGGCGAATTAAGGCAATCTTGGAGTAGACGATAAATTACTTGACATTATCCACAAAATCATCTAATATTGATATTGACTTTTTATATTAATTGAACTAGACTATTTCAAGGCAGTTAATTATAAAACTTAAGCTAGATGCATGAAATTCTAGCAAGGTAACTTGCTTGGAATTTTATTTTTAGCCCAATTATGCCAAAAAACCAAAATAGCACTCCCAGTAAGGATTTCATCGAGGTTGATGGTGAGGTTTTAGAACTATTACCTGCCGCCACCTTTAAAGTCCAACTAGAAAGTGGTCAAACTGTTTTGGCTCATTTATCTGGTAAAATGAGAATGTTTAAAATCAGAATTTTACCCGGAGATAAAGTAAAAATTCAGTTGACTCCCTACGATTTAACTAAGGGCAGAGTCATCTATCGTTATTAAAATATTTATGAAAGTTCGAGCATCAGTAAAAAAAATGTGTAAAGATTGCCAGGTGATTCGCCGGAAGGGTCGAGTTAGGGTGATTTGTAAAACTGCAAAGCACAAGCAACGACAAGGATAGTTGGGAAATCCTAATTTTCAAATCCCAAATCCTAAACAAATTCAAAATTAGAATTTAGAAATTAGAATTTTATACTTTATGGCCCGTATCGCTGGCGTCAATCTACCACCAAACAAAAGAGCCGAAATCGGCCTTACTTATATTTATGGTATTGGTGACACTCTTGCCAAGAAAATTTTGGAAATGACTAAAATTAATCCAGATACTAAAATTAAAGATTTGGATGAACAAACTGTTAATCTTTTAAGAGAAACAATTGAAAAAAATTATCGAGTAGAAGGTGAACTGAAAAGAGAAGTTTTGATGAATATTAAAAGGTTAAAAGAAATTGATTCTTATCGTGGTTCACGTCATAGCAAACATTTACCTTGTCGAGGTCAAAAAACCAAGACCAACACCCGAACAGTTAGAGGTAATGTCCGTCGTACGATGGGATCTGGCCGTAAACCAACTGCTCAAAAAACATAATCTATGACTGAAACATCAAATCAACAATCAAATCAGGAACCAGTCGTCGAGAAAGCTGACCAAAAAGAAGAAGCGACTGCTGTAAAAACCTCGGTTTCGACTAAAGGTAGAAAATCAAAGGTTAAAAAACAGGTACCAACCGGTCGAGTTTATATTCAGGCTACTTACAACAACACCGTTGTTTCGGTTACTGATGCTACTGGTAATGCTTTAGCTCAATGTTCAGCCGGTCAGGCTGGTTTTAAAGGACCAAAAAAATCAACTCCTTATGCCGCTGGGGTGATTGTTAAAAAAGTAACTGAAAAAATTCAACCTTACGGTTTGCGAGAAGTTAGTGTTTTTGTCAAAGGAATTGGCGGCGGCCGAGAGGCAGCTATCAGAGCTTTAAATGCCAATGGAATCCAGGTTTTAAGTATTAAAGATGTCACTCCCATTCCACATAATGGGCCGAGACCGCGTAAACCAAGAAGAGTCTAATCTATGAGAAATAATAACCATAAAGCTTGCCGACGTTATGGGGTAAAACTCTGTCAATCAGAGAAGTGCCCAGTTTTTACTCGTAAATATCCACCTGGTATCCATGGTCCTAAAGGTATGGGCCGATTGACTGAATATGGTACTCAGTTGGCTGAAAAGCAAAAAGCCAAAGTTTTGTATCATATTAATGAACGTCAATTCAGACGTTATTATGAAGATGCAATCAGAAAAACCGGTGATACTGGTGAATTTTTAATTCAAGCCTTAGAAGCAAGATTAGACAACGCCGTTTATCGCAGTGGTTTGGCTAAAACTAGAGCTCAAGCCAGACAAATGGTTAGCCATGGTTTCTTTTTGGTCAATGGCAAAAGCGTTGATGTCCCTTCTTATCAATTGAAAATTAAAGATACTATTTCAATTAAACCAAACAAGGCAGCCGCTAAAATTTTTGAAAATTTAGAAAAAAGATTAGAGAAAGTTAATGTGGTCGGTTGGTTGCACTTAGACCCAAAAGAAAAAACTATTAAAGTTCTCTCAATGCCTAAGCCGGAAGAAGCCGAACAAGCTTTTAATCCGCGGTTAGTGGTTGAGCTTTATTCAAAATAATACTCATTTTTAAATTCTATGGAACATATTGCCTTACCATCAAAAATTGAGATCACCTCAAACAAAGAAGTTGTAAATGAGGCAAAGATTAGCATCCAGCCTTGTCATCCTGGCTATGGGATTACTTTGGGCAATGCTTTGCGCCGAGTAATGCTTTCTTCATTGCCTGGATCGGCAATCACTGCTTTTAAAATCAAAGGCGCTTCCCACGAATTTACTACCGTTGATAATGTTAAAGAAGATGTGGTGGAAATTTCTTTAAATTTAAAACAATTACGATTTGTTTGTCATTCAGATCAACCGGTGCGGGTGACTTTAAAAACCAAAGGCCAAAAAGTGGTAACCGCCGGTGATATCGAAAAAAATAGTGAAGTTGAAGTGGTTGATCCTAGTCAAGTAATTGCCACTTTAACTGATAAAAATGCGGAATTGGAAATGGATTTTATTATTCAGAAAGGCCGCGGTTATGTGCCGGTTGAAACAATGGATAAAGAAAATTTAGAAGTAGGGATGATCGCTATTGATGCTATTTTTACTCCAATTAAAAACGTTGCTTTTACTACCGAAAACGTTCGGGTTGGCGACATTACCAATTATGAAAACTTAATTTTAACAGTTGAAACCGACGGCAGTATTAGTCCGGCCGATTCTTTGAAGCAAGCCACTGAAATTTTATTAGATCATTTTAATTTTATTAACCAAAACGTTGATGGTAAGAGTTTAGGCCAAGCCACTAGTAATGGTAAAATTGACGAAGAAATTGAAATGACTGAGATTGAAGATGATGAAGAGCAACAAAGCGATGAAGAAGAAAAACCAAAGAGACGAGGTCGACCTAAAAAAGAAGAAAAAGAATAGTTTAAAAAAACCATGAGACACCGAAAAAAAGGAAAAATTTTAGATCGTAAAGCAGCACCGCGAAAAGCTCTGATGAGAAATTTGGCGACTAGCTTGGTTGTGTATGAAAAAATTAAAACCACTACCGCTAAAGCCAAGGCATTAAAACCAATGGTTGAAAAATTAATTACTGTTTCTAAGGTTAACAACTTAACCACCAAACGCAAGTTAACCGAAACTTTAACTCACCAAAAAGCAGTTAAAAAAGCTTTGGAAGTTTTGGGGCCGCGTTACCAAGATCGTAAAGGTGGTTATCTAAGAATTACTAAAATTGGTCCAAGACCAGGCGATGGGGCTGATGTCTCGGTGATTGAATTTGTATAAATATGGCAACAAAAACTACTCCAAAAACTACTCCAAAAGTTAAAGTGGCCAAAAAGCCAACCGCTGGTTTTAATCGAAAAAATCATACCATTGATGCTGACGGGATGATTGTTGGTCGTGTGGCTACCCAGATTGTTCAGATTTTACGAGGTAAAAATAAACCAAGCTTTCAACCTCATCTAGACCATGGCGATTTTGTGTTAGTAAAAAATGCGGCTAAATTAAAATTTAGCGGTAATAAATTAGAACAAAAAAAATATTATCACTATTCTGGCTATCCGGGTGGTTTAAAGGCAAAATTAGCTAAAGATGTTTTTGCAAAAAATCCTGGGGATGTTTTGCGTCGAGCGGTTTGGAACATGTTGCCAAAAAATAAATTACGTAGCGAAATGATTAAACGACTTAAAATTTCCAACTAGTTATGCCGACAAAAATTAAAGAACAAGAAGAAACAACTACAAAAAAGCGGGTTCGACACAGCTATATTTATGCCGTTGGTCGCCGAAAAACATCAATTGCCAGAGTGCGATTGGTTAAAAGTGGGAGCGGTAAAATTGTTGTTAATGAAAAAAGTTACGATGCTTATTTTCCAACCTTTGAACTAAAAAATACAGTTATTCAGCCATTGCAGGCGGTTGGTAAAGAAAAAGATTTAGATTTTTCAATTAAGGTTGCTGGCGGCGGTAGCCGCGGTCAAGCAGAAGCAATTAGGCACGGCGTTGCCAGAGCTTTGATGGTGCTTGATCCGGATTTGAAGCCCGCTTTAAAAGCCGGTGGATTTTTGACTCGCGATTCAAGAAGAAAAGAAAGAAAGAAACCAGGTTTACTTAAAGCCCGTCGCGCACCGCAATTCAGTAAACGTTAACCCCTCCCCGCAAAGAATAAACTTAGACTCCCTCCCCTTAAAGGGGAGGGAGTTATTTTGTGATTATTTATTATGAATAAATATATTGACATTATCAAATAATTATGATACAGTGCCATGTTGGATATACCTAGATCCAAATCCATGAAGAAAGGAGAAGGCATAATGCTGTCTGCAAAAGAGATACGCATTTTTCTTGATCTAACTGGCGATAGACCTTTGATCAAGATGTTGCTTGACGGAGTGGAATATGTCATGCTCACCATCAGAGGTGGGCCGATGGCTTATTCACTGCAAAATAATCTTCGGTACGAATTCGATCTCGAGGAGCCTGTAATGGGAATGGCTTTTGACTACGGTCAAAGCGTTGATTGCTCTGAGTTGGTCATTCACGAAGATAAGAAACAAGTCGGCATCTACGTGAAAGCCAGCGACCTGTCAAATAAATCCAAGAGCCATGCTAAAATTGAACTTCAGAATTCGCTTGGCCGATAGTCAGACTAGCAAGCCTCAGTCAATCCGCTCCTTTTCGCCCCGCGATAATATCAACGGGCTTTTTTCTTTTTTAAAATTGACAAATTGAGAGCGGGGAGCTATTTTAAATATATAAAGGCCTGTTCTTGGGCCTCGAATGTTCGTTAGCGGAGGGGACTATCCATGGAAAGAAAAAAAGGGCAGGAATATGTTACTCCGGACATACTTGTATCCGAAGCAAAACGGCAGCTGCTTTTAAGGGTGCGTGAACTTACGGCTGGAGAAGATGATTGGTTCAACTTGACCTCAGAAGCCGTGCAAATGGTCATTGGTAATTTCCCAGAGCTAGCTGACCTTATCAAGTGTCCCGGGCACGAATTGACTGTCGGTGAGGTTAAAGAGTTGCTGTTGGTGGCAGCGGCAACTCAACATCAGGTAGAATTCCTTATTCAACCAATACCGACCGGCAATCATCCACTGAGGCTCACCATACAGATGTCAGAAGCTGTTCGTGAATATGCACACACGCGGGTCTGCGGTGGTGACTTTCCCAGCATCCTTTTCTTTTTGGTCTGGGCGGTCCGGGTCAAAGAATGGGAAAATGGAGGAGCACTGGGCTCTGAGCCTGAAATCACCAACCCTGAAGACGCTGAGTTGTTTGCCAGGTGTTTGGTGGTTACGCAATGGAACCAGCCGGGTAATGCAATAACCATTGTTATTACCAACGGTCCTGCTTTCGTGGCTCTTGTGGAGGCGTGAAATGCTTGGCCAATCTACGAAAAAAAACCGCCGGTACGAGTTATTCAAAATGCTCGGCTGGCGGTTTTCCTTTTTTTTAAGTATAATATAGGCATGACCGAAAGAACTTTGGCTCGCAACACAACCTACTATACAGCCGCTTTGACAGTCCAAAAAATACTGTCATTTGTTTATTTTTGGTTTATCTCCAGTCGGCTTTTTCCGGATCAGCTAGGCCAGTATGTTTTTGCTTTAAGTTTTGCTTCGCTTTTTTCAATTTTGATCGATCTGGGGCTTTCGCCGGTGTTAACCCGCGAAGCCGCCAAAAAAGATGAAGATTCAAATAATTTATTGGCCAATATTTTAGGGATAAAAATTCCGCTAGCCATTATTACGCTATTAGTTATCTGGTTAGTTATTACCTTATCCAGCAAGCCGGAAAGTGTAAAAATGTTGGTTTATTTGGCAAGCTTTGTGACTTTGTTGGACTCATTCAGCCTCACTTTTTGGATGGTGTTTCGGGCCAAGCACAATTTGAAATTCGAAAGCATAGCGACTATTTTTGTTCAATCGATAATTTTTGTTTTAGGCTTGACGGCCTTATTTTTAAGCGGCAGTATTTTTAATTTAATTTTAGCTTTACTGGCGGCCAGTATTTTTAATTTTTTGTTTGGTTTGAGTTTGCTGAAAATTAAATTAAAATTCTCTTTAAAGCCACGATACCATTTAGAAACCATAATTAAGTTGTTAAAAATTATGCCGGCGTTTGCGTTAGCGGGAATTTTTGTCAAAATTTATAATGTTTCAGATTCAGTGTTGCTGAGTTTTTTGGCCAGCGATCAGGCCGTTGGTCTTTATTCTGTTCCCTACAAAGTGATTTTGGCCTTTCAGCAGATTATTCCGGTTGCTTTTGCGGCTGTAATTTTCCCCGCTTTTAGTTATTATTATGTTCATTCGAAAGAAAAACTGGAGGAATCATTTACCAAAGCTTACAGATATTTATTAATTATCAGCATTCCATTATCGGCTGGATTAGTTTTTTTGGCCGAGCCAATCATCGTCACTATCTGGCCGAATTACCAGCCGGTGATTAATACCTTTACCATTATGAGTTTGGCTTTGCCGTTTATCTTTCTGGCTTTTCCGACCGGCTATATGCTCAATGCCTGTGACCGTCAACGCAATACAACTTTTGTCAGGGGCGTGGGAGTGGTTTTATCGGTTGCTTTTAATTTGATTTTAATTCCTTGGCTTGGTTACTTTGGGGCGGGGATCACATTTTTAATTACCAATGTCGCCTTGTTATTTTTAGACTTTTGGTTTGTTAAAAAAATTATCAAAATTAACTGGGCAGTTTTTGTCAAAATTTTCGGCCAGGTTTTGCTGGCAACTTTGGCGATGGTGGTTATTATTTTGTCGCTTAGCAAAAATTTAAATATTTTTTTGGTGGCGCCGATTGGCGCGATTAGTTATTTTGCTTGTCTTTATCTTTTGGGCGGATTTAAGTTCGCGGAATTTAAGTTTATTAAAAGCTAGCGGTTATGAAAAAAAGTTTATTTATTACTTTGGAATTTCCACCGCAAAAAGGCGGGGTAGCCAGCTATTATTACCAGGTTTGTGAAAATTTGGCGAGTGATTACATTGTGGTTTTGGCTAATAAAACTAAAAATTGCCAGACTTTTGATCAGCGACAAAATTTTAAAATCATCCGCAGTCCGTTGCTGACCCGTCTGGCCAGGCCAAATCGAATTCCATTTTTACCAACTCTTGATTTACTTTTGCAAGTCAAAAGAATTTATAAAATTGCTAAAGCCAATCAGATTGAACTGATTCAAGTTGGTAATGTTTTGCCGTTAGGAATTTTAGCGATGATATTAGAAAAAAAATATGGCATCCCTTACGTTGTTTATAC
>JAFGGX010000052.1 GCA_016930315.1 Candidatus Buchananbacteria bacterium
AGCAGAACTATACAATTTTTATTATTGTCTTTAAAAGACAAGACGCGGAACCATGAAGGTTCCGCTACACGAAAAAATTGCATAAACTAACGATTCAACCATACGTAGCCGACCCTTTATGGGTCGGCGATAAATAAATCGCCGTGGATAAAATCCGCGTCTACGCTTTTACTTAATTTGTGTCTATACTATAAGCTGTATTATAAACCGCAAGAGTCTTTGTAGCGGTTTTTTGCCAATTAAATTGAAAAATTTTTTGCCGGCCGTTCTCCACCAATTTCGCAGCTAGCGATGAATCAAATCTAATCTTATTAATCAACTCAGCCAGCTCAGTCGGTTTGTCTGGATTAAAATAAAGTCCGCCATCACCTAAAATCTCCGGCACGCTAGTGGTGTTAGAAGCAATTACCGGCGTACCATAAAAAATCGATTCAACTGCCACCAAGCCAAAGCCTTCTTCGAATGAAGGCAAAACAAAACTCAAAGCCGAGCCATACAAAATTGGCAAATCTTTTTTATCAATAAACCCCGGGGTAACAATATCGCTTTTAAATTCACAGCTGCTAATTTTTTCTTGAATTTCTGAGAACCGCTCATCGGCTTGGCCACCAAGCACTAGTTGGCAGTCAAACTGATAATCTTTTTTGAGTTTTTCAAAAGCGCTGATTAAGGTTGGTAAATTTTTATGATCGCGCCACACGCCAAGGTAAAAAATATAAGGTTTGCTAATTCCATATTTCTGCAAAACCGTTTCTTTTGACAAATCAGCACTCGACTCCCCCGCTAAAGTCACTCCGGGATAAATTATCTCAATTTTGTTGTGGTTAAATTTAAAATATTTTTTTAAATTATCAGCCGTGTGATTCGAGATACTGATAATTTTTTTTGCCCGGCGCAAGCCGGTGGTGAAAACTAAATTATAAGCCATTTTTCGCCAGGCTGAACGTTTAACCAGCGGGCCGGGGAAAAACCTTGGCGTGATGTCGTGAATAGTTAAAACATAAGGCTTAGAATAAAAAATCGGCACGTTGAAATGCGGAAAATGCATTAAATCGAGCTTCTGAGCCTTGATTAGTTTTGGCAGTTTAAACTGCTCGGCGTAGCTATACCAAGGAAAATCGGCCTTAACTTTAATTACATTTTGACTACTAAATTGCAGCTGAGAAAATTCCGGCTCTTTTAAAAAAAGATGATACTGGTTTTGTTGATCAATTGCTAATAAATTCTTAATCAAATTTTCAATATAAACACCAATGCCGGTAGCATTTTTTGCGCCATACATTCTAGCATCAATCCCAATTTTCATGATTTTGGTGAAAAAGTTTCGATTTGTTTTAAAATTTCTTGAGCTTTAATCTGCCAATCAAACTTTTTAGCCTGCTCAACCGATTTAACTTTTAAATCTGCGTACAGAGCCTGGTCAGTCAAAAGATTATCAATGGCAAAACTTAAATCGTTAACATTATTAGGATCAACCAAAAGACTGGCTGAACCCACCGCTTCCGGCAAAGAAGAGGCAAAACTGCAAATGGTCGTCGTGCCACAAGCCATTGCTTCGAGCGGCGGCAAACCAAAACCCTCATAAACTGAAGGGTAGACAAAAATTGAAGCTAAACGATAGAGGCTGGCTTTATCTTGCTCTTCGACATAGCCAAGAAATTTAATTCTTTTTTGACTTGCCAGCTTTTCACGCAACCGATAAATTTCTTTGTATTTCCAGGCCTGTGATCCCGCCAAAACCAAATTGATCTGCTGGTCTTGAATTTGGTCAAAAGCTCTTAGTAGAGTCGTAATATTTTTACGCGGCTCTAAATTGCCGAGATATAAAATAAATTTATCTGGCAAATTATATTTATCTTTGACCGTTTGCAGCTGCTGATCGGAAATGGTTGCAAAAAAATTGGCTTCAATGCCCGGATTAATAATTTTGATTTTTTGCTCGTCAATTTGATACAAATCAACCAAATCATTTTTAGTACTTTGCGAAATGGCAATCACTGTGTCGGCTTGCTGACACATTCTTTTTGGATTAATCAGCCAATGCCAGAGTCGTTTTTTGAAAGTGAAAAATTGCGGAAAAATTTCAAACGATAAGTCGTGAACAATAATAATTTTTTTACAATTTTTGGAAAGATTAATAAACAAAAAATTCGGCATAATAAATAAATCAACGCCGCCAATCAGCTGATCAACTTTAGTGATTTTAAAAAACTTCATGCCTAAATTAAAAAGCTTGTTTGGATATTTAAATTCTTTGGTTTCAACATTTTTAAAATTAAAGGTCGGAACTTTTGAAGACTTAGCCGAATTGTAAAACAAAAAATATTGATTCTTTTGATCAATTTCTAATAAACTTTTGACTAAATTGTAGGTATATTGGCTGATGCCAGAATAAAATTTTTCCGACAAACAACGCGCATCAATTCCAATTTTCATATTAGACTATAAGCCGCAACGGATTTGATTAGTTTTTAATTTTTCCCATTCGTTTTTGGCCAACTCTTCAATTCGCTTTTTAAAATTCTGTTGGCTAAACTGTTCGGCATAATTTTTAATTTCTTGGGGTTTATAATTTTCCGGTTTGAAGCGAACGACGGTATCGGCTAAAGCCTCCCAACTTTGCTCATCAAAAAATTGACCGGTTTTACCCCAAACCACTGTTTCGCAAGCCCCACCTTCGCCGTAAGCAATCACCGGCCGGCCCGAAGCCATCGATTCGACAATCGTGATGCCAAAATCTTCCACCTGCGGATGAATAAAAGCAATCGCTTGACTATAAACTTTCTTTAAATCATCAGCCGAAATTTTACCTAAAAATTCAATGTTAGGCTTAGCCATTTTTTTCAAGTTTTCAAATTCCGGTCCCTCGCCAAAAATTTTCAATGGAATGCCCAAACGATTAAAAGCGCGAATAGTTAAGTCAAATCTTTTATAGGAAACCAACCGTCCGCCGGTTAAATAATAGTTGCCAATTTTATCGCTAATCGAAAAATTTGTAGTTTGGACCGGTGGATGAATCACTAGACTGTCGCGCCGATAATATTTTTTAATTCGCTTGGAAACGTAGTTTGAATTGGCCACGAAAGTATCAACCCGTTGAGCGGCCAGCTGATCCCAAAGCCGCAGCCGATGCAAATAATAAGGCACGATTTTTTTAACCAAGCGGTTAGATTTAAGTTCTTCAACATAGCGATGAGTGTCTGACCATAAGTAGCGAGTTGGAGTATGGCAATAACAAATATGCACGGTTTGAGAACCGGTAATTACTCCTTTAGCCAAAGCCGAACAACTAGAAATTACCACGTCATAATCCATTAAATCGTAGCTTTCCGTAGCTTGAGGCATTAACGGCAAAAACCATTGATAATGTTTTAACGAGCCCGGCCAATTTTGCAAAAAAGAAGTTTTGATATTTTTATTAGCAAAACTACCATTAAACTTACTTTTGTCGTACAGCAAAGTATAAGTCGGTGCCTCCGGCCAAATTTCTTGCAAAGCCAATAAAGTTTTTTCGGCTCCGCCTTCTTGAGTTAAGTGATCGTGGACTAAAGCAATTTTCATAAGTTGACTTTAACTAATTTTGACAATTTTGCATCAATTGATTGGAATTACAACGTGCATTTTTTGCACATTGCCTTTTTATCCATTCCCCTATTGGCAAATTACATAATGTAAATATTCTACCGTTTTGCTTGCTGAATAATTTCTATTTTCTAATTTATCTGCTTTAAATCGATTATATTCCTTTGTAAAATAGCCATATTTACCTCGTAAACCCATTATCTCTTTGATATCATCCAAAGTCATCAAGCCCTCATTGTTATAACTTAAAAAGATATATTTCGTCTTAGCTTTCAAAATCAAATCTCTGAACACTTTTTTAACTTGTCTTCTTGAGCAATAAAGAGATTTTTGTCTATCATAATCACGTAAACCAGTTTTCCCGCGTATTCTTGGATTATCATATTTGGCAATCGTTTCCAAAAGATGATAGTTTGTTGCATATTGGCGGTGATTATAGGGCGGATCTAAATATAAAATATCGCCGTTCACTTTTTCAATAATTTCATTTACATCTGCATTGAAAACATCGTGATCTTTATCATTTATAATCAATTCTGCTGGCTTTAAAATTAAATTATTCTGTGCAGTTTTTTTTAAATTTTTTAGAAAAGCACCATAGACAGAAGCGGTATTCGCGTATTTATCGATAGATTCAACTAAACTAGTAACCAAAAAATAATATTCATCGTCAGAAATTAAATTTTGCTTTTTCCAATTTTCTATTTTTTGACGAATAGCGTCGCAACGCATTCCATTTTCGTCTGAAAAATATTGCCTCGCCTCTTTTCGGTTTTTAGTCCCACCAAGACAATAATTCTTATAAATGAACCCCTTTACTCCTTTTAAATTTGACAGATAAACACAAACAAAATCTTTACGATTTTTTATCTCAATATTTTTCAGACTCGGAATTTCCTTTGTTAGTTTTACAAAATTTAATTTTTTGTGGTTGCCAATATAATGCCGGTTCAAAACATAGCTATAATATTGGATATCATTAGCGATTATTTTATAACCTTTTTTCTTAAAATAAC
>JAFGGX010000053.1 GCA_016930315.1 Candidatus Buchananbacteria bacterium
GCCCTACCGCAAAAATTCAAACGCAAAAAAATTCTTTTACAAAAAATACTCAGTCGAGCCAAAAATATTATTGCCAATAGTAATTTTACCAAACAAGAAATTTTAAAATTAGGCATTGATGAACAAAAAATTGTCATTGTTAATCCAGGGCCAAATATTACTCCTAGTAATTTAGACTTAGCTGAACTGGCCGAAATTAAAAATAAATATCAGTTGAATGGTAAAAAAGTAATTTTGAGCGTCGGCCGGCTAGTGAGAAGGAAGGGGTTTGACCTAACAATTGAAGCCGTAGCTCAAATTGTTAAAACTAGACAAGATTTTACTTATTTAATCGTTGGTAATGGGCCTGATTTTATGCGCTTGGAAAAAATAATTGTCAATAAAAAAGCGGGGCAATTTGTCCGGGTTATTAATCAGGTTGACGATCAGCTGCTGGCGGCTTATTATCAAGCTTGTGATTTTTTGGTGATGCCGGCCCGGCAAATTGATTACGACTTTGAAGGTTTTGGGATTGTTTATTTAGAAGCCAATGGTTTTGGTAAGCCGGTGATTGGTGCCAAAAGTGGGGGAGTAGCCGAAGCAATTATTGACGGTCAGACTGGATTTTTAATTGAACCGGATAATCTAGATCAATTGGTTGAAAAAATTAATCAATTTCTTAATCAGCCAGACTTAGCTAAAAAATTAGGTCTGCAAGGGTTGCAGCGAGTGATTGATGATTTTGATTGGCAAAAAATTGTTGCTAAGATTAAACTGATTTTAAATTGATATGCCTGAAATTAGTGTTATTATTCCAGCCTTTAATGCTCAGAAAACCATTGAGCAATGTTTAAATAGTTTATTTGCTCAAAGTTTTACCGACTTTGAAGTAATTGTGGTTAATGATGGGTCAACTGATCAAACTGCTCAGGTTTTACAAAAATATCAAACTAAAATTAAAATAGTTAATCAGTCAAACAGCGGAGCGCCGGCGGCCAGAAACGCCGGAGCGAAGCTGGCCGCCGGCGCGTATCTTCTTTTTTGTGATGCTGATATCGTTTTAAAACCGCAAGCGCTCGAAAAAATGTATCAGGCTTTGAAAAATCATCCAGATAAATCTTACACTTACTGCAATTTTATTTTCGGCCACAAAAAATTTAAGGTTTTTGATTTTGATGCGGCTAGATTAAAACAAATGCCTTATATTCACACCACTTCTTTGGTTGTCAAAAAAGATTTCAGTGGCTTTAACCAGAATTTAAAACGTTTTCAGGATTGGGATTTGTGGCTGACAATGCTTGAACAAGGCAAAACTGGTATTCATATCCCAGAAATTTTATTTCAAGTTAAAAGTGGTGGAACGATGTCGAGTTGGCTGCCAAAAATTTTTTATAAACTGCCATTTTTAAAACAAGTTAAAAAATATAAACAAGCAGAAAAAATTATTAAAGAAAAACACCATTTATGATGCGGTTACAAAAATTTTTAGCTAATGCTGGCATTGCTTCGCGCCGTAAAGCCGAAGAGTTGATTTTGGCCGGGAAAATTAAGGTTAACGGCCAGGCAGTAAAAAAATTAGGCATTAGTGTTGATGAGGTAAACGACCAGATTGAATTTAATAATAAGCCGGTAAAATTATCCACAACTAAAGTTTATTTTGCTTTATATAAACCGGTTGGCTATATTTCCAGTACCACCGATAGTCAGGGTAAAAGTGTGGTAAATTTGGTTAAAACTAAAGAAAAAATTTATCCAGTTGGCCAGCTTGATAAAGATTCGAGTGGATTAATTCTCTTGACAAACGATGGCGAATTCACCAACCAAATTACTCATGCTAAATATGGCTGTCAAAAAGAATATTTTGCCGTTTTGGACCAGGATTTAAGGCCGGCGGATATCAAAAAAATTGAACGAGGAATGATTTTGGCCAGTAAAAAATTGCAACCAGCCGAAATTGTCTCGGCTCAAAATAAATCCGTAACGATTATTTTAAGCGAGGGGGTTAATCGGCAAATCAGAAGAATGTTTGGTCAACTGGGCTATACAATTCTAAAACTAAAAAGAGTAAAAATTGGTAAGCTGGAGTTGGGAGATTTGCAGCCGGGCAATTATAAAAAAATCAAACCCAGCGATGTAATCTAATTTTTTATGGAGTTATCAATCATCATTGTTAATTGGAACGTTGAAAAATTGCTCGAACGGTGTTTGGAGTCGATTTATAAATACCAAGGCAATCTGGAGTTAGAAGTAATTGTCGTGGATAACGCCTCAAAAGACCGTTCACTTGAAATGATTAAAAATAATTTTCCCCAAGTCAAATTAATTGTTAACCAAGCTAATCGCGGTTTTGCTGCGGCCAACAATCAGGGGATAGAAATTGCTTCAGGCCGTTATTTGCTTTTGCTCAACCCTGATACGGAAATTAAAGAAAATAGCTTGCATCAAAGTTTAGAATTTTTTAGAACCCAGGAAAAAGTCGGGGTGATGGGATGTAAAATTTTGAACCCAGACGGCAGCTTACAGCCATCAGTTAGACGCTTTCCAACCATAACGGCAGTAATTTTAATTTTAAGTAAAATCGCTAAATTGTTACCGAATTTACCAGCCTTAAAAAAATATTTAGCCAAAGATTTTGATTATCGGGAATCTCAAGCGGTTGATCAGGTGATGGGCGCATTCTTTTTAATTAAACGCGAACTAATCGAACAAATTGGTGTTTTGGATGAAAGGTTTTTTATTTGGTTTGAGGAAGTTGATTTTTGCTATCGGGCTAAAAAAGCCGGCTGGCAGATTTGGTATTACCCGGATGCGGAAATTATCCATTATGGCGGCAGCAGCTTTAAACAAGCTTTGGTGGTCAGAAAACAGTGGTTATTTTTTCAAAGCGCTTTAAAATATTTTGTTAAGCATGTTTTTAGATAAAAAATTAATTTTGACCATTTTTTTTGGTATTTTAATAGCCGAAGCGATTTCTTTGTTTGGGCATTTTTGGCCAGCTTTTAATGTCGTTGGTTTTGTTTTGGTGGTTACTTTGGCCGCTTATTTATCTTGGAAAAAAATTGAGTTGGGTTTATTAGTCGCCTTGGCTGAAATTTTTGTCGGTTCATACGGCCATCTTTTTGTTTTGGGCGGAATGTCGATTAGAATGGCAATTTTTATCATTGTTTTTTTGGCTTGGCTTTTTAAAATGCTGATTAACAAAAAAAAGTTATGGCCAAAAAATAATATTATCTATTTTTATCTACTTTTGGCTGTTTTTGTATTACTGGGCTTGATAATTGGCTTAAGCAAAAATTTATCAGGCAATGTTTATTTAGACATTAATGCTTGGGCTTATTTTATTTTAATTTTGGTTTTTTTAAGTTTAGATGATGTTTATGCTTTTTTAAATCAAGCAACGAATGTTTTGTTGGGGGCGGCAAGTTTTTTAATTTTGCAAACCTTAATTTTATTTTTTACTTTTAGCAGCGGTTTAAATTATCTTGGCGATAATATTTACGTTTGGTTTCGTGATGCTCGAATCGGCGAAATTACTTACATCGGTGATAATTTATTTCGGATTTTTATTCAGTCGCAAATTTATTTGCTGATTGCAATTTTGTTTTTTCTGACCTTTTTGATTTTAAATTGGTCAAAACTTTCGCAGAAAGTAAAATTTGGACTTGTTGTTTTTCTTTATTTTGCCAGCTTGGCGATTATAATTAGCCAATCAAGAAGTTTCTGGGTTGGGTTGGTCGTAGCTTTATTAGCCCTGGCCATATTTTTGATTTGGCAAAAATTAATCAGATTTAAAATTTTGTTATTGCTAATTGTTATTCTAGGCATAGCGATTTATTCCCAGCTAATTTTATTGCAATTAGTCAGCAGTTCTAATATTTTAGCTAATCGATCGAATAATTTAGAAAAACAATCAGCCAATATTAGCCGGATCAATCAGCTCCAACCGCTTTTTTCTAATATTTCTACCAGCCCACTAATCGGTCATGGCTTTGGCAAACAATTAACTTACGAAAGTCAGGATCCAAGAGTTTTAGAAAAATATCCAGATGGCCTGTATACAACTTTTGCGTTTGAGTGGGGTTATTTTGACGTCGCTTTAAAAATTGGTCTACTTGGCCTATTGGTTTATTTGTTATTGATCGGAAAAATTTTTTCAAACACAATTAAACAAATTGAAAAAAGACCAGAAGTAATTGGTCTATTAGCTGGCTTAATTGCTTTAGCAGTAACTAATATTTTTTCGCCTTATCTAAATCATCCTTTAGGCATAACTTACATTTTGTTGATTAGTCTAATTTAAAACACTCCCAACAAAATTTTTATAGCCATTTAAAAAGTCAACAGCACTCATTTCTTTTTTACCCTCAATTTGTAAACGTTTTAAAACCACAGCTCCTGGATTGCAGCTGACCGCCGGTAGGTCATTTTTAGTTAAAAATACCGTTCCAGGTTTCAAATCACCCTCAAATTGACCCTCTAAAAGCTCTAAATCAGCGATTTTAAGCCTTCTTGTGTCGAAATTAGTGTAAACACCTGGCCAAGGCTGAAAAGCCCGAAACTGAGCCTCAATTTGTTTAGCCGATTTTGACCAATCAATCCGGCCATCAGCTCGATCAATAATTTTGGTGTAAGTGGCTTTGGCATCGTCTTGAACAATCAGTTCAATTTTATCATCCAAATATTTTGGCAAAATATCAACCAATAAGTCGGCGCCAAAAATAGCTAGCCGATCATGGAGAGTAATATTGTTGTCAGTTGGCAAAATTGGCAAACTGGCTTGAGCAATAATTGGACCGTGGTCCATTTTTTTGTCGAGTTTGATAATGCTTAATCCGGTTTCGGTTTGACCATCTAGAATTACGTTTTGAACCGGAGCTGAGCCGCGGTATTTTGGCAAAAGGGAAGGATGGATGTTTATAAAACCGAATGGCGGAATTTTTAAAACTTCATCTTTAATAATCATGCCATAAGCAACTAAGATGCAAACATCCGGTTTGGTTTCTTCTAAAATTTTTTTTAATTCCGTTTGGCTAGTTGGTTGCTCAACTTTAATATTAGATTTAATTGCTTCTAATTTGACGGGAGTAAGATTAATGGTTTGTTTGCGGCCGACTGGTCTGTCTGGTTGGCTGATAACCAAAACAGGCTTCAAGTTGTTAGCGACTAAAGCCTGCAAAAATGGGACAGCAAATTCTGGCGTGCCCAAAAAAACAATTTTAGTTTGATTTTGCTCTGGCATCTTTTTTCATTTCAGCTAGCTTATCTTTACCCTCATCAATTTTTTTGGTGCGCTTGATAAACAAAACTCCGTTAGTGTGATCAACTTCGTGCTGAATTACGCGGGCTAAAAAACCTTCCGCCTTGAGTTTAATAATTTTACCATCAGCGTCCATAGTCTTGAGTCGAATTTTTACTGAACGTTTGACTTGGCCATAAACACCCGGAACACTTAGACAGCCCTCTTGTGACCCTTCTTTTTTGATTGAGCGATAAGTAATGGTTGGATTGATTAATGGCAGAATTCCATCTTTGATATTAACTACGGCCAAGCGAATTGGAACGCCGACCTGGACAGCGGCTAAGCCGACGCCATCACTTTCGTGCATGGTTTTTTCCATATCTAAAATCAGCTGTTTAAATTCAGCTGTCTTTAGGTATTGCTTGTCGATCGTTTTTGATTTTCGATCAAGCAACGGATCAGGGTAAGTAGTTAAATCTAATTTCTTGGCCATATTTTAAGTATATCACAGGCTAGATTTTTTTGGCTAATTGCTCAATTTCTTGGCTTAAGCGATCATGCTCAAACCAATCATTTCGTTCAGCAGCCTCTAGCTGTAACGTTAAATAATAGCGCAATTGTCCAATTGGGTCAAGATACTCTAATTTGGGCATTTTTGTTTTGTTTTTGGTTTAAGTAGTTAGAAAATCTCCCATTTTCGGAAAGGGAGAAATTTTTTGCACCAAAATAGTATATCACATCCTAGAAGAAAATTCATGGGGATAAGTATTATAAAAATTACAAAATTTAGACATTGGTATTTGATTAGATATTAGAAATTAGGATTTAGAATTTGTACCCGCTATGGTATAATTATTTTATGGATAATGAAGTCAGCAAAATATCCGATATTTTAGGCAATCGACCGCCGGCCAAAAAACCGCCAGCTTATCAGTGGCAGGATTTGGCTTTGCGAGTGATTGATGAATTAAAAATTCCGGGCCAAAAAAGAAACTCCGTCTTTAAAGTCTGTAAACAGTATTCAAAAAATTATATTGAAAAATGTTTGAACGACACCAAAGAATTATGCAAAACAGGGGAGCAGTGGAAGTATTTTTTTAAGTTAGTAGAGAAAAAATAAAGTCAATAGAGCTAGAGAGTTAATAAAAAGATGGAGTTGAACTAACACTCCATCTCTTTATCTCTCTATTGCTTTATCGCTAGGACAACTTCAGCCGAGCTTTTAACTAAACTTAAAATTCGCCAATAGATAGCCAACCCCAAACGGACCTTCATAAGATAAAACTTCTGGCCTAAAATTAATTGAGTTGATAATTCCCAGCAGGGTAATAATTGGTTTAATTTCCGCCTCGCCGACCTCGGCTGTTTCTTTTTCTTTAATTTTTAATAGAGTTTCGACATCATTTTTTTTAATGGCTGCAATTATTTTTTCATCAAAAGCTTTTGCGTCTTTTGAAAAACCCGCCGGCGCATCTTTGGTTAATTTATGAGATAGATCGGCTGAGGCAATTACCGCAATTCTTTTATCAATTTTTGCCAACTGTTCATTCAAAAATTTACCAAAATCAAAGTGTTGTTGGAGATCAAGTCCGCTGGTGGTGATTGGCACAACCGGTAAATTTTTTAGGTGTTGAGTTAAAAGACTCAAGGGAACAGAAAAACCATAATCAATTTCTTCTTCGCTAGTTAAGGTGATTGGTACTTTTTTGTGCATTTCGTCGCCGGCGCGAATGTTTTGGATAGTCATATAATCGCTGCGAAATTTAAATTGAATGCCAAAATCACCAAATTCTTTAAAGCCGCCGGTATAATCCGCATTAAGATTGATATTAAAGGCGTCGGCTAAAATATTGCCATGTTGGGCAATGATTAAAATACTTTCCGGTTTAGCCGCATATAATTCTTGCTCAAGAGTTTTAAAAGCGGTTTGAGTTTTTTTAATTTTTTTTAAGTGATCTTTACCGATTTCTTTAATTAAAATTGGGGGGTGGGGGACAGTGGCGGTGAAAACAATTGGCATATAATTAAAATTTTGAATTTAGAATTTTTAATTATGAAGATTTTACCTTAATTCTTAATTCAAACTTCATAATTTCTATCAATATTATCTCATTTATAGCAAAACTTGGCAAATAGAAAAGGCCGTACTCCCGAGTCGACGAAACAAGTCGAAACAAGAGAGTACAGCCTAAGCAGATTGGACGGAAAAGTGCCTTATTCTGCCGGTACGATTTCCCCTTCCGTCAGTACGAGCACGGACAGGTGAGCTGGTCTCACGCCGAACAATGGCAGAAGTACTTCCCTCCACTGGTGGATACTGGCCCGCACTCCGTTGATCACCAGCATTTGATTGTAGGGATTGGTGACGTCGAGGCAGTCTTGGCTGGCAGGTCCAGCGATGGTCTCATTGGGGTCGCAGAATACCACCTCAACTGTCTTACCCCCATCCGGGTCATCCGTGATGCTTCTCGAGCCATGATTGTATGTAACGCGCAGATCATTCCTGTTTGGCCCAACGGGGTTTGTTACAAGTTTCTTCCAGGGCATGATAAAACCTCCTTGCGGGATACGCCGTTAGATAAACGGTGGCCACCATTAGATGACAATTTATAATAATACAAAATATTTTTCTAGTCAAATCTTAGTTTTTTTAGTATAATAAATTTAAAATTAATAAAAATATGCGTGATCATTCAACTCGCAATTATAACAAACGAAAAGTAACTCGCTTTCGGACCAAAAGCCGGTATAAAGCCGATGGCCCGCAAGAGGTTAATCGCTTTCGTTTTTCTGAACCATTGCCTCGGCCAAAGAAAACAATTTAATCTTTATGGAAAAAATTGAAATTTTATCAGTTGGAATCGACGGTTTATCGCTCCAAGAAATTTTGGAAAAAATTGATCGTTTTATTAATGACAAAAATAAGCATTATTTAGTCACGGTTAACCCAGAATTTTTAGTCGCAGCTCAAAAAGATAAACATTTTAAAGAAATTTTAAATTATGCCGATATTGCCATTGCTGATGGAGTGGGTTTAGTTTACGCCGCTAAAACTTTAGGCCAAAAACTTTATCGGATTACCGGCGTTGATTTAGTTGGGTTTTTGTGTGAGTTGGCTGAACAAAAAAAATATCCAGTTTTTTTACTGGGTGGCGTTGATGACACTGCTCAAAAAACCGCCACTGTATTGAAGGAAACTTTTCCAGCCATTAATATTGTTGGCGCGGAAAATGGTGGTCAGGTTAGCCCTGATTGCAAGTCGACTTCTGACAGTGAATTGATTGAAAAAATCAATAAGGCTAAGCCAAAAATTTTACTAGTCGCTTTTGGACAAGTCAAGCAGGAAAAATGGATTTTTAATAATTTAGATAAATTAAATACCGTTAAAATTGCTATTGGGGTGGGCGGGACTTTTGACTATATTTGTGGTAATGTTAAACGAGCACCTTTGACTGTTAGAAATTTTGGATTGGAATGGCTGTATCGATTATTTAAGGAACCTTGGCGAAAAAAAAGGATTTTTAATGCCGTGTTTTACTTTCTGTTTTTAATATTAAAACAAAAAATAGGTAAGAATAATAAAAAACAAGAAAACCAGAATTAATTTTATGAATCAAAAAATTAGAACCAGATTTGCCCCAAGCCCAACCGGCTTTTTGCATGTGGGTGGTTTGCGTACCGCTTTGTACGCGTATTTATTTGCCAAGAAGAATAACGGCCAATTTTTTTTGCGGATTGAAGACACCGATCAAAGCCGTAAAGTAGCTGGGGCGGATAAGTATATTAAAGAGAGTTTAAAAAATTTTGGTTTAGACTGGCAGGGTAAAATTGTTTATCAATCAAAAAGATTAAAAATTTATCAGGCTCAGGCTAAAAAATTAGTGGAAACCGGCCATGCTTATTATTGTTTTTGCAGTCCAGAAAAAATTGAAGCGATTCGGCAGCAAAAACAGGCACAAAAACTGCCAACTTTGCACGAGTGCAACTGTCCGCTATTGAACCAGGAAGCAATTATCGCTAATTTGAAAAATAAACAGCCATTTGTTATTCGTCTTAAAGTGCCAAAAATTGCTGGGATGGTAAAATTTAAAGATCAAATTCGGGGCGAAGTCGCTTTTGATTATAAAACAATTGATGATCAGGTCTTGCTTAAATCCGATGGCTATCCAACTTATCACTTGGCTAATGTGATTGACGATCATGATATGGGAATTACTCACGTGATCAGAGGCGAAGAGTGGCTGCCGTCAACCCCTAAACATATTTTACTTTATCAAGCTTTTGGCTGGCCAGTTCCTAATTTTGCTCACCTGCCATTACTTTTAAATCCGGACCGCTCGAAACTGTCAAAGCGGCAAGGTGATGTAGCGGTTGGAGATTATTTAAAGAAGGGCTATTTAAAAGAAGCACTTTTGAATTTTGTTTTATTGCTTGGCTGGAATCCAGGCGATAACAAAGAAATTTTTTCTTTGGCCGAAATGGTCAAAGCTTTTAGTTTGGAAAAGGTTCATAAATCCGGCGCAGTCTTTGATGTTCAAAAGCTCGATTGGATCAACGGCCAGTATATTAGAAATTTAAGCTTGGATCAATTTGCCGATTTAGTGTTGCCATTTTTTAAAGCTGCCAAAATTAAAACCAATAAAAAAGCTTTAAAACCAATTATTGCTACCGAACAATCCCGCATCAAAAGATTAGACGAAATTGTTTTAGCCACTGAGTTCTTTTTTGTTCAGCCAAAATACGATGCCAATTTGTTAATTTGGAAACAGATGACCAATAGACAAGTGGCCATTCGGCTGGCGATGTTGTCCGATAAACTTTTGACGGTTAAAAATAAAGATTGGCGGACTGATTTTTTGGAAGGGGAAGTTAAAGAATTTTTAGCTGAACAGAAAATTGGAGTGGGCGAAATGCTTTGGCCAATGCGCGTGGCATTGTCCGGCCGCAAAGCTTCACCGGGTCCGTTTGAAATTGCCGAAGTATTAGGTCAAAAAGAAACGATTAAGCGTTTAAAATTTGCCATTGATTTATTAGGGTGGGCGTAACTTTGATTAATCATGGTTTTAAAAAATAAAAACAAAAGTCAATTGAATCTTCAAGCAAAAACCTTATCAATTTTTGTGATTGGTATTTTTTTATTTTCTATTTTTATTTTTGACCAATCAAAAGTTTTAGCTCAAGACACAATTAATACTTTAAATCAAGAAATTCAATCTAAAAAACAATCAATCAACGATTTGCAGCAACAAATTGATGCCTATCAACAAAAAATTAATCAAAAAATTAGTGAAGCAAAAACCTTAAACAATCAATTGGCAATTATCAAAAACCAAATTGCTAAGCTCGGCCTTGATATCCAAGCTTCAGAAATTAATATCGATAAAGCCAATTTAGAAATTCAAAGTTTAAATCTTCAAATTAAACAAACCGAAGAACAGATTGGTAGCAAAAAAACGGACATTAAAAAATTTATCAATTTGATTTATAAAAATGATCAAGTTAGTTACTTGGAAGCCTTGCTGAGTAATCAATCACTTTCTGATTTTTTTAACTATTTTAAAAACACTCAAACCATCCAAAGTAATTTAAAACAAAGCTTAGATCAACTAAAAAATGGAAAAAATTTACTTGACACTCAGCTGGCAGATTTAGAAACAAAAAAAAGCGATGAAGAAAAAATAAAAGATACTTTGTTAACTCAAAAAGCTAAACTAGCAGAGCAAAGTGGCGCTCAGGCAATTTTGTTGGCTCAAGCTAAAATGACCCAAAAACAATATGAGCAATACGCCAAACAACTAAAAATTCAACAACAGCAGGCTAATGCCGACATCACCACCTTGGAACAAAAAATTCGGTCTGAATCGGATCGATTACAAAACCTTGGTTCATCGGCATTAGATTGGCCGGTTAACCCAGCCCGAGGAATTACCACCCTTTTTCATGACCCTGATTATCCATTCCGTTATTTGTTTGAGCATCCGGCAATTGATATCAGAGCTGCTCAGGGAACAACCATTAAAGCGCCAGCAGACGCCTATGTTGGCAAAATTCAGTTTAGGGGCGACACTAGCTATGCTTATTTGCTTTTGGTTCACGCCGATGGGATTTCAACGGTGTATGGGCACATTTCTAAACCATTGGTTAAGGAAGGGCAATATGTAAAAAGGGGACAGGCAGTAGCATTAACCGGAGCAGCGCCAGGTTCAATCGGAGCTGGGCCGTTAACTACCGGACCACATCTTCACCTTGAGGTGAGACTAAATGGCATTCCGGTTGATCCATTAAAATATCTGCCGGCGTTTTAATAATTGTGGATAAAATTTATTGACAGTTAATTTTTTTTAAATTATTATTTAGATAGTTGTCTAAATATCTAAAAATATCACTTTAATAAAATAAGAGTAGGGGAATGACTATCAACAAAACATTTGACGCATTAGCCGATGAAACCAGAAGAAAGATTTTAGAATTGCTAAAGAAAAAAGACATGGCGGTTAACGAAATAGCGGTTAATTTTAGTATCACTTTGCCGTCGTTGTCTCATCATTTAAGTATTCTAAAAAACGCCAACTTGGTAACAGCCAGAAGAAGGGGACAGCAGATAATTTATTCATTGAATTTGAGTGTATTTGAAGAGGCGGCTAAGGAAATTTATAATTTATTTAAAATTAAAAATAATAAAAAAGTATGAGTAGTCCAATTAAACCAACTTTAAAAAGCGAAATCATTCCGATTGCCTTGTTAGTTTTGGCAATTGCTGCCAGTTTTTATTTTTATGCTTATTTCCCGGAGCAAGTGCCCAGCCACTGGAATTTCCAAGGTGAAATTGATAGCTATTCGAGTCGAGGGTTTGCCGCTTTTTTCTTTCCGGCTTTAAACGTGGTAATCTATTTATTATTTTTAGCCATTCCATATTTAGATCCAAAAAAAGACCGCTATCAAGAATTTACCAAAGCCTACCATGTTTTTAAAAATTTGATTGTGGCTTTTATGACTATTATTTATTTTTTTATCGGCGTGGCCGGTTTGGGCTATCAAGTTCCAATTACCTTGTTAGTGCCGAGCTTGGTTGGGATTTTGTTTATTGTGATTGGCAATTATTTAAGTAAAATCAAAACCAATTGGTTTATGGGTATTAGAACGCCATGGACAATATCGAATGATGAAGTTTGGAACAAAACCAATCGTCTTGGCGGAAAATTATTTGTCGCATTTGGAGCGTTGATGATTCTGGGTATTTTTTTGCCACAGGAAATTTTTTGGCAAATTTTTATGATTTGCACGGCCGTAGTTGTAATTGTTCCGATTGTTTATTCTTATTTTTTGTATCGAAAGATTAGTCAAAAATAATTTAAGATAAAAAGAGAAAGAGCCGGCTGCGTTTTTTACGCGGTCGGCTCTTTTTGGTTGAAGTTGTAGGTTGTTGAGATTAATTCCAGCGCATTTCCTCAAGATCATCATCCGGCGGAGGGTGGTAGCCACGACGGGGAGGAGCGGGTAAGCGCTTTCTGCTGTGCTTGCCGCGGTTAGCTTCGATGAAAAAATCGATAGGATGCATTTCAGGCATTTTGTCGAGTGGCTCGAGGTAAGCCACTTCACACGCCATTTGTCGGTTATCATCGTGATAACAAAGCCATTCGAGTTCTTCTTCGGTGAACGTCACTTTTTCGCAACGTCCATCATCAAAGTTGAGTTCGAAACTTTCTGGCTCGTCACCGCCGAAGGAAGCACATACGATGCGGGGTGAGATGTCTCTGGTTAGGGGGTGAATGGTGTGGGACGTTGGCACGATCGCCATGCTTCTATTCGGGTTAATCTCACGATCACGGCCTTTTTCGGCCTTAGGTCCACCTCGACGACCTTTCAGGACCATGATCGTTCCTCTTTGTTTGGTGCCATCATTTCTCCACCAACCGTTAAGCCGAACAAACTTCCGACGACGGGTCGGTTTTGTAAAGAGGTTTAGAATGCCCCTCTTTTTGTTACGACGAGGACGGTGATCGGAGTTGTCATCATCATTGATTTCGGTCAGGCGTTGAAGCCACGCTTCAGTTTTGGGGGAGATGAAATCAGTTTGGACGACACACCCAAAACAGAGACAGAGGAACAGGAAAAAGAGATTCATCGGGAAACCTCCAGGCAGTAATGCAATCAACCTACAGTTGATTGGTTCCAGCTAGCGGCAAATCATATAAACAACTTACCGCTATTTAGAACCAATCAACATAACTATAGATTTAAAGAACAACAAGTTAATATACCATATTTATATAATATTGTCAAGTTTTTGTCGATAAATAATCGATAAATAGCTAGAATAACGAAAAAAGGACCGAATCAAAATTCAGTCCTTTATCAAATCTATCGAGGTAGTTGGCGATTGGCTTGATCAACTGCATATAGCAGGATATCAATCACTTGAGTGATTAATTGGACAAGCAAATCGAACACCTCGGGGAGAAAAGCCTTTAAAATTGCTAGGACTACCAACAAAGTCAGTCCCGTTTGTAATGCGCGCAGCATACAATTGTCGTTAAGACTTAATGGTGGGGCGGCGTGGTCACAAGGGGACTAATCCTTGAGTTGTCCTGCAAATTTTGCATTGCCTCCCAATAACTATTGGCAATTGACAGTTGACATTTTACAGTCAATGAATTAACAACAGTCAGTGAGAGGCAAGATTTTAGTTTTAAAGAGCTGTATTATTTTAGACGATAAATCATCGATAATGTTACTGAAAGGGTATATTTAAATAGCTAAAATTAGTAATTTAATATCTATTTACTATTTTTTTATTAATTTGCTATAATATAAGGGTTTAATAAATTAATTAATCAAATATACTATGGCAGAAAGTACAACAACGCCAACTCCAAACAAGAAAAATCAAAGTAGTGCCGTTAAATGGCAAATTGCCACTATTGTTTTGGCAATTATTCTTGTATTGGTTTTGGCTTTTTTAATTCCTCAAGTGGCTAGTGGCAATAAAATTGAAGTAGTAAAACCACAAGAAGCGGGGACTAATTTAGTTGAGTTTATCAACAAAATTTATGGCACCCAGTTAGATGGCACTGCTACTCTAGGCGATGTTAGCGAAGAAAATGGAATTTATAAAATTGGTTTGACAATTACCGGTAGCCAACAGCCAGATCAGACTGTTTATTTAACTAAGGATGGTAAAATGTTTATTCCACAAATTATTGATATCGATGATGTTTTGACTCAATACAATAATTATCAAGCTCAGCAAGCTCAACAACCAGTAGACGATGCTATCAATACTGCTCCAGAAGACACCAATACTGCTACTCAATAGAAAAATCTACAAGGACTTAAAAATACCCTGCTAGATTTAGCAGGGTATTTTTGTTATTAAAATTTTTTAGCTAAGTTTGCTTTTTACCAAAAAAAGAAAAAACCATCTGCAGTGCAGCTGGCCCACAAGAATAAATATTTTTTTGACGGTAATAGGGGATATTTAATTTCATAAATTAATTATGACAGAAAATTAGTTTTAAGTCAATCATTAATTTTTTAGTACACACAAGCTGGGAAGAGTAGGGCTTATGATATTTTTTAAAAAATAATAGATGTAAACTTTCATTAAACAAATTAAAAATATTCTTATTTCATATTTATTAATTTAGCTGCTAGTATTGATTGTCACTATTCGGAATTCGGATGTTTTTTAAGTAGAGGAGTGGGTTAAAAGGTTTAAAGAGATATTATTAAAGTGTCGCACAATATACCTTAAGCGACACTAGAAAATTGGTAAAACCCTTTAAGCATCTAATTAATCATTATCACCCAAGGCAACTTATACTAATAAGTGTTTAAATTGCTTATTATTCATCAAATCTATATAAATTAGACCTATTCCTAATCTTGTTAGTTATTTTAAATTTGTAATTAGATTCAAATTAGTCAAAATGGATTAAATTATGTATTTTTATATACCAAACATATTGGTATATTTTTAGATTAAAAACGATAATACTACCCGATCTCACCCATCCCCCCTGGACCAGTTTAATTTCTTTTTTAACGTTTTGCGACCCATCTACTATTTGTGCCTAGAAAATAATACAAACTATTATTCCAAAAAAGAATTTTTATTTGTAAAAGATCTTATCGCCGAACCTCAGGTCAATATACTCTAGATTATTACGATTGGTTATTTCTTTTTGTAAAATAGTAATTAATTCTTTAACTTGTAAGTCGACCGGCTCAGTGGCGGTAAAATAGATCAGCCAACCCGCTTTGCTTTGAGCAATAATATCTTGATTGGCTAAATTGTTAATTGAGTAATAGCCAATCGACAAATCAGTTTGCTCAATGATTTGTTTATTTAGCTGATTAATAAAATTAGCCAAATCCGATTTAATAATAGTTTGGCCAATACTCACCTCTCCCCCGTTTTGGTCAATTACAATTGGATAACTCCCAAATTGGGTCTCCGGACGAATGATTTTAGTTTCAGTTGAAATAGAATTTTCTACAAAATTATTCGCATCAATAATTTGACTAATAGCGATCCCAGAAAAATCAACATAATATTTGTTTTTACCGCTAACCCAAACTAAAGCGGTTGGTTTTTCGGTTAGATCAATTTTAATTGTATTTGGTAAATCCTTATTAATTTTTATCCGATCAAGCGGATAATTTTTTAATAGTAAATTTTTTAGTTGAGATTTGTTAAAAAAAATTAAATTTTTTTGGCTGAAAATAAAAAATCGGCGTTGATTTTCTTGCTGCCCAACCAATTTAGAAA
>JAFGGX010000005.1 GCA_016930315.1 Candidatus Buchananbacteria bacterium
ATTTAATAGTATAACTTATATGTTATATTAAGTCAAATCTTTCAACTTTCTTTTAGCTAGCTTAATTTCTCGCCTAGGAGTTGCTTGTGATTTTTTAATGAAGCCATAAAATATAATCGCGGAACCATTTTTAAAAGTATAAAAAATCCTAATTTCTTGCCGACCTTTAATTCTTAACTCAAACAAGCTAACGCCTATTTTTTTACTATGAGGCAAAGCAAGCTGATTACCAAATTTTTCAAGCAGATCAACTACTCGTAAGACTTTAGCAATTGTTGAATTTTCAAGCGATGAAATAAATTTTTCAACATCCCGAGTTGAAAATATTTTAAACATAATATAATCAAAAAACGCCACCAAGGCGCTATGTTGATGACTAATGACAATTTACAATTAATTTTTAACCACAAAATAGACAGTCAATAGTTAACTATTAATGGTTAAAGGTCAATTGGTGGGGCGTGCAGGGTTCGAACCTGCCTGCCGGTAGGCAAGCCGGAGCCTGTCCGCCCTTGTCGGGACCGTTTGCTGTTGATTATGGAGTACATAAACAATAAATTCCATAATCACAATATATTTTAAAATGGGGCGTGCAGGGTTCGAACCTGCGACCGTTTGCTTAAGAGGCAACTGCTCTACCAGCTGAGCTAACGCCCCATTCTAAAATATATTTTCAAAAGATTTTTTCTACTACCGTTTGCTTACATAACCCGCCAGCTGAGCCTGTCCACCGGAGCCTTGAGGCGTAGGCGGGCTAACGCCCCGCGGTGACTATCAACAATTTACAATTAACTGTTAACCAAATACAGACAGTGAACTGTTAATTGTCAAATGAACTGCATGTAATTTTTCAGTGCACCCGGTAGGACTCGAACCTACAACCCCTTGGTTCGAAGCCAAGTGCTCTATCCTTTGAGCTACGGGTGCAAAATTCATTAGCTTGTAAACGGTGCTTATTTTAGCACCTTGCTTAGAAAAAATCAACCAACCCAAGCACCAAGACACTAATTAAAATAACTTACCACTTTTTGGTTTTCAAAGCTTTTTCGGCGGCGTTAATTTGGGCTTCTTGTTTACTTGAACCAACTCCGGTGGCAATCAAATCATTATCCAAATAAACTCCGATTTTAAATTTTTTATCATGGTCTGGCCCAGTTTCATCAATTACCCTATAGTTTGGAGTCACTTTCATTTTTTCTTGAGCGATTTCTTGGAATTTACTTTTTGGATCTAAATATAAATGATTGGCTAAAATGTCTGATAGCTCCGGCAACACGTTTTCCAAAATAAACTTTTTGACTACGTCATAACCTTGATCCAAATAAATTGCGCCAGTGACAGCCTCAAACGCATCGGCCAAAATAAAATTTCTAGCTTTAGCATTATTATCTTTTGATTCGCCTTTACTTAAATACAAACACTTCTCTAAATCTAGCCGACCGGCAATTTTTGCTAGCATATGACTATTAACTAAACTGGCTCGCCAATTAGTCAATTCTCCTTCTGGATTTGGATAATTATTATAAAGATTTTCAGTCACCACCAATTCCAAAACTGCATCACCTAAAAATTCCAACCTTTCATTGTGATCAAGGCCAAAGCCTGGATTTTCATTAAGATAAGAACGATGAACTAACGCTTGCTTAAGAAGTTGATCGTTGTTAAATTCAACCCCGATCCTTTTTTGTAGTTTTGCAAAGTCACGCATGATAATTTACTGTCTGCAAATCGACACAATAGAAGTTTCTATTATAGCAATCAACAGACGGTCATTAAGATTTAATTTTTAAACTTTGTCTGGAGTTTCGAGCATCTTTTTATAGATTGAGCCCAAAACGCCATTAACAAACTTGCCGGATGATTCACCGCCAAAAGTTTTAGCTAATTCGATTGCTTCGTTAATTGCCACTTTCTCGGGAATTTCCGGATTAAATTTCATTTCATAAATACCAATCCGCAACACATTACGATCCACCATGGTAATTTGTTCCAACGGCCATTCCGGAGCGTACTTAATAATCAAGCCGTCTATTTCTTTTTGATTATCTAACACCCCCTTGACTAAGCTTTCGATAAAGCCATGATCGTCAAACTTGGGCGCAAATTCAGACAAGTCTTTTTTGACAATTGAATCAACGTCAACGTCAACTTTTTCTTTACCGGTAAAATCCCATTGATAAAGAGCTTGCAAAGCAATGGTGCGGGCCAAATGCCGATTGGACATAAAGATCTAAAATTTACTTTTTAGGTTTTTTGACTTTTGATTTGATTTTAACCACTTCCCGGCCTTGATAGCTGCCGCAATAAGGGCAAGCCCGGTGCGATTTGATTGATTTACCGCATTTGGCACATTTAACCAACTCGCTGGTTTTTAAACCTTGATGAGCTCGGCCGCGGCGGCCTTTGGAAGCTGATCGTCTTTTTGGTGGTACTGGCATAATATTGTAATTTTATCTTAAAAATTAATATCTAACAAACAAAATATCATATAAATGTTACTGATGCAACTTTATCGCCTTCGGCTTTAAAGCGCATTAACCTTACTCCTTGAGTAGCTCGGCCCAAAATATTAACTGATTTCAACGGTAGTCTGATTACTTGACCCTTAGCCGAAATAATAACCAAATCTTCCTCTAAAGCTTTAGCATTAATAATAGCCATACTAACAATAGCACCGGTTTTAGGAGTTACCTTGGCGGTTTTAATACCCGATCCGCCCCGACCCTGAGTTTTATAGCCAGTTAAATTACTGCGTTTGCCAAAACCTTTTTCCATAATAATCATCAACTGGCCAACTTTAACTAAAGTTGTGTCAACCACATCCATTCCAACCACTCGATCGTTACTCTTTAAACGGATTCCCCGAACACCGCTAGCCGCTCGACCCATCGCCCGAACCTGGCTCTCTTTAAACCTGATAGCTTGGCCCATTGAACTAACCAAGATAATTTCATCTTTACCGCCGGATGGTTTAACCCATTCCAATTCATCATCTTTTTTCAACCGAATCGCAATTAACCCAGACCGTCTAACGTTGGAGAAATCTTGAATATCAACTTTTTTAATATTGCCTTTGGTGGTGACCATGATCAAAAACTTATAATCACCTAGTTCGTTTAGAGGCAGAGCAGCTGAAATTTTTTCGTCACCGCCTAATTGCAAAAAGTTAACGATTGCTTGACCCTTAGCCGTTCTAGAACCTTTTGGAATGTCATAAGCTTTAAGCTGGAAGACCCGACCCTTGGTGGTGAAAAACAAAATGTCAGAAAGGGTAGTGGTAGAAAAGAAATGTTCAACCACGTCTTCTTCTTTGGTGGTTAGACCGGCCACGCCTTTACCGCCGCGACTTTGAGTTTTAAACATTTCCGGTGCCAATCGTTTAATATAACCATCTTTAGTAATAGTGACAATTGTGTCTTCGTCGGGAATCAAATCTTCGGCGGTAAAACTTTCTACCCCATGACTAACTACGTTGGTTCGTCTTTCATCGCCGTACTTTTCTTTGATATCGGCCAATTCTTTTTTAATAATATCTAAAATCTTTTTTGGTGATTTTAAAATACTTTCTAAGTGCTTAATCAATTCTAATTTTTCTTTTAACTCTTGTTCAATTTTTAATCTTTCCAAATTAGCCAACTGCTGCAACCGCATTTCCAAAATGGCGACTGCTTGGCGATCAGACAATTTGAACTTTTTGATTAAGTTTTCTTTGGCAACTTCTTTGTCTTTCGATTTTTTGATTGTATCAATTACCTGATCAATTTTCACCAAAGCTAATTTCAACCCTTCCAAAATATGAGCGCGATCTTTGGCTTTAGCCAAATCGTATTCAGTTCGTTTACGCACCACGGTTTGCCGGTGTTTCAAATATTCTTCCAAAACCATTTTTAAAGTCAGCACTCGCGGCTGAATACCATCCACTAACGCCAACATGTTAAGATGGAAAGTGGTTTGTAAATCAGTCAACTTAAACAAACTGTTTAAAATCTTTTTTGGATAAGTATCTTTTTTTAATTCAATTACTACTCGCACCCCTTCTTTTGACGACTCATCGCGCAAATCTTTAATCCCTTCAATTTTTTTGTCTTTCACTAACTCGGCAATTTTTTCCACCACCGAGGCCTTATTAACCATGTAAGGAATTTCGTGAACAATAATTTTAAAATTACCGCTTTTATCTTCAACAATTTCGGTTTTGGCTCGAGTTACCACTCGGCCTTTGCCAGTAGCATAAGCTTGTTTGATTTCTTTTGAATCAAAAATCGTACCACCGGTTGGAAAATCCGGCCCTTTTACAAATTGAAACAAATCATCAATGGTGGCTTCCGGTTTGTCGATTAAATAAGTAATGGCGTCAACTAATTCGGTTAAATTATGCGGCGGAATACTGGTAGCCATCCCGACAGCAATGCCGGTGGTGCCATTTAACAAAAGGTTTGGCAGTCTGGCTGGCAATACGGTTGGTTCTTTATGGGAACCATCGTAATTAGGAATAAAATCAACTGTCTCTTTTTCTAAATCAAGCAAGAGCTCTTCGCTGATTGCCGCTAATTTAGCTTCGGTATAACGCATCGCCGCCGCGTTGTCGCCGTCCATCGAGCCAAAGTTACCTTGACCATTAACCAATGGATAGCGCAAAGAAAAATCCTGAGCCATTCTGACCATCGAATCATACACGGCCGAATCACCATGAGGATGATATTTACCTAGCACTTCACCGACCACGGTAGCGGATTTTCGATACTTAGCTCCAGGCCTTAAGCCAATACTCCACATCGCATATAAAATCCGACGATGAACCGGTTTTAAACCATCACGCACATCCGGCAAGGCTCGAGAAACAATCACTGACATTGCATAATCCAAATAGGACTCTTGCATTTCTTCAACAATCCCCTGACTAATTAATTTACCAATACCGTTTTTACCTTCGTTGTCCTGAGTATCAGAGCCATCGGCTGGATTTTTTTTGGTGATGTTTAAATTTTTTGCTTTCTTAATTGGCATATTTTTTAATTGGGCAAAGAAGGAATAATTTCTTGGCTAGTGGTAGCCACTGTGCTGGTTGACTGATCATCACCACTAAATTGATTTTTTAATTCTTGTAATCCTTCGCCCGTAGTTTGAAAAAAAATTTTTAAATCAGATTTAATTTTTTCTAATCTTACGTCCTCAGACGCATCACTCGGCTTTATAGATAAAGATAAATTTAAAGAAAAAATCCATACCACCACTAACACCGCCGCACTAATAATCAATACTATCCAAAAAATTAATCTTCTTGTCTCCAGCGGTAATTTTTCAATCTTCGACTCTTTTTTTCGCTCATCTTGATCCATGACAAAACTATGGTTTTAGTATTACCACCTGCAAATCTTCTTGGGGTAAATCTTTTTTAGTTACTTTAAATTTATCAACCGCCTCAACTCCCACTCCCATTTCTTTACAAAAAGCTTCCACCCCGTCAATTTTGGAACTCAATTTTAAACCAGGTAAATTATAATGCATTGGAATTACAATTCGTGGTTCCAACTGACTAACAATTTCAACCGCTTGCTTTAAATTAATCGTATAAATGCCGCCCACTGGCAATAAAAGAATATCAGTTCCTTCTAAGGCTTCAATTAATCCATTCTCCAAACTATGGCCCAAGTCGCCAAGATGAGTAATGGTGATATTTTCCATTTCAAACCGATAAATTATATTTTTACCCCGCTCTTGCCCCTGCTGATTATCATGAAAACTGCTGATTCCATAAACAAAAGTGTTTTTTACTTCATATTCACCTGGTTGATTAATCAAAAAAGCTTCCGGGGTAGTAATTCCTTTAACCGCTTCAATATTATTATGATCGTGGTGATCATGGCTGATGGTCAGAATGTCAGCAGTCAATTTAGGTAATCTTAAACCAATTTCTTTACTAAAAGGATCGGTAACTACCACTGAATCTTGACCTTGAATCCTGAAACAAGACTGGCCAAACCAACTAATAATCATAAAATTATAATAAAGAAAAAATTAAAAAATGACTCAATTAGCCACAATTATAATAACATATTTCCAAAAGATTAGCAAGAGATTTAACCACTTTTTTTAATCTAAATTTAGACAAAATTTTAACTATTTTTAGCAAATTAAGATAAAAACCTAAAAAATCAATACTCCGATACAAAATTCGGCTAAAAAGTTTCATTGAAACAAAAAACTAACCCAAAAAAGCCTTGCCAAAATCATTTTTTTGTAGTATGCTAAGCTATACTTTAATTAATAATCTAAATAAAAACTATTTTTAGCCAATTTAAGCTAAAAATAGGCTTTTCTGACCAGAAAGCAGAAAGGCTAAACAAAACTTTATGAATAAGGTAGTAAAAACTAATCTAGAAGACAAGCCCACGACCGAATTTGGAAAATTATTGGCCGAGGGCGATTTTATTCATGTGCCAAAAGCCGGAGACCTAGTTAAAGGTATTATTATTGATATCTCCCGCTCAGAAATCAGGGTCGACATCGACGGCTTAACCACCGGCGTAATTCGTGGCCGTGAATTCTACGATGAATCAGACGACTCCAACGATATTAAAGTTGGCGACGAAGTAGAAGCCACTGTAATTGAACTAGAAAATGAAAATGGCGAAATGGAATTGTCATTACGATTTGCCGGTCATCAAAAAGCTTGGGGCAATCTTCAAGAACTTAAAGATAAAGGCGAAATTATCCAAGTTGACGTAACCGACGCTAATAAAGGCGGCTTGCTAGTTAAACTAGGCAAAATTGCCGGTTTCTTACCAGTTTCACAATTAATGCCCGAACACTACCCACGCGTCCAAGGTGGTGATAAGAATAAAATTCTAGACCGCTTAAAAAGCTACATTGGTGAAAAATTCGATGTTAAAATTTTTGACCTTGACGAAAAAGAAGACAAATTAATTGTTTCGGAAAAAACTGCTTGGGAAGAAAAACAAAAAGATGTTTTAGACCAATACAAAGTTGGCGACACAGTTGAAGGTAAGGTAACAGCAGTAACTGACTTTGGTGTTTTTGTTGAATTTGGTGAAAACCTTGAAGGTTTAATTCATATTTCTGAATTGGCTTGGCAACGAATTGATAATCCAAGTGATTTTGTCCATGTCGGTGAAAAAATTAAAGCCGAAATTATCAACGTTGAAGGTTCAAAAATCTTTTTATCAACCAAAAAATTAAAAGACGACCCTTGGAAAAATGTTGAGAAGAAATATCAAGTTGGTCAAACGGTTACCGGCAAAGTCTTGAAAATTAATCCATTTGGTTTGTTTGTTGAATTAGATCCAGATATTCATGGTTTGGCTCACATCTCTGAATTATCAGACAAGCAAGTCAATGATCCGAACACGATTGCCAAAATAGGCGATGACGTTGAATTCAAAGTTATTTCGATTGAACCAAAAGATCATCGATTGGGTTTAAGTATCAAGGCTCTAAAACAACCAACCGCCAAACCGACTGAAAAAACTGAAAAAGAAGAATCGCCGGAACCCAAACCAGCCGAAGAGAAATCAACTGAAGAAAAACCAGCCGAAGCAGATCCAAAAAAAGACTAGCAAAAATTAAAATCGCTTGACAAAAACTTGGCTAAATTGTTTAGCTGGCTTGTCGAGCGATTTTAAATTAGCTATACTTAAAGCATTGAAAATTAACTCAGAAGTTAAAATTGCTATTTTGCATTAATTGATGTACAAATAGCCATTGCCTTAATTACAAAATATGAAAAAATTCTCAAAAAATTTCCTAATTGCTTTTCTAGTTTTCCTTTTTATTGTTAGTCTGTTTGCCCTTTATCTGCCAACCCAACAGCCGGTCAAACAGGTGGGCATCGAAACTCTAATTACCGCCATCAACCAAGACCAGGTTAAATCAATCACAGTGATTGAAAACAAGCTAGACATTGACTTAAAAGATGGCACAAAAATTGAAACCTACAAAGAGGCCAATGAATCTTTAACGGCTCTTTTGAGTAATTTAGGCATCCAAACCGACAAATTAAAAAATATTGATATTAATGTCCAACAGCAAAGCGGCTTTGAATTCTGGCTCAGCGCTTCGTTGCCATTTTTGATTTCACTTTTGTTTGTGGTGGTAATTATCTATTTCATGATGCGCCAAGTTCAAGGGGCCAACAGCCGCGCCATGATGTTTGGCCAAAGCCGTGCTCGCGAAAGCAACCCCCAAAATCAAAAAAACCGAATCACCTTTCAAGATGTCGCCGGCGACAAGGAAGCTAAAGAAGAGTTATTAGAAATTGTTGATTTTCTAAAAAATCCCCGCAAATTTTTAACCATTGGCGCACGGATTCCCAAGGGTGTTTTATTGGTTGGCCCTCCAGGTACTGGTAAAACTCTTTTAGCTCGAGCGGTAGCCGGAGAAGCGGGCGTACCATTTTTTAGCATTTCCGGTTCGGAATTTGTGGAAATGTTTGTCGGCGTTGGTGCTTCTCGAGTTAGAGATTTATTTAAAAAAGCCAAAAAAAACGCTCCTTGTATTATTTTTATTGATGAACTCGATGCAGTTGGCCGCCAACGAGGCGCTGGCATGGGTGGCTCAAACGATGAACGCGAACAAACCTTAAACCAAATTTTGGTTGAAATGGACGGATTTGACGTTAACACCAACGTCATTTTGATGGCCGCCACCAATCGACCGGATGTATTAGATGTGGCCCTGCTACGGCCAGGTCGATTTGATCGTCGAGTAGTTTTGGATTTACCAGACATTGATGATCGAGAAGCAATTCTAAAAATTCATGCTCGCAAAAAACCATTTGCACCTGACATGAATTTAAGAATGATTGCCGAACGCACTCCAGGCTTTACCGGTGCCGACTTAAATAACTTGCTAAACGAAGCAGCCTTATTAGCAGCTCGAAAAGATAAGAAAAAAGTCGAGATGATCGACGCTATCGAAAGCATTGAAAAAGTAATGCTTGGACCGGAAAGACGCAGCCATATTTTATCAACTGCAGAAAAAAAGATTACCGCCTATCACGAGGCCGGTCATGCTTTAGTGGCTCACCTTTTACCCGAAGCCGATCCGGTTCATAAAGTTTCAATTATCTCGCGCGGCCAGGCCGCTGGTTATACCTTAAAAGTACCAACCACCGACAAACATCTGCAAAGCCGCAAAGAATTTATCGCCGACATTGCTGTCATGCTGGCCGGTCATGTGGTTGAAAAAGAAATATTTGGCGATGTTACTACCGGCGCTTCCAGCGATTTAAAAAGAGCAACGCGCCTGGCCAGGCGAATGATTACTGATTTTGGCATGAGTAATAAATTAAACCCCAGAACTTTTGGTGAACGCGAGGATCTAGTTTATTTGGGCCGAGAGATGCACGAACAAAGAGACTACAGTGAAAAAGTAGCCCAAGACATTGATCAAGAAATTGATGAATTTATTGCCGAAGGTATTAAAACCGTCAAAAATCTAATCAAAAATTACCGCCAAAAACTCGACCAAATTGCTAATGCCTTAGTTGAAAAAGAAACGCTGGAAAAAGAAGCATTTGAGGCAATCTTTGCTGAAGAAAAAACAAAACCAGCAGAAGCAGAACCAACTGATAAAACCAAAGAAAAAAATAACTAATTCATTGCCAAAACAAACATATGCCAATTTATCGGCAAATCTTAAAAAAAGCCCTAGGCCTAACTTGGCACAATCCAAGCCTACTAATTTTTGGCGCTTTTACTGCCTTAATTAGTGTTGGCGAAATTAATTTATTACTGACTTACATTTACAATCCAACCGGCCGATTGAATTTTCTAACCAGTTTTTTTGGTGATCTATTTAGTGGTTCATTTGGCAATTTATATGCTGGCTTAATGAGCACCATTCAAAGTCATGCTGGCAGCTTTATTATTGGTATTATGGTTGCCTTAATTGAATTAGCATTTACCGCTTTAATTTTATGGCTAACCATTGTCAGCCAAGCGGCATTGATTAATCGGATTATTAATTTGGCCCAAAATAAAAAAACCGACTTAGCTCAAAATTTTAGACTGGGCTTAAAAAAATTCTGGCCGATATTGTTGGTTAATTTAATTCTTCAGCTTGGACTTTGGCTGTTAGCCTTACTGGTTGCTTGGATTAATCAAATTACTACTGGTACCCCGATTATTTATCCACTAGTAATAATTATTACCTTAATCCTTGTCGCCTTGATTGCTTTTGCCGCCAAATTAACCATTCTCCAAGTGGTATTAAAAGATGAAAAATTAATTGATAGCTGCAAAAAAAGCTGGCAACTGTTTACCAAAAACTGGTTAATCTGCTTAGAATTCGCCGCTTTACTGTTTGCTATTATTTGGATTACCAACCAAATAGTCGGCAGTCTGTTTGGCGTCGGCATTCAGTTAATTGTTGGGCCGCTTTACCCATTCCCTAAACTGATTCTTTCATTATTACTACTCCTATACCTAGTATTTATTCTGGTTCAGATACTAATCGTCGCTTTTTATTGGGCCAACTGGTCTTTATTCTTTGAATATCTTTACAGTAAAAAATTTGTCGCTAGCCGAATGTCACTAGGTTTAAAAAAACTGCTGACAAAAAAATAACTAGCCAAAAAATAAACTTAGCTTGATGGTAAAAACTAATCATCAGTTAAAGTTTATTTTTTGTTTGATTTAAGTTATAATATCAAATATGGCAGACAACTTAACCAAAAATAAATTACCAAGAATTTCTAGCCCAGAAATAGAAAAAAAATTCTCGGAGAAGATGCATAACATTTCAGCTGATGCTAAAGAACAAGAAGCAATGGCCAAAGCCAGCCTGGGCAATTGGCAATATATTGATCTTAAAGGCTTTCCAATCAGTCCCGAAGCTTTAATTTTAATTTCTCAAGACAAGGCCAAACAACTACGGTTAATTTGTTTTTACTGGACCACCAATGACATTCGCTTAGCCGCAGTCAACCCCAACCTGCCAGAGGTTAAAGAAATTGCCCAAAAATTAAATGATGATTACAACACCAAAGTCCAGATTTATTTAATTTCTGAAAACAGCTTTTTGCATGCTTTTAAGCTCTACGACAACATTCCAAAAATAAAAGAAGAAGTTTCTGGCGTCAAAATCACCGCCGAAGACATTATCCGTTTTGAAAAAGGAATCAAAACTTTTAAAGACTTAAGCCACAATTTGCTAAAAGTTTCAACCACCGATTCGCTCGCTTTAATTTTAGCAGCAGCTACCAAATCAAGAGCGTCTGATGTCCACCTGGAAACAGAGGCTAACGTCGTTAAGGTGCGTTTTAGAATTGACGGCTTACTCCATGAAGTGGCCGAAATTAGAACTAAAAACTGGCCGGATATTTTAAGCCGGATAAAATTAATCGCCGGCTTAAAAATTAATGTTTATAATCGCCCGCAAGACGGCCGATTCACTATTTTTTTAAGAAACGAAGAAATTGATGTTCGTGTTTCTTCACTGCCAACCGCCTATGGCGAAAGTGTAGTAATTCGGCTGTTGATGTCAACCACCTCCGGCTTTTCTTTTGAAGGGTTGGGTTTACGCGGTCGGCCATTTGAACAATTAAAAATTGAAATTCAAAAACCTAATGGCATGATTATTACTACCGGTCCAACCGGTTCCGGTAAAACTACTACCCTTTATGCAATTTTGAATCGACTCAATAGTCCAACTAGTAAAATTATTACCATTGAAGATCCAATCGAATACAAACTGGTTGGCATTAACCAAAGCCAGGTCGACCCAAGCACCAAATATACTTTTGCCAATGGTTTAAGAAACATTGTCAGGCAAGATCCGGATATTATTATGGTTGGTGAAATTCGTGACCTAGAAACCGCTGAAATTGCTATTAACGCTGCTTTAACCGGTCATTTGGTAATTACTACCCTACACACCAATGACGCGGCTGGTACTATCCCTAGACTACTGGCCATGAACGTTAAGCCATTTTTAGTTGCTCCGGCGATTAACGCCATGATCGGCCAAAGGTTGGTTAGAAAAATTTGTCAAAATTGTAAAAAAGAAATTGAACTCGATAATCAAACTTTTTCTCGGGTGGTTAAAATTTTGTCAGCTATCCCAACCGAGTCAGGCACTAAAGTCGCCAATCAAGACTTAAAAAAGCTTAAATTTTACAAAGGCGGCGGCTGTGAAGAATGTCAAGGCTTAGGTTACAAAGACCGCGTCGGTATTTTTGAAATTATGACCATGAACAAAGAAATTGAAAAACTAATTTTACACGGCCAAGTTTCCGAATATGATATGCGCGACATTGCCATCAAATCCGGTATGATTACCATGATCCAAGACGGCCTACTCAAAGCCGCGGATGGCATTACCACCGTTGAAGAAGTATTCCGGGTAGCCAAAGATATTACCACTACCATATAAAAGGAAAAGCCAGCCATGTCTAGTGACATTCGACTGGCTTTTGAGCATTCTTAACCGCCGCGCTATTCCTTGGCTTTCATCGAGAGACTAACCTTTCTGCCGGCAATGGCTTCTTGAATGTCAGGTGGCAATTTGACACCCAACGGAAAAACAATGTCTTCATCGCCAAGAGCGCTTTGGTCTATAACCACCTCAAAATGTGCAAATGGCTTAGGCAATGACTGGCGCTTGGAATCACCTTCCAGCATTGCTCTCAAAACGTCAACTGCGGCTTGCAAAAGCTCTTCAGTCGGCACGAAAGAAGACTCACTCATAATTTGACTCCTCTCTGTCTAAGCGAATCTATTTTTATCATAAAAATGTTAACCTGTCAAGGGATAAATTTTAAATACTCTGGCCACCCACTAAATAATTAGAAAAAATATTCTTAGCGGAAGTCAGTCCAACTTCGTCTTGGACAAATGCTCTGGTTGGTCCATACGGTGGATTATAAAGATACGGATCATCTTCCTCGGTATACACTTGACCGGATAAACCAAAATCAATAATAACCGGCCTTCCATTAGTTAAATCTATCATCAAATTACCTAACTTTATATCACGATGATAAATTGGGGCCGGAATATCCGAATCATCTTCTCGTTTTTCATGTAGCCTTTTTATCATCAATTCTGCCTCCGCCCAAAAACCATCCCAAGTGAAATCTGCTGGTAATTTTATTTGGCCAGAATGAATCATATTCTCACCAACAATATCTTCTAGACTATAGCCCCTGATTCTTTCCATAGCAATGGCCTGTTGTCCTGAAGAATTCTCAACAATTCCAAAAACTTTTGGCGTCCTGACTCCTCTTCTCTCAGCTTTTTGTTGGATATCAGCCTCTTGCGTCGGCCAATTTAAAATATCTTTTGAATTTGAATCAAAAACTTTTAGAGCTACCTCCACATAACGATCACCCAAAACATCGCTAGCTACTTCCGACTCTCCAAACCTTCTATCGAAGGTAATAACATGGGCGGTCATTCCTTTACCTAAAAATTTTGATTGCTTTTCAAACTGTTCTATCATACTATCAGGTACTTCAAGTTCTCCCTCTGAACTTCTGGCCAATCCAACATCTGGCGAAAATAATTTCAGTTTTCCCATA
>JAFGGX010000006.1 GCA_016930315.1 Candidatus Buchananbacteria bacterium
ACAAGCTGCGCATGACCCGCGAGCAGGTGCTGGAGCGCGTGCGCGATTCCGTCGCCTTCGCGCGGAGCTTCGTCGAGGACGTCGAGTTCTCCTGCGAGGACGCGGGTCGTACCGACTGGGGTTTCATGGTGGAAATTGTGGCGGCCGTCATTGAGGCCGGTGCGACCACTATCAACTTGCCGGACACGGTCGGCTATTGTCAGCCAGAACAATATGGTGCCATGGTCGCTTATATCTTGGCCAATGTTCAGGATGTCGCCAAGGCAACTATCTCGGTTCATTGTCACAATGACCTCGGTCTGGCTGTGGCCAATTCGTTGGCCGCTGTTCGCAACGGTGCGCGCCAGATTGAATGCACCATCAACGGCATCGGCGAGCGGGCCGGCAACGCCTCGCTCGAAGAAATCGTCATGAATCTGATAACGCGCAAAGACTACTTCGGTGTTCAGACAAACGTCAATCCCGGAGAAATCTATCGCTGTTCGAAGCTGGTTCAGCAAATCACCGGCCAGCGCGTTCAGGCCAACAAAGCCATCGTCGGCGCCAATGCGTTCGCGCACGAAGCCGGCATCCACCAGGACGGCGTGATTAAACACCGTTCCACCTACGAAATCATGACGCCCGAATCGGTCGGCTGGTCGGGCGAAAGTATGGTGATGGGCAAACACTCCGGTCGGCACGCCTTCAAAAGTCGTCTCGAATCGCTGGGCTTCACTCTCTCCGACGAAGAACTGCAAGCCGCTTTCAGGCGTTTCAAAGATCTGTGTGACAAGAAAAAGAAAGTCTACGACGAGGACCTCTACGCCATCGTCGACGATTCGGTCAAGGCGGGTCAGGTGATATGGGAACTTGTCCACGCCCAGGCTACGTCGGGTACCGGTGTCGTTCCCACTGGCACGGTTATCCTTTGTACGGGTGGTTGTAAGGTTACCGATACTGGCACGGGTGATGGGCCAGTCGACGCCATCTTTAAGTCTATTGAACGTTGTGTTGGTGTCATGACCGAGCTCAAGAGCTATAGTCTCGATTCCGTGACCGAAGGCAAAGATGCTCAAGGGCGAGTCATTGTGATACTCAAGCAAAACGGTTTCACCGCCAAGGGCGTCGGTGTCGACACCGATATCGTGGTCGCGTCGGCCAAAGCCTTCGTCAACGCTCTGAACACCATTGCCTTTCAAGAGGCGCGGGCTGGTGATAAAATCGCCCCTGTCTCGCCTCAGGAGGCTTAATCGTCGGACAAACCGACAACAATCTACCCAGGGCTACTCGCAAAAAAGGAGGAAAGCGAGTGGCCCTTTTCATTTTGTCAAAAGTCAACTGTCAATAGTCACCAGTTAATTGTCAATTGTCAACTGTCATTATTTGACAGCTTTTTTTATTTTTTCTACACTTAGAGTTGTAAAAATCAACGGAGCGTAGCACCAGCTAGATTAAGTTGCTTTCTTTTAGAAAGCGTTTTCATATTCGGTGGCGGAAAAGCCACCCGTTCCGACCATTGAGAGCTCTCCGATGCGCTTTGGCGCTTTGGAGGGCTCTTATTTTAATCTAAAAAATTAAATATCAAATCTAAAATATTTTTTAATATTTTACTTGTATTTTTGAGATTTGAGATCTAATTTTTGACTTTCTTGACATATCTAGCCCTTTGCGCTAAGCTGTAAATATAGTATGAAAATACATTTAAGCAACAACCTTTCAGATTCATTCAAGGCCTCCGGCTGGTTTTTTAGCTTCTATTTTACTGACCTCTAGATCAGTTTGCTTGATTATGTAAAAAAATAACGAATCAAAAAAAATGCGACTGATCTAGGAAAAGGGTCAGTTTTTTGTTTTTGTGGCTCGATTTTTAACCCATGGCGGTTAGAAATAGGGTCGCAAGACTCGAATAGTTTGTAGGAGGGGCTTTGGCTCCTTGAAAATTCAACGAAGAAGGGGGTAATACCCAAAATGAAGTGTACTGAAGTCGAAACCCGACTGACTCGAGCTGTTTTGTGTGTTATGGGGCTTTTGCCCAATCCAGATTTGAACCTCGAGACAGTCATCAGAACTGCCCTTGACCAAATCGGTCTGGAGGAAGACCAAAAAGATGATGTAAGAGTGATCTCGAGATTGGTGCACGAATCGCCCAAGCACTATGGTGCTGAGAGAACGCGCGCGTTTTGGCGGATCGTTAGCCAACACGTTCCACTTGGTCGACTGCGTGCCGCCTACTTGAATCAGTTCCCCAATAAATTGACCGCCGGCAAAAGAACAGCGGTCATCAGGGAACTCAAATCCAGACTGGGTTGTGATGATGTGACCGCCTACGACCTGTTCGCCAAGGCTGGTTTCATCATCGTTCCCAATGTTTGCATTCGTCATTACAAAACTGGAGGATATTGTCTGCTCTGGTGAAATTGAATCGCCGTTAAAGCCACTCAACCTATTAAAGAGGTAAGAAACATAAATCCTAAAGATCAGCACCAGTTGATGCCAAAACCGGGCAAGAAATTTTCTGGTTTTGAAGTTGGCATCGGTCCTTTTACACCTCGGGAAGTAGCTAAAGGAATCCCAAAGCGCATTTCTTTGCGTCATGGAGCTGCAAGTCAGACCGAAGTGATCGTTATGGGTCCGCCGGTCAACCACTGAACTGCAACCGCTCATCTCGGTGAGCATAAACCGCCGATAAGGCAACAATCAACCGCACCAAGGTCGTAGCGCTTTGGTTATACCACCAAAGGAGAATCATGGTATGATCGTCACATTGCAGGCCGGAATCGGCAAAGAAGACGCAAGAGTTGAGGCTGTGGTTGCCTTGGCTGAAGCGAATGGTCTAGCACCTCAAGTTCGAGAAGTTGCTGGAGCCAACATTTCAGTCACAGAGGTCTATCTTACGGATGGGCCGAAGGCGACTGCTGCCATGTATCCGGAACACATGTTCCGGCTCGAAGGTGTCGATAACGTTCGGCGGGTGACTCCGAGCGCTGTCAGCCTGAAAGCGGGGAACGGTGCCAAACCTCATCATGTGAAAGTTGGCAGAGTGATGTTTGGAAACGATTTGCCTTGCCAACTCATCGTTGGGCCTTGTACGGTCGACAGGCACATCGACCGTCTGGTCGGCAATCTGGTCAGCGAGCACGGTGTTAAATTCGTCCGTGGTGGGTGTTGGAAACCCCGCTCTTCTGCCTATGCTTTTCCTGGATTTGGTGAGCAGGCGGTGGAGTGGTTACTTTCCGCGGCCAAGGCTCACGGGGTTGAAGCCGTTTTTCTCGAAGTCATTGACACCTCTCACCTCGATGCTGTCCGACGGATCCGCGATCAGGTCGGCTATGCTGGTCAGATTGTTCTCTGGATCGGTGCTCGAACCGGGAACTTGACCTTGCTCCGCGCATTGGGCATGCAGAATGAGTTCGTTGTCATGCTCAAGAATCCGATCGACGGTTCGATCGGTCAGTGGGTCACGAACGCCGAGTTCGTGGTGGCTGGCGAGCGGTATTTTGACGATGACGTCCGCCTGGACATCCAACGCAGTTTGCGGCAGGGCAACGACCAAATTCTTTTCTGCGCTCGCGGCGTTCAGCATCACGATACGGCCAGTCTGTATCGTTTCGCGCCGCGCCACGACATGATCGATGCGATCAGGGCTGGCTACTGGGTTCCCGTTGGCCTTGACCCGAGCCATTCGGCCGGAACCATGGTCAACGACCTGGTGATCCGCAATCTGGAAGCTGGTCTGGTTCACCTGCCGGCTTTCGTCTTGCTGGAAGTCGCACTCGATAACGTCAAACCCCTTTGCGATGCTGCGCAAGCCGTACCTCTGTCTCGGCTTCGCCAGGTCCAAAAGATGATCTTCCGCCATAACGAGGTTATGGGGGGCTGATCATTTCACCCTCTTCTTCGTCCACTCCGAGCCCGGTCGCAGTCGTGTTTTGCACGCTGCTTCCGGGCTCTTTTTCTTTTCTTGGCCTTGATTTTAAAAAATGCTATAATATAATTGAACTTCACAATTTGCAATTAGATTAAGTTTTGGGACAACCTTTGTAGTAGGGTGCCAAATCGTTTTGCAGCCTTGGCTGTGATTCTGCGGGCCCAAAGGCGATAAAACTGCTATTTTTTACCCTGAGCTGTCCTAGGCATAGCTCAAAGGCAAGTGTAGCAGCATGCTGGTTTCATATCAGCCAAATCTTAACTAATCGATTGTGGAGTTCTTTAGTTTCTTGTCATTCCCGCGAGCCCCGCCGTAGGCGGTGGCGAAAGCGGGAATCTAGTGTTTAATTAAGACTTTGTATTTTTGTGACCCCCGCCATCCGGCGGGGCAGGCGCCAGTACCAAAAGTCCTGGGGGTACAAATTCGCCCTTGAGCGACGATCAAATTTTGTTTGGATTTATCTTGGGGCTCAGTTGTACCCCCAGACCCCCGAGTCTTGTTTTATTTTTGTTAGCGTCCTTAGCCTCTTTATTTTTTGATTTTTGAGATTTTATCTTTCTTGCTACTTTCCAGCTTTATCGCTAAGATAAAATATACAGGCTGAAGGTATTGTTAATATGAATTTTAGCCGGGGTATGGCGAAGCTGGCTATCGCGCATGCATGGGGTGCATGAGGTCCCGGGTTCAAATCCCGGTACCCCGACTAAAGTTCATATGGGTGCGTGCCTGTCCGCCGAATCCCGCGAAGGCGGGAGAAGGCGGAAGGTCGTGGGTTTCCGCCACCATAAATTTTAAAAAAGCGGATCCCGCCATCGGCGGGACAAATCCCACTACTCCGACCAAATTAAATTTTCTATGGCAAAAGATTTATATTCAATTTTGGCTGATTCAAATATCAGTTATCAAAAATTTGACCATGAAGCTGTTTTTACTGTGGATGAAGCCAAAAAAATTCGATGGGATTTTACTGGAGCGGAAACAAAAAATTTATTTGTTAAAAATCGAAACTCAGATCAGTATTACTTAGTAGTAATGCTGGCTGATAAGCGCGCCGATTTAAAAAAGTTAGCAGCGCAGTTGAATGAATCAAAATTGTCTTTTGCTTCGCCGGAGCAGTTAAAAGAAATTTTAGGTTTAACGCCTGGCTCGGTTTCACCATTTGGTTTGATTAACGACGAAAAACATCAAACAATTGTGGTGGTTGATCAAGAAATATTTAATTTTGAAAAAGTTGGTTTTCATCCAAATATCAACACCGCCACTTTAGCTTTAAGCACGGACGACTTTAAAAAATTTTTAACTTCCACTCAAAATCAAATTAAGTATTTAACAATATGACCAACCAACCATATCCACTCAAAGAAGCGCCAAACGATTATCCGATTGCTGATTTGATCAAAAAACGTTGGAGTCCGGTGATTTTTTCTAATCAACCAATTGATCAAGAAAAAATCAATTCACTTTTCGAAGCGATGCGCTGGGCGCCGTCTTCGCGTAACGAACAGCCGTGGCTGGTAGTTTATGCCACGCAAGATCAAGTTGAAGATTTTAAACGGATTGCTGATTTATTAGATGAAGGCAATGCTTATGCTAAAAATGCTTATCTGCTGTTGGTAGTTTTTGGTAAACGCCACCACAATTACAAAAATAAACCCAATGTCACTTATCAATATGACACTGGTGCCGGCGCAGAAAATTTATTTTTGCAAGCAGTGAGTATGGATCTGATCGCTCATGAGATGGGCGGTTATAATCGTGAGAAATCTTACGAAGTTTTAAACGTGTCTCAAGACAGCTACGAATCGATTGCCACGATTGCGGTTGGTTATCCCGGCGATCCCACTCAAGCCACCGCTGAACAAAAAACCGATGATGCTAAACCGCGCCAAAGGAAATCAATCTCCGAGTTTGTTTTTAATGGCAAGGTGGTTGATAAGAGTGAGATATAAAATTTATTTTTATGGAAAAAGATATTATTAACTATAATTGGCAAAGATCTCATACTCGTGAGCTGTCATTATTTACCATGGAGATTGCCTCTTATGGGTATGTTGTTCTATTGGAAAAAATTTTAGGCATTGGATATTCGCATATATTAAATATTTTTCAAAATGGGTTAGAATTTTCTTATCGAGATAAAGAAGATGATTTTCGATTAGTAGAATTATTTTTTAAAGTTAACCAGTCTAAATTACTTTCGGCTTTTGAAAAAGAAAGTAAAAGAGTGCTATTGGACGGGGATAAAATGGTTAATCTGTTATCGAGTTCAGACTCTTTTGTGGTTAATGACACGATCAAAATTTTGCCACAAATTCATGAGGTTTATGCTGGCGTAGCTGCAGTTTTAGGTATTACTAGGCCGGCCGGAATCTTTTATGAACAAGAAGGTGATAAACGGAATGGAATGGTAGAAAGATATGGTAAAATTCGTTTTGATCAAGCAAAACTTTACGACGCGATTGAACAGTCGTTAGATATTTTTTTTAATCATTTATCTTCATTATTGAAAATTAAGTCAGATTTTTTGCGATATTGCACCGCCGGAGAATTAACTCAGCTTTGTATGGAAAATTTGGTAGTGACAGTCAAAGAAATGGCGGAAAGGAAAAAAATTAGTATTCTTTATTATTCTAAAGAACAAATAAAAATTTGGTATGGGTTAGAAGCCTTAGAATTAAAACTGCAAATTGATAAAAAAGATGAGGCTGGTCTGGGTACTATGTTGAAAGGTAAAATCGCCCATCCCGGTATCGTCAGAGGCCATGTTCGTGTAGTTTTGAAGAAAAAAGATCTAGAGTTAATAGAGAAAGGCGATATCCTAATTACGCCGATGACTCAAGTTTATTTTATGCCTTATTTGTCTAAAGTTTCGGCGATTGTTACTGATGAGGGTGGTATCACTTGCCATGCTGCAATTATCGCCCGTGAATTGAAAATTCCTTGTGTTATCGCTGCCAAGAATGCTACAAAATTTTTTAAGGCTGGGGATTTAATTGAGGTTAACGCTAATATTGGGATAATCAAAAAAATATAAATTTTTTTGTATCATTTTGAACCCCGACGTCTAGTCGGGGTATGGTTAACAAAATTTTATGTTTTTGTTGGTTGATGTATAATTAAAGTATAAATAATAAGTTTAAATTTATGGTCAAAATAAATATCAACACTAAAAAAACCGATATTCAACTCAACGACCATCAGGAACAGGCTTATCTTAAAAAATTACAAAAGGTGCAAAAGTTTTTTAAAAATGAAATTGAACTGGTTACCGATTTTGAGGTGGGGCGCATCACCAATCACCACGAGCATGGCAATGTTTATTTTGCCAAAGCCCACATCACCATTCCCGGCAATGAATTTTATGCGGAAAGCAGCAACGAAAATGTTGATTTAGCTTTTAACGAAATGCTTGGCAAACTTAAAAGTGAAGTATCTAAGTATAAAGAAAAAAAATTAAGCGACCGGCGTAAGAACGGCAAAATCAAACGCTTATTTCGTAGTTTTCGCCGCGATTAGTTACTTTTTGGTTAGTTAGTCGTATTGATTATATTGGGGGAACAAAACTCAATAATCAATTAGCTAACCAATATGCGCTTAATTAAATATTTTGGTCGAATTTTTAGAATTAAAAAGACCAGATTAACTTTTCCGCTTTATCTTAAAGTAGGTGAAACATGGCGTTCAGCGAACAACAAGTAATCAGCCAATGCCAGCAAGGCCAACTCGATGGATTTGGCCAGCTTTATGATCTTTATATCAAAAAGATCTACAATTTTATTTATTACAAAACTCATCATCAACAAACTGCTGAGGATTTAACCAGCCAGACTTTTTTAAAGGCGTTGAGTAAAATTAATCAGTTTGATATCAACAAGGGTTATTTTTCAACCTGGCTTTATCAAATTGCCAGAAATACAGTGATTGATCATTATCGCACCAGCCATCCGGAAATCGACATTCAAGATGTTTGGGATTTGGCCTCTGACAGCGATATTGCCAAAGACACCGAAATTAAAACCCAGCTCAAAGAAGTTGAGAAATATTTAAATCAGCTTGATTCAGCTCAGCGCGAAATCATTATTTTACGGGTTTGGGAGCAAATGTCTTACAAAGAAATTGCCGAGATTGTCGGCAAGAGCGAAGCCAGTTGTAAAATGATGTTTTTGCGCAGTCTCGAAAAATTGCGCAATCATTTGCCATTGGCGATTTATTTGTTACTAATCAGTCGGTTTTAACGTAGTAGTATTATGAAACCAGAAATTAAAAAAATTTTAGCCGACCTTTATCAGCTCGATTCTGGTTTGCAGAAAAACGAAACTGAGCTGGTTAAAATAATTGAAAATCTTTTAATTATGAAGCCCGACACTAAATTTGATCGGAAATTTGCCCAGCAGTTGCGCAGTCGGTTGCTCAGCTCGGTTGAATCAGACCAACAAAAAAATTATTTTAAAAATTTAGCCAGTAATTTTATGGACTTAAAAAGATTTGGATATATTTTCGGCGGTGTGGTTTTAGTTGCCGTTTTGATTGTGCCAACGGTTTATTATGCCAACCGGGAAGGCGAACCGAGTTTGGATGTTCAAACCGGTATTACCCATTTAGCCGCCAACGCCTTTGGTTCGCTGGCTGAAGACAACCAAACTAACCGAGACCAAGCCGTTGGTTTAGGGGGCGGCGGAGCGACTGCTCAGATGTTAACCAAAGTTACTTCTTCAGTCGCCCCAGAAAGTTCAATTGCTGTTGGCATGCCCGCTCCAGGCTATTATGTTAATTATCAATATGTTTATAAGGGCGATCCGATTACGATTGATCAGCAAACCATGCCTGTTTACAAACGTGTTAAGGGTAGCCAAGCCGGCGCGGCGTTGGCGGGCTTAGCCAAAAATGCCGGTTTAAACTTGCTTGATTTAGGTACTTTCAATAATTTATCAGTTGATAATATCAGTTTTAGTCAAAATGTTACCAAAGGTTATATGATGAATGTTAGTTTTTCGGACAGTGTAATTTCAATCAGTCAGGACTGGCGTCAATGGCAAAGTGCCGTGCCCCAAGAATATCAACCATTAACCATTGATCAAATGCTTAGCGACGATCAGTTGATTGGCTTGGCTAATGATTTTATCAAAAAACATAATATTAATTTAGATAGTTATGGCAATCCGGTTGTTAATAAACAGTGGCGTTTATATTATGGTTCAGATAATCAACAATATGTGCCAGACAATATCGCTATTGTTTATCCATTGCAAATTGACGGTCATGAAATCTATGATCAAAGCGGCAATCCGGCCGGAGTTTCAGTCAATATTGATTTAAGAAATAAGGTAGTCAGTGGCGCTTATAATATGATTGTGCCGGATTATCAATCATCTGACTATCAGGTTGAAACCGACACCGACAAAATTTTAAAGATTGCTCAAGGTGGCGGTAATGGTTCGGTGATGCCATTCTATGATAACGGTGGAAATTCTAAAACGGTGGAAATCAGTTTAGGTATGCCAACTTTGGTTTATGTCCAAATTTGGAAATTCAATCCAGAAAATCAAACCTCAGACGATTTGTATGCTCCAGCCTTTATTTTTCCAATCATTAAAAATGAAAACAGCCAGAATTTTTATCAGCAAAATATTGTCGTGCCAATCATCAAAGATTTATTGCAAGATAATAATTCAGGGCCAATCAGAATTATGGAGCAGGGGATGGGTAGCCCCGTTTCGGTTGGAACCGCTGAGGGTGGTATAAATGTTAGCACTCCGGTTCAGCCATCGGTTGATTTAGCACCGGATCAAAGGTAAACATTACCCCTCGTTCTGCCCGCGCAGGCAGGCCCAGGATGAGTTTAAACTTAAACTCCCTCTCCCCCTAAAGGGGGAGAGGGATTGCTTATTTTTAATAGCTAGCTAGCGATGGACTTCCGGCTTCAATTTAAGGTAGTGTTCGATTTTGCTGACTCTTTCCAGCAGATCAGTAACATATGATGGTGGTGGCCATTTATCAATAATTTTTTCTATCCGGTCAAAGCGATTATCGACATCGCATTTTAATTCTCCGAAATCATTTTTTAATTCACCAAAATCGCTCTTTAACTCTCCAAGGCCGTTTTCCAATTCACTAAAACGTCCTTCCATTTGATTGAAGCCGCTATTAACGGCGTCAATTACGTCGTTGAGAGTTGTTTCTTTTTTCTTAGGTTGGCGCATATTTTTATATAGTTAATTCTGCGCTATGTTAAAAATAGTATATCATAGTAATTAGTTTTTGAGCAAACTGTTGTTTTATTCTCCAGACGGCGGATCAGAACCCCTGAGGTGCTGAATCGAGTTCAGCACGACACTTTTATTCTTTAGAAGTGGCCCAAAGCCGTTTGAACATTTCGCGCAGGTTGTGGGTTAACAATTCATCATGAATTTCAAAAGCATAAAAAGGGTGAGCGTGGGTCGAGACAACAATCAGGTAGTTGCCGGCAATCCAGAGGCTAGAGGTAAAATTTGTATCATCAAAAAATCTCACCAATCGTTTATCTTTTGGATAACGATTTTTAATTTTTTTTTCAATTGTTGAAACGTTGGTTAAAATTTGCGCCTTGAATTTTTCATTTTTACTTTCTTTAATCTGCCAACTTTTTTCAATCCAATCGCTGAAGTTTTCAACAAAAGTATGATCTTGAAAACCCCACCAAACTCCGTCGGCCGTTAAAATGGCGTTGGACCATTTGGCCAGATTATCAAACAAAAATTTTTTTAAATTTTTTTCTTCTACAAACTGCATCTTTGGCACGGGGTAATTTTGACTGGCACCAATTAAACTTAGTTCGTCAATCGCTTTTTTAATTAAGTTTTCTTTTTCGTTTAATTCACGTTTCGTGTCTTCTAATATTTTGTTCAAACTGTCTGGTGGCAGGGGAGTGAAATGCAAAACTTTACCGCCCAAGTCTTGAGCAATAATCCCTTTGGAAACCAAACTATTGGCGATATTGTAAAGGGTGGCTCGATTGAGTTTGGTTAAACTGGCCAAAGTGGTCGGTTTCGTGCGGCCGTTTTTTAGTAGGGCTAAATAGACTTTGATTTCTTTGTCGTTTAACCCGAGTTTTTTGAGGGTGGTAGTAATTGCCATATATAACCATTATACACTGTTGTCAGAATTTTGTCAACATTTGTCTAACATTTATTGACATTAGTATCTTTTTTTGATAAATTATTCAATCTGAAGCCATCGGGTGCCAGAATCAAAGTTTCTTGAAAGGAGAACGATAATCATGTTTGCCACCCGGGTTAAAAAAGCAGTATTCTGGTCATTGATTTTGTTCATTTTTGCCTTGGTTGTTTCGGCCGTTTATTTTGGCCGAGAGACGGTTCAAACAACTGATATGGTCCTGGTTAGCCATCAGGCTCAGACGCTTGAGCGCTTGATGTATGGTGACATCATTGCTTATGCCGAGATTGCGCCATTAGTGGGTCGACCGGAAAAAATCAGGGCGTTGGCAGTAGAGCTACACTGGGATGACGCGAAAACCAGTAATGCAATCGAAGGTATCAGTAGTGGTAAAGATCTGATGGTCCAGTGTTGGCTTAGAGGGCTTATGCCACCAGCTAAGTTGGTTGGTCGTGATCCATGACCATGAAAGGAGGAGATGATCTGGTTATTTCCCTGGGATTAGAGGTAAAACTCATCCCGGGGTTTATTTTTGTTTATTTTTATAGAAATGTTGTCAAAAAATTGTCAACAAAAGTTTAAAAATCATTGACATTTTTAAATTATTGTGCTACGGTAAAATGTTCATCAATCTAGCACAGACTGGGTTGATGACAACACTTCACTCCTTTGGAGGTTTGTCATTATGAAGCGCAATAGCTTCCTTCTCGTTGTCATCGCCAGCCTGATGTTCTCGCTGGCCAACTTCAATCTGGTTTCCGCGGCCGACAATGGCACGGCGACCAATCAACCGAGAGTGCAGGTGAATCCGGCCACGCCTGGTATCTACACGTTCACCACGGCGCCGGGACAAATCGTCGGATTCTATCCGATCGAGACTGTTCCGATCGAGAACAAGTCCACACTGGTTCGGTTCTTCACCAAGATCCTCGGCAATGACGCCGGTAAAGGCGCCAAGGTCGAGGTGGCGGAACAGGAGTGCAAAGACGGACACAAGCGCGTATTGGTGGCCATCGGCGCTACTCCGGCTACCCAAGAATCGGTTAAGTACTACGTTGACCTGATCAACGCGGGCAAAATCAACATCTTCGACCCCGGGATCGATGCACTTCACTACTTTCCGAAGTATCGGAGTGCTCAAGATCTGGTCACGATCATGGAGAAGGAGATTACGGTAATCGGCTATACCTATGCCGACACCGCGGTCAACAAGGTCACCGTCGTTGACGATCCGACGCTGTTCGGATATCTCAAAAGTATTCTTGAAGCCAACGACGTTCCATCCAAACAGCTTCGCGTCGAGATTCAAGTCGTCGAGAGAAGGGTGGGAGATGGTCAGAATGTGGGTGTCGATCTCGAAGCTTGGAAAAGAGCTCTGCCCTCCAACGTCGGATTTTCGATCGCCGGTGGTCCCAATGAGGGTGGCGGTGGCCTGCAGGCCAACAGCTTCGAAGCGGTTGCCAGTGGTATGAGCCCTCAGGCCCTTGCCTCTTTCCTCAATTATATGCAGGAGAATGGCAATGCGCGTGTTGAGGCTTCGACCAGCATCAACGTCGCCAATGGCGAACCGGCTACTTTCAAGGCCGGCCAGGAGGTGCCCTATCAGGTCATCACCAAACAGGGCACCGGCGGCACCAACGAAATCACTACTGAAGTGGCGTTCGTTGGTTTGAAAGTCGATATCGATGCGACAGTCAGTCAGGCCCAGACCCGTTTCAAGGTTAAAGCCGACTCGACCTCAGTCGTCGCTCGAAATCCTTATGGCCCGCCCACGACTACTCACTCATCGACTTCCACTACGGTGGATGTCGCTGGCGATAAGACCATTGTCCTGAGCGGTCTCAAACGGACTTCGGACATCGAAGTCCGCAGAGGCGTCCCTCTGCTCTAAAGACATTCCCGTTCTGCGATATCTCTTCTCCACGGAAGCCAAGGATCATACCGAATGGGAGGTCAGCCTGATCTTGCGAGTCAGTCCGGTCGAGGAGGTCAATGCTATGACTGCCGTTTCTCAGAACATCAACTGACGCTTCACGCTCTTTTCGCACTACGGTGAGACGATTCAAAATCGTTAAATCGGGCTTCTTCTATGGAGGGAGCCCTCCTTTTTTTAAAACAAAAAAGCCCGGCTACTCGCCGGGCCTTACTTTATCTCTTTATAACTCTATCGCTTTATTTACTTTTGTCACTCTTTTTCGCTCGCACCCTTTTAGTTTTTATTCTGGTTCGTAAACAATTGGTACAAATCGTCATTTTTTTGCCATCAATTGTTTTGGTTTGCAAATTCAATTTTTGGCGTTTGATGGTTTTGATGTTGGAATGACTGACCGAATTGCCTTTGAGTGGAGTCCGTTTGCAGACATCGCAAGTTTTCATAAAAGTTTTTTTCAATATTATTAACTTTCAGCAGTCTAACAGATTATTGGAAATAAATCAAGAGGGGAGTAGACACATAACATATAGCACATAACACGCAACATATCAAAATGATTCATGTTCCATGTTATGTGTTATGTGTTTCATGTTTCATTTTTTTATGTTAAAATAACACCATGGAAATTATCATTATTGGTTTATACATTATTGTTTTTATTTACTCGGTGATTTTGCACGAAGTTGCTCATGGTTGGGTGGCTAATCGGTTTGGCGATGACACCGCTAAGATTTCTGGTCGCTTAACTTTAAACCCAATTCCGCATATTGATGTTTTTGGTTCAATTGTATTGCCGGTTTTACTTTATATTGGGACCGGTTTTACTTTTGGTTATGCTAAGCCGGTGCCGGTTAATCCCTTTCGTTTGCAAGGCGGCACTAAATCTTATCGCTGGGTAACTTTGGCTGGAATTTTAACCAATTTTTCTTTGGCTATTATCGCCGGAATAGTACTACGGTTAGTTAACCAGACATTATTTTTTGGTCCGGAAAATTTGGGCGTGATTTTTTTCCAACTAATTTTTGTGATTAACCTAGTCTTGGCGGTTTTTAATGCCATGCCTTTTCCGGGTTTTGATGGTTATAACTTTTTGATGACTTTTGGCTGGTTTTCCAATGCTGTGCGCCAAACGCCGTTAGCTAATCCGTTGTTTATGGCTAAGTACGGTTTGTTTGTTTCTTTAATGATTTTAATCTTAATTTGGCCATTTGTTGGTCATATTATCGGTGTAGTGATCAACTTTTTTGCGGCCACTTTAGGAATTTGATTTTTCCCCTTGACTTACATCATAAAATTTTGTAGTATACTTCTGTATTTATAGACTGCCTAATAGGGCAGGTTTTTAAGACTAAAAATCTAATGTCTCGAATTAACCAAATTTTAAGAAAGAAAAGACCGACTAAACCAAAAAAGGCTAAAACTCCTGCTTTGCGGACGGTTTCTAACACTTTGCATCGAACTAAAAAAGAAATGCCAAAAGGCGCCCCATTTAAACGTGGCGTTTGCGTCAAAGTTACTACCACTACTCCAAAAAAACCAAACTCAGCTTTGCGGAAAATTGCTAGAGTTCGGCTTTCTAATGGCATGGAAGTAACCGCCTATATTCCAGGTGAAGGCCACAATTTACAGGAACACTCAATCGTTTTGGTCCGCGGCGGCCGGGTTAAAGATTTGCCAGGTGTTAGATATCACATTGTTCGCGGTGTTTATGATACTTTAGGCGTTGAAGGCCGGAAACAAGGTCGCAGTTTGTATGGTGCTAAAAAAGCAACTGCTAAAGCTGAATAATTAAGTCAATTTTAAATTATGCGCGGTAAACAAGCTCCAAAAAGAACTATTAAACCAGATCCAAAGTTTAACAGCGTGGTGATCGCTAAATTTATTAATTATGTGATGGAACGGGGTAAAAAATCAACTGCTCAACGGTTGATTTACGATTGTTTTGATATTATTAGTGAAAAGACTAAAAAAGACCCATTAGAAGTTTTTGAAACCGCCATGAAAAATGTGGCGCCAGACGTAGAAGTAAAGTCTCGCCGGGTTGGTGGTGGTAATTACCAGGTACCAGTTGCGGTAATGGGTGATCGTAAAAATGCTTTAGCTGTCCGTTGGATTTTGACTGCTTGCCGAGCTAGAAAAGGCGCAGGGATGAGCCAAAAATTAGCTGATGAATTGATGGCCGCCGCCAACAAAGAAGGCGCAGCGATTAAAAAACGCGACGATGTTTACCGAATGGCCGAAGCTAACCGAGCCTTTGCTCACTTTATTCGTTAATCAAATAGCCAATTGTCAATTGTCAATTGTTAAATGTTAATAGTTAATAGTCATTATGCCCCGTGAATATTCTTTAGAAAAAACTCGTAATATCGGGATTATCGCTCATATTGATGCTGGTAAAACCACCGTTTCAGAGCGAATTTTGTTTTATACTGGTAAAAAACATAAAATTGGTGAAGTGCATGAAGGAGCAGCCGAAATGGACTGGATGGAACAAGAACGAGAACGGGGAATTACCATTACCTCAGCGGCTACTACTTGTTTTTGGGCGCCGCGCGACGAACAAGATAATAAATGCTTGATTAATATTATTGATACCCCAGGCCACATTGATTTTACCGTTGAAGTTCAACGCTCATTGCGTGTTTTAGATGGTGGGGTGGTGATTTTTGATGGTGTTTCTGGCGTTGAGCCACAGTCCGAAACTGTTTATCATCAAGCCGAAAAATTTAAAGTGCCGTTAATGGGTTTTGTTAATAAAATGGACCGGACCGGCGCTGATTTTTATGCTGATTTAGATTCAATCCGCGACCGCTTAACTAAAAATGCTTATCCAATCCAATTACCAATTGGCGCTGAAGCCAATTTTACTGGCGTGATTGATTTGTTAACTGAAAAAGCTAGAATTTATAAAGATGAGTCTGGTAAAGAATTTGATGATGTGGAAATTCCGGCTGACATGAAAGAATTGGCCGAAAAATATCGCCATGAATTAATTGAAGCAATTGTTCAGCACGACGAAACCCTGATGAACAAATATTTAGGCGGTGAAGCAATTGAATTAGCGGAATTAAAAAAGACTTTGCGCAAGGCCACCATCGGTAATGAAATCATGCCGATTTTAGTTGGCAGTGCTTTAAAAAATAAAGGCGTGCAATATTTGCTTGACGCAATTTGTGATTATTTACCATCGCCATTAGATGTGCCGCCAGTAGTTGGTTTTCATCCTCGTAATCCAGAAACCGAAGAAAAGCGTTCAGCTTCTGATGAAGAACCATTTTCTGCCCTAGCTTTTAAAATTGCTGCCGATCCATTTGTTGGTAAGTTAGCATTTTTTAGAGTTTATTCCGGTGTTATTAAAGCCGGTTCTTATGTTTTAAATTCAACTAACGGTGATCGTGAAAGAATTGGTCGAATTGTTAGAATGCACGCTAATTCCCGAGAAGAAGTCGACGAGGTTCATGCTGGTGATATTGCTGCGGCCGTGGGATTAAAGACTACTTTTACTGGCCACACTTTATGTGATGAAAATCATCCAATTGTTTTAGAATCAATTGTTTTTCCAGAACCGGTTATTGATGTTGCTATCGAACCAAAAACTAAAGCCGACCAAGAAAAAATGGGTGTTGCTTTGTCAAAACTAGCCGAAGAAGATCCAACTTTTAGAGTTAGAACCGACGAAGAAACCATGCAGACCTTGATTGGTGGGATGGGTGAATTGCATTTGGAAATTATTGTTGATCGAATGAAACGGGAATTTAAAGTTGAGGCTAATGTTGGTAAACCGCAGGTGGCCTATAAAGAAACCATTAAAGCTATTGCTGAAGCTGAAGGTAAATATATCAGACAATCCGGTGGTCGCGGTCAATATGGCCATTGTTGGTTAAAAGTTGAACCGCGCGAACGTGGCGCTGGTTATGAATTTGTTGATTCAATCAAAGGTGGTGTAATCCCTCGTGAATACATTCAACCAATCAACAAAGGAGCTAAAGAAGCTTTAGATCGGGGTGTTATTGCCGGTTTCCCGATGATTGATGTTAAATGCACCGTTTATGACGGTTCTTATCACGAAGTCGATTCATCTGAAGCTGCTTTTAAAATTGCTGCTTCAATGGCGATTCAAGCGGCCGTAAAAAAGGCTAACCCAATTATTCTCGAGCCGATAATGAAAGTAGAAATCACCACTCCAGAAAATTTTATGGGTGATGTGATTGGTAATATCAGTTCTAAGCGTGGCCATATCGAAGAGATGCGTGATCGCGGTCAATCAAAAGTAATTGATGCTCAAGTGCCATTGGCAGAAATGTTTGGCTATGCGACTGAATTAAGATCAATGACTCAAGGCCGCGCTTCTTATGCAATGGAATTTAGTCATTATGCTGAAGTGCCAAATAATATTGTTGAACAGATTAAAGGTGAAAAAGAAAAGAAGTAAATTGAAAAATTATGCCTAATTCAATGGAAAAAATTATTGAATTAGTAAAAAAAACCGGGGATACCCACGTTATTGTTGATCCAAATGGTGAGCCAGCTTATGTGGTTTTGAATTTTAAAGCTTATGAAAGATTAGTTGATAGCCAACCGGAGTTGACCGGCTTAACTGAGCAAGAATTATTGGAAAAAATCAATCGTGATGTATCCAGCTGGAAAGATACTCAGCCGGATGATGATAAGATTGGTGATTGGCAATCAATTAACTCAGTCATTCAAGAAACAAAAGTAGATGAAAATGGCCAGTTTGATAAGCAGAAAAAGTCGTCAGAAACAGTGGCTGAAAATCAAGAAAAAGTTGTTAATCAAGCCAAAAATAGTCAAGATAAAGATCAATATTATTTTGAGCCGATTGAATAGTTTTTAGATATCGCCAATAACGCTTGACAAAATGCGTTTGGTTGTTATATACTTACCAGTGATTATTTTTAAAAATTAAATAATTATTAACAAATAATAAATAACGCGGTCTGTCCGGCAGCATTAAAGCCAGGGCTGGTTTACAAAAGATCGTGCAAGTTAAATTTAAAACTATGGCAGAAAAATTTGAACGCGGCAAGCCGCATCTAAACGTTGGTACAATCGGTCACGTCGACCACGGTAAAACTACTTTAACCGCGGCGATTTTGAGTCACTTAGCTAAAAAAGGTGGTGCTCAAGTTAGAGGCGTTGACCAAATTGATAATGCACCTGAAGAAAAAGCTCGTGGTATTACCATTGCTACTTCTCATCAGGAATACTCAACCGATAAACGGCACTATGCCCACATTGACTGCCCGGGCCATGCTGACTATGTTAAAAACATGATTACCGGTGCCGCTCAAATGGACGGTGCAATTTTGGTCGTTGCCGCTACTGACGGCCCAATGCCTCAGACCAGAGAACACATTTTGTTAGCCAACCAGGTTGGAGTTCCAGCCATGGTTGTCTTTTTAAATAAAGTTGACCAAGTAGCTGACAAAGAATTGATCGACTTGGTTGAAGAAGAAGTCAGAGATCTATTGAAAAAATATGATTTTCCAGGTGATGAAGTGCCAATTATTCGTGGTTCCGCCTTGAAAGCTTTAGAAAATCCAGACGATCCAGAAGCTACTAAATGTATTGATGAATTAATGGATGCTTTGGACAACTACATTCCAGAACCAGCTCGTGATGTTGACCAAGCTTTCATGATGCCGATTGAAGACATTTTTTCAATTGAAGGTCGTGGTACAGTAGTGACCGGTAGAATTTCTCGAGGTGTAATTAAAGTTAACGACGAAGTTGAAATTGTTGGTATTAGACCAACTCAAAAAACCGTTGTTACCGGTATTGAAATGTTTAACAAGTCTTTGGACGAAGGTAGAGCTGGTGACAATGCTGGTTTATTGCTTCGTGGTACTAAAAAAGATGAAATTGATCGTGGTCAAGTTTTGGCTAAACCAGGCAGTATTACTCCACACACTGAAATTGAAGCTGAAACTTACGTTTTGACCAAAGAAGAAGGTGGTCGCCACAGTCCGTTTTTTAAAGGTTACAAACCACAATTCTACATTGGAACTGCTGATGTCACCGGTGATGTTGAATTGCCAGAAGGAACAGAAATGGTAATGCCAGGTGATACTGTCAACCTAAAGATTAAGTTAATTAAACCAGTCGCTTTGGAAGAAAAAACTAAATTCGCTATTCGTGAAGGTGGTCGGACAATCGGCGCTGGCGTGGTGACTAAAATTATTAAGTAAAATTGTTTTCCCTCGCCCCTTAACTGGGGCGAGGGGATATTTAAACATAAGTTCCTTCATCTAAAATGGCAATCAAAAAAATACCGGTTTCATCTCGCCAACAGGAATCAGAGGAAACCAAACAGAAAATCAGAATAAAAATCAGGGCTTACGATCATAAAATTATTGATCAGTCCACCAGAACCATTATGGAAACAGCCAAGCGAACCGGTGCTGAAGTTTTTGGTCCAATTCCATTACCAACTGAAAAAAAGAAATACACAGTAATGAAGTCATCTTTTGTTCATAAAGATGCTAGAAGTCAGTATGAAATGCGGATTCACAAACGATTGTTAGATATTTTAAATCCATCGGCTAAAACCATTGATTCGTTGACCAACTTGAATTTACCAGCCGGCGTGGATGTTGAAATAAAGATGCAGTAATCAATAAAATAGATTAGTTAGTTTACAAACCATAATTATTAGCTTGAATAGAGAAAGCTCCTAGCTTAATTAGGAAAACCTCTATACAGACTAAGAAATTATTTAAGGAGATTTTAAGCAGCGACAATTCACTTTCGGAAATATTGGACAACCGTCACCGGGGCGGTTAAGGTGTAATTTAAGTTTCTGCTCTCTTCTTAAGATGTCGAGGCAGAATTTTATTTTAGCAAAATATGAAATTTGTTTTAGCCGAAAAACAGAATATGACTCAAAAGTTTACCGAGGACGGAACTGTGATTCCCGTTACTAAGCTTTTAGTTAAGCCGTGTGTAATTACTCAGATTAAAAATCAAAAAACTGATGGTTATTTAGCCCTTCAAATTTCTAGTGGTCAAAAACGTAAATTAGCCAAGCCTTTGAAAGGTCATTTCAAAGATTTAGGTAATTTTCGTTACAGTCATGAGTTCAGATTAATTGATGACAAGCAAGTCGAAAATTTAAAAGTTGGCGATCAGATTAGCCTTGAGAGTTTTGTACCTGGCGATAAAGTTAAAGCAACCGGTACTTCAAAGGGGAGAGGTTTCCAGGGCGGAGTTAAGCGCCATGGTTTCCATGGTCAAAAAGCTTCTCATGGTCACAAAGATCAACAGAGAATGCCTGGTTCAATTGGTGCTGGCGGAGTTCAACATGTATTAAAGGGAATGAGAATGGCTGGTCAAATGGGTAATGCTCAAATTACGATTAAGAATTTAGAAGTAGTTGAAGTTGATGTTGAAAATAGCTGTATCTATTTGAAGGGAGCTGTTCCAGGTGCTAATAACGGTTTAGTGATTTTGAGTGGTGATGGCGAATTAAAAATTCAAGAAAAATCAGTAGCCAAACCAGATGAAGCCCAAACAGAAGTTAAAAACCCAGCCGAAAAGCCGGTGGAAAATGAACCGGTTGACCAAAAAGCAGAAACAATTGAAACCGAAATTAAACCGGAAGAAAAAAAGGCAGATGAGGCTAAAGAATCCGAATCGGCAACCGTAGAATCTAAACAAGAAGAAACCAAACAAAATAATTAATATGGCAACAGTTAAAGTCTACAATCAACAGGGAACTGCAGTCGGTGAAGAAAAGTTAAACGATGCAGTTTTTGGCGTTGCTATCAAACCAGAGGTGGTCCAACAAGTGGTAGTGGCTCAACAAGCCAATAGCCGAAAAGTAGTAGCCAGCACCAAAGATCGATCAGAAGTTCGCGGTGGTGGACGTAAACCTTGGCGGCAAAAAGGTACTGGTCGAGCTAGACATGGTTCAATCAGATCACCATTGTGGCGTGGCGGTGGAATCACTTTCGGTCCAACTACTGATCGTAATTTTAGTTTAAAAATCAATAAAAAAGTTAAACGCAAAGCAATGGCTATGGGTTTGACCGACAAGCTTTTAGACAAAAAGTTAATTGTTTTGGATAATTTAGAATTAGCTGAAGGTAAAACTAAAAAAGTATTTGAAATTTTACAGAATTTTAAACTTAGAGCCAGTAAGGCCGCTAAATCTAAGACGGTTGACGCTAAAACTGAAGAGAAAAAGACCAAAACGGTATTTAAACCAAAAAACGTTTTGATTCTGTCAGCTAAAGACGATAAAGTTAAATTAGCCGCTAGAAATATTCCAAAAGTGGAAGCTTTGAATGTTAATAATTTAAATCTTTTATCAATTTTAAAAGCAGAGTATTTATTGGCTCCGATTGGTGTTCTAAAAGAAATTGAAAAAAGATTAACCGCAAAATAATTTGTATGGCAAGTTTATTAGGTAAATTGAAGAAACAAGACGAAAAAAAGCCAGCTTCAGCTGAGTCGGTTTTACCTGACCAAAAAGTAACCGAAAAAAAGCCAGCCGAAACAAAATTGGAAGAAAAAAAGCCAGTCGCTAGCCAGTCAGTCTCAGTTAAAACTGATAAAATTAAGGGTGTTAGTGATCAATCTTACCGAGTTTTGGTTAAGCCGTTAGTAACTGAAAAAGCGGCTGAAATGGGTGCTCATGGTAAATACGCTTTTGTGGTTAATCCCACCATGAATAAAATTGAAATTAAAAAAGCGATTCGGTCAGTTTATCATGTTGATCCGGTTAATGTCAGAATTATTAATGTCCTTGGCAAAAGTGTGCGATATGGCCGGTCTTTAGGTCGGCGCAAGGATTGGAAAAAAGCGATTGTCACTTTAAAACCAGGTGATAAAATTGAAATTTACGAAGGCGTTTAATAACTTATTATGGCAATTAGAATTTACAAACCAACTACTCCGGGCAGACGTCAGACTTCAGTCGACAGCTTTGATGATGTCACAAAAACTCGGCCGGAAAGAAGTTTAATTGCAATTAAAAAGAAAACTGGTGGCCGTAATGCTTCTGGTAAAATCACAGTTAGACACATTGGTGGCGGCGCTAAACAGTTTTATCGGCTAATTGACTATAAACAACAAAAGTTTGATATTCCAGCTGTAGTTGAGGCGATTGAATATGATCCTAACCGTAAAGCCAGAATTGCTTTGGTTAGATATCAGGATAATGTTAAAGCTTATATTGTTGCGCCGGTTGATTTAAAGGTTGGCGATCAAGTGATTAGTTCAAAGACTAGAACCGAAATTAAACCAGGCAATCGGATGCCGCTTGAACAAGTGCCTTTGGGTATGTTAGTTTATAACGTTGAAATTACTCCTGGCAAAGGAGCTCAATTAGTCAGAACTGCTGGAGCGGTTGCTAAATTGATGGCGGTTGAAGGTAAGTATGCTACAATCAAATTGCCGTCCGGCGAAGTCAGATTGGTAGTTAAAGAAGCAATGGCTAGCATTGGTCAAGTTTCAAACCCAGATTCAATGCATATCAGAATTGGTAAAGCTGGCCGTAAACGACACATGGGTGTTAAACCAACCGTTAGAGGTAAGGCAATGAATCCAGTTGATCACCCACACGGTGGCGGTGAAGGTCATAATCCAATCGGTATGAAAGCACCAAAAACTGTTTGGGGTAAACCAGCTTACGGAGTAATTACTCGCAAAAAGAAGAAATATTCTAATAAATTCATTATCACTCGCCGCACCGCTAAAAGAAAGAAAAAATAATTTTAATTTATGTCAAGAAGTTTAAAAAAAGGTCCATATATCAACGAAAGACTGATGAAAAAAATCAGCAATCTTAAAACTGGCGATAAAACTGTAATTAAAACTTGGGATCGTAGTTCTACTATTACTCCAGAAATGGTTGGTTTTGTAATTGGTGTTCACAATGGCCGAGTTCACACTCCAGTCACAATTGTTGAAAATATGGTTGGACATAAACTTGGTGAATTTTCACCAACCAGAAAATTTACTGGTCATGGTGGTAAAATGGCTAAAGAACAGGCTCAAGCCGCCGTCACTAAATCTGCCGGCGATACTAAGAAAGCTCAAGCTGCCCCAGCCAAAAAATAATCTATGACTAACAAACCAACTGACAATTTAAGCAAAAAATCAACTGCTAAACCGACTGAAAAGTCGAGTGAGGCAATGGTTGAAAAAAAACCAAAAGTGGTTGAAGAAATTGTTGCCAATGGTAGCTTTGTTCGGATGAGCGGTCGTAAGGTGCGTTTAGTTGGTGACCAAATCCGCGGTAAACAAGTTGAAGATGTTTTAAATAATTTGCAGTTTTTAAATAAAGCGGCGGTTAGACCATTGGTTAAATTACTGAATTCGGCTGTTTCTAATGCTAATCACAACTTTGGTTTCGATAAAAAA
>JAFGGX010000001.1 GCA_016930315.1 Candidatus Buchananbacteria bacterium
AAGCCTCCAGCGCCCCAGCCAATTTAATTATTCAATGTGATTTTTAGAATATTTGTAGCTATTGCGTTTTATGGTTGCTTGTGTTACTATATTAGTAGTACTGTAGTGTAATGTTTGCGTCCAACGAATTACCCTGACCACACGAGGGTGATATGTGGTTGGCTAGTCCGTTAATGGATGCCAGGAAAGCGGGCCTCGACCCAGCCTCGACCTTTATTGTACCTTGTTTGAACCGGGTTTCGACCCAATCTCCGCCTGCCTATTAGGCAGCAGGGCATTTCATTTTTCCTCGTGGAGGATACGAACCATGTACAAAACCACCGGACAACTCCGTCGCGATCTGCGACGAGGTTGTCAAACCTCCGCCGCCCCTTCCCCTGAACCCGGAAAGAGCACAATCATCAGCGAAGAGCCCGTCTAGGACCTACTCGATAATGGCCTACGTGGCGCTGAATTGATTGTTTGAGCTCTCATGCCCTCCAGGACCCGACCCTCGGTCCTGGAGATTTCTTTTTTTTAATTTTTTATTAGAAGTTTGTGATTTTTTTGTTTGTTATGGTCACAATTTTTAATTCAATTCAAAATAGCTGATCGGTTTGATATCATTTTTCTTTAAAATCTTGTTTAGCTTTTTAATATGCTTTGTATCTTTTTTTCTTTTTTTGTTTAAATTCGATTTACAATTCGGATCAAATTTTCCAGGATGCATTAAAATTTCATAATATTTCTGGTCTTCAAGGCTTTTTAGCCAATTTTTTATTTCACGAAATTTTTTAACCGTCCCAAAAAAAGCTGGAGTAGCAGTCGTTTTGCATTTTTCAAAAACTTCCCCTCGATTTCTAACCGGCAAGTTATTTTGTTGGCAAAAATCAGCAACCAATGGATATGAATCTTTAAAATCTTTAAACCGGTGAATGTCGATGTGTGACGGGTCGAAATTTAAAATCTCTTTGAATTTTTGGTATTGGGATTTTATTTGAGTTTCGTAATCATTTTGGCCCTCTTTAAATTCCAAATGAAGCCCGACGCTTAGATTTTTAGTTTTTAGTAGAGATATTAGCTCAGCAAGCTGATTTTGTTGGTCATCGGTAATCCGGTTAACCATCACGGTTGTGGAGCGGACTAAATCTTTTTTGATCAGATTTAAAATTACCTCATTAAAGATTTTACTCGTGCCAAAATCGTCAGCGTTGATTATTAGGTATTTCATATCTTTTATGTGAAGTCATTGGTATTTTATCCTAAATGAGCTAAAAAGTAAATAAATTTAGCGTCATTCTGAGTCCCGCGACCGCGGGACGAAAGAATCTCTTTTGAGATCGCCACGCTCCACCAACCATTGGACTAAGCTCGCTCGCGATGACGCCTTAAGATAAATAAGAGATTCTTCATCCCGCCTAATTTCACTTTAACTAAGCGGGCGGAATTCAGAATGACGATGGATAAATATAGTAACCCCTCCTCGACTATACTAAAACGAAGCCGTCCTCCCCTTAAGATAAGGGGAGGAGTTTTGTTTAAGTTGATTAGGTGGGGTTATGATTAAAAAATAAAAGTATTCGTAAATTCGTAACGATTCGTAATTCGTATCGGCTATGTTATACTTAAATTACTATGAAATTTGGTTTACATGTGTCAATTGCCGGTGGAATTTTTAACGCTCCTGTTAACGCAGCCGAAAAAAACTGCGAGGTTTTTCAAATGTTTACTCGATCGCCCCGAGGCGGCCAGGCGCCATCCCTGACGGCTGAAGTTGTCAGGGAGTTTAAAGAAAATTGCCAGAAAAACAAATTTAAAAATTATTACGTCCATACTCCTTACTACATTAACTACGCCTCAGTCAATAATCGAATTGCTTTTGGCTCAGCTCAAGTAGTCAGGCAAGAATTGGAACGCTCCAGTCAACTTGGGGTAAAAGCCTTAATGACTCATTTGGGTAGTGGTAAAGATTTTGATCAAAAAACCGCTAGGCAAAAAGTAGTTGAAGGTTTATTAAAAACGCTTGATGGCTATAAAGGAACAACTCAGTTTTTAATTGAAATTGCCGCTGGGGCGGGATTAATTTTAGGCGCCAGCTTTGAAGAGATTGCTTTTTATATCAATGAGGTCGAGAAAAAAGATAAACGGTTAAAAAATAAAATTGGTGTTTGTTTAGACACTTGTCATATGTTTGCTTGCGGCTATGATTTGCGCAATAAAATTGCGGTTAAAAAAACGTTTAAAGATTTTGATCGAATTATTGGTTTAAAACGGTTAGTTTTAATTCACGCTAATGATTCTAAAACCGAATTTGGTTCGCACAAAGATCGGCACGAACATATTGGCGATGGCCAGATTGGCAAAGATGGGTTTGCGGCGATTGTTAAGTTGGCCAAATTAAAAAATGTTGATTTAATTTTAGAAACACCGCACGATGGTAAAGAAATAAGAGATTTAAAATTACTGAAAAGTTTTCGGGATTAACTTTTATTTCGCCTGTCATTCCGGACCTGCCTGCCGGTAGGCAAGCTTGATCCGGAATCTAGATTCCCGCTGGAGTTTATCCAATGACAAATAAAAAAAATAATTTATGAAATTTGCCATTATCTCCGATTCACACGATAATTTACCAAACATTTATAAAATGTTGGAGTTTTTGAAAAAAGAAAATATTACAATCATGATTCATTGCGGTGATGTTTGCGCACCATCGGTGATGGCTGAAATCGCCAGTAAGTTTGATGGCCAGATGCATTTGGTTTTTGGCAATGTCGATGGCGACCAAGAAAAAATGAATGAATTGGCTAAAGACCTGCCCAACCTGACTATCTACGGTGAGCGGGGTGAATTACAAATTGACAATAAAAAAATCGGTTTTGTCCATTTCCCGTGGGAAGCTGAAACGATGGCTAAAACCGGTAAATACGATTTAGTTTTTTATGGCCACGATCACAAAGCCTGGGAGAAAAAAGTTGGCAATTGCACTTTAAGAAATCCCGGCACTTTGGCCGGTTTGTTTTCTAAAGCCACTTTTGCTATTTATGATACTGAAATTGATAAAGCCCAATTAATTTTATTGGAGAGAATTTAATTTTTCCGGAGCAACTTTGTCAATCAAAGCTCTAGCCAAAATAGTCATTGGATCGACTAATTCAACCCCATCGATTTCTTTTTCCGGCAAAGCTAAAGGTATTTCGGTACAGCCAAGGATGATAATTTGCGCTCCTTGGTTTTTTAGTATTTGGACAAAATTCAAAAAGTTATCCCGAGCGGTTTGGCTGACCGGACTAACAGCTTTGATGCCCCAGCTTTGATTATAGATCGAATCGTGAAGTTGATTTTGAATTTCTGCCGGCACTTCGGTTATCCCAAATCCCAGCGGCTCAAGAATCTGGTTGTAGACCCCTGCTCTTCTGGTGCCGGTAGTTGACATCAAGCCAATTTTTTTTACAGCTGGAAAGTTGGCTTTTATAAATTCGCCGGTTTCTTTAAGCATGTGCACCACCTCAATGTCTAATTGGTTTTGGCTTAGCAATTCTAAAAAGTGGTCAAAGATTTTGGGTGCATGAAAGGTGTTACAAGGAATACCCATCACTATTTGTTTGCCTGCCGTTTTGCCAACAGCGGCCAGGGCTTTAGCCACTGTTAACATTCCTTCGGCCGGGTCTTGAGTAACTTCGCCCAATAGAAATTTTGTCCGATCAGGAATCGATTGAGAAAAAGACAAGTGGCAAACATCCAGATGGCCCTGGTCAGTCCCGCCGGCATTGGTATTTTCGATAATTTTTTTGTGGAGTTCAACGCCAGCCATTGGTCCGACTCCGCCGCCAATGCCGATAATTTTATTTGGCATATTTTTTATTAATTTGGTTTTGAAGTTTTTTAATTTCCATTATTTTGATTGAAATAATTATTAATGTGTTGATAAAGTTCTTTTGGGTTGTTAGCAAAAGCAGTCGGAGGGTTAGCTGCGAATCGTTCAGGCGGGTGAAAACCCCAAGTAACCGCGATTGATTGAATTTGTTTTTTGGCTGCCTCTAAAACATCACCAACCGTGTCAGTAATAAAAAGGCAATCGGCTGGCTGGGCTTGCTGTTTTTGTAAAACCATTTCAATTTTTTCGGTTTTGTCTAAATGAACATCGGCGCCTAGAATCAAATCAAATAAATGATCAAGCTGTTGGGTTTTTAAATATTCCTCAATTATATTGCTGACGGCCGAAGAGATAATAGTTAATTGGTAGTCGCTTGCCAGTTGATTAATGGTTTCGGTCATGCCGGGGTGAATTGCGGTTTTTAATAATTTTGGCTTGTATAATTCAAACCACTTTTTGGCCCATTGCTCTTGATCTTGTTGAGGGCGAGCAGATTTTAGAGAGGTATACAAGTTACCCATAAATAAATCGCGGAATTCTTCCGGAGAAATTTTTACTTCAAGGTCTTGGTGCAAGCCGTAAGCCAGTTCAAAAGTATCAACAATCACGCCATCAAAATCAAACAAAAGGATTTTTTTGTTTTGGGACATTGGTTTTACTTTTTTATAATTTGTTCAATTAACTCTGGAAATTTTTCGGTGCCCATGTCTCTAAAAATATAATGGCCATGATTTTTTAAGCTAATTATTTTTCCACCTAGCACTTTACGAATTATTTTTAAGCTTTTTTTGCCGTCTGGCCGTTCGTCGTTTGAGGTAAAATAAATAATTTCTTTAACTCGATTTTTGATTGTCTTGTCGATTGGATAGGAATAAAATTCGATTCGCTCTGGCCTTTTGCTGTCAGGAATTTTCCACGGAGCGATTAAAATTAGTTTGGCGATTTTAGTTTTAGTGTCACCCAGCCAGCGAAGCAAAAATGTGGTGCCACAACTATGGCCAATCAAAATGGTATTTTGGCTAACTGGGCAGCGATCAAATTTAGCTTTGAATTTTTCGTAATCCGGCTCCCAGGGACTTGGCAATAGTGGCACTTGAGTTTTAATGCCGAGCTTAGTCAGTTGTTGCTTGGTCCAGGGAATCCAGTGTTTGTTGTAACTTCTGGTTTTTGGGTTCATCGCCTTTTCTTTGTTCGATGGGCAGCCGTGGACGATGATGCAATTGGTTTGGGAATTACTGGTCATTGGCGTAATTAGTTAGTAAGTTCTTCTGCGGTAAAACCCTCCGCTAACATTTTTTGGAAGAGTGGGTAGATTTTTTTCATACCCTCAAGTCTTTTTCTGTTGCCATCGGCTGTGATTGATTTAAATTGGCTTTCAGCTAAACGATTTTTATTGCTCAGCGCCTGGTCTAATAAATTAAAACCGTCATCGATTTCTTTTCCGGCTTGCTCTAAATCAATTTCAAGATCAGCAGACAGCTTGTCGATTGCCGCAATTATTTCAAGGCTTCTTTCGTCTGATTTATTTCTGTATTCTCCGCCCGGCAAATAACGGTAAAAATTATTCGTATCATAATCTGCAGAATTCTCAGATTCTTGTTGTTCCTCAGAACTTCTAAGATATTGGTTAAATAAACTTCCTCCATCATTTTTTTCCGGCATATTGTAGTTGTTAATTATTTATTTGGAACAAGTGATGAATGATGATGAACAATTTTCCATTCGTCTCTTTCATTTTTTTGCCAGACAAAGGTGAAACGAGCCTCGACAATTTTGCGATCATCTTTTGGGCCAACTTCAAAATTATACATGCCGGAATGAATATAACAATCTTCACCGATTGGTTGGATCTGCTCATCAATAATTTCTCCTTCTGGATCTTTCTCTAAAAAGTGTTCGAAATATTGTTCGGCACCGTCTCTGCCGTGTTTGAAATCAGGATTCAAGGTCGGTAAAAAACTGGCATTTTCTGTATAAAGTTCAGCAACTGCGGCTGGGTCTTTAGTTTGGAGGGCTTCATTCCAAACAGCGAAGTTTTTAACGGCTAGTTCTTTTAATTCTTGCTCGCGGCTACTTTCTGCTAATTCAATTTCCATAATTTTTTGATTATTATTAATTATTTTATTTTATTGCTTTAAAATCAACTTGGTATTCCGGGATGCCTAACGATATCCCATATTTTTTAGCTTCGTCGTATTCTTGCTGGCTGGTTTTATCGATAAAAAATATTTTGTCGCGAAAAATTATATAATGATTGGTGTCGTTTTCAAAATCAGCATACCAGTTGTGTTTTGAATCTAGCGATTGGCTGATTATTTTAGCAATTCGGCCAGCTTGGTCTGCTGGAATTTCAACAGTATGAAGTGTCCATTGAGCAATCCACGGCGTTTGATGTTTTTCGGTCACAGCCTCAATTTTAGTCGAAGTAATTTTTAGTTGGTTTAGAATTAATTTATCTTCCAAGCTTTCTTCTATTATTACTCCTTTGTAATTTTTAGTCATTTTGATTTATATTTTATCTTTCAATATATGCGAATCATGTAGCAGATGTCGCGTGATGCTCTCTTTTTATATTAATGGTCTTTGATAATTATTTAAGACTTCTGAGTTTCTTATTAATATAGTTCTATTGGCAGTATAGGCTATGCCTTTATTCTGAGAATTTTCAAAACCGACATAAATGCAGATTTTATTTCTTCTACCCACTTCTTTTATGGCTGGTTGTAGGTCAGAATCAGAACTTGCCAGTATGGCTGTGTTTAGAGAGTCATCACATGACATGGAAACCATATCAACTGCTATTTTAACGTCGACTCCTTTTTCTTTGAATACTATAACTTCTTTTTTGCCAAAAGAAAGTGTCATTTTGTCTTGTACAATTTTTTCCGTTGGGTAGCCTCTAACATTGCCAGCCATAGTAACCTCAAATCCTTGGCCTTCACTTTCAAGGTAGGTTTTTAGGTTTCTAGTTTTTTGTATCAATAGTTCAGATTTTTCCGGTGTTGCTTTGTGTTTGTTGATCTTTGCAAAGTAAAAAATCCTACGGTCGACGTCAATGCCTTGTAGAATTTGATCGAACAGTCCTTTAAAATTAAATTTTGTCCAATCAATCTCGTCTTTTTCGTTGGTAATTTTTTCAGATATTAGAACATCTTTGATTTTCTTTTTAAAATTTTCTCCATCAATGAATAAAATATTTGCCATATTTTTATATAAAAAACCTCATCGGACCCGAGGGCTGGATGAGGCGTTTATGTATATAGAGTATCATGCATAATATTCTATGTCAATATGGTGTTTTCCACATCCAATCTCTGTTAAGTTGTTGAATTTAGTCAAAAAATATCGTAATTTCGTTCAATATTATTGTTTTTAACGTTAGTCCGGCGACCGTAATATTTTAGCGAGCGCATTGAATAAAATTATCTTTCCATTACTTTTTTTAAATTTTCCAAAACACTTTTATTTTTTTGGTTTTATGTAAGTTTGTCCTTGCAAGTTGTGATTAGATTTTTTATTGACGGAGAAACATTATCCATGTTAACTATTTCTTCAAGTGAAAAAATGACATTTTTTGTCCTTCTCTTAGTTCTATCTCTGGCAAATCATCAACATTTGTTTTTCCTACGAAATAATGTCCGGTTATTTCACGTTGTTGCCCCTGGACGTTGTGAACTATTTTTTGGCAGTAAATTTTTTTTATATCGAATACATCAATGTCAACTTCTTCGGCAATTTCACGTCTGATAGTTTCATCCGGGCTTTCTCCTGGTTCAATTCCTCCTCCAAACAATCCCCACATATTTGGATTAGGGATGTTGGGCTTATTATCTCTAAGGACAAAAAGATATTTATTCAAAGCATCATTTTTTATGAATATTTTGGATCCGTCAGTAATTTTCATGCAAAACTTAGAGAAATTTAATTTTTTTTTCAGTTAACGTTCCGCGTATATACGAAGTTTGTGATTTTTAGTGTGATAAAATTATCTTTTCACATCACACTGAAAATAGCAAATTTGGGTGGAGCGGACACAGTATTTCATTTAGCCAGAACGTAACCGTATATACGCCGTTAGGCGATGTAATTGAATTTTTATGCTAAGTTGCTGATATCTGACAAGAGGAAGAAAATATCACCTGGATTCATAAAGTTCATATATAGGGAATCATTTTCCATAGTTTCTTTTATGGTTTTCCCTCGCCATGAGACAGGTAGACGATTAATACAGTCTTGCCTTTGTTTTTCGCCGTGTCCCCAAAAAAATTTATTTTCATGGGCACTAGCATTTCGGATGTGTCTCAAGAATTGCATTTCTTCTTTTTGACGTAGTGACTGAAAGTCGGGTTCATTCCATAGGACGTCTTTGATCGCAATTGTAAAAATTCTGTAGTAATTTATTAGTGTCGCAGAGTAGAATGGAGTCTCTTTATTAAATCCTTCACGTGCAATTATTTTTAAAATTGATTTGCTCGCTTTGATTTTTTTGTCAGTGACTGAACAGTCTAACTCAATGATGTAAGGATACGGCTGATAAAATTTTTCAGCTTCTGCAACAGAGACTTTCAGCCACGTTAGTGAGGTGATTATGTTTCTGAATGTGTCTATGTGATCGTCGATAGATTTATGAAATCGGAGAGGGGTGTCAATATTAGACATATAAAATTCAATTATTTTATTTTGGCGATTTCTTGGAGTTTTTCTTTGAGTTCTTTATTCTCATTTTCTATTTTAGTGATATATTTTTTCCCAATTTTAAGGAATGAATAATAGTACAAGAAAGCGATTAAAAAAATAGAGATAATCTGAATAGTGTAAAGCCAGTTTTTTAATTTTTCGAGCGAGTTTATATCTAAATTTAAAAATGTGAGAGTTGGTTCATTTTTTAGTGCGATAATTTCATAGTCTAGTTCTAATACGACTTTTGCTGACTCAATGATATTATCTAAACTTTCCATAACATTTTCTCTAAAGTGATTTTGTTCTTGAGCGTCTTTTGAATTCATAAACATGTAAATGTCTTGCCCAACCATTGCAGAATCTCTAGCCTCTTTAGATATTAAAGAGTTTTCTTGTAGCCTCTTTGTAAGAATATCATTTTGTCGTTTATTTATTGCCTCACTAAATACTTGTATTAATATTGAAGTTAAGGTGATAAATATAAATATAATTATACTGATTGTTATCTCTAATTTTTTATGTTTAATTCCCATAGAAGCAAATTAATTATGCAATTTTGTACAACTTCTTTTATGCTAACTTGTATTTTTATCTATCTGATTATGATAAAATTATTCAGTAATCAGCCTGACATAATATAGCTATATCTTAGCTAAAAATGCGGCTTTTGTCCATTTTGAGATTCTTTCACTCCGACATCTGTCGGAGTTCAGAATGACATCTTTCGACAGGTTTTGGGTGATAAAAAGAAAACCACTGAGTTTGGTCCTTGCGGATCAGGCGTTATTAGCGCCCCTCAGTGGATTAAACCAATCAGCCTCATTCGAGCCCGGAGGGTTTGTCGTGCGGGTACAACATCTGGGTATTTATTCCAGCACCCTGATAATCTGCTAGTTGCAGATTCAAAGTCATGGTGAATGACCATGTCTCACAGTTTGTGGACAATCGCTAGAAACACGCCTCGCCGTTGGTTAATTTGATTTTAGTTTTTTAATAAAATTTAGTCAAATATGCAAAGTAAAGAAATTCAAATTAAAATTATTCCTCGAGCAAAAAAAATTGAAGTGATTGAATTTACGCCAAATAGTTTTAAGATTCGGTTAACCGCCGCGCCGGTTGATGGTAAAGCTAACGATCAATTACTAAAAATATTAGCTAAACACTTTAAAATTGCTAAGTCGTGCTTAGTGATTACTAAGGGCTTGACAAGCCGGAATAAAACTGTTAACATTCTATGTTAGTGTAAAGTCAAAAATAAATTTCGGTAATTCAAAAATAAAAAATCCGCTCAAATTAGCGGTTTTTCGTTTCTTAAATAACCTAGCTATTGACAAAAAAATCAAAGTGTGCTATAGTGCTTAGTTATGTTGTTTGAAAATCGAATAGTATATTTTTCTTCCAAGAATCTGCAGACTGCCCTAAACGGGTTAAAGTCTCTCCTATGGGACGTGCTTACTGTGCCACCAGGAGGGTGCTTTCGTTGCCTGTGGGTCTTTGGATAGCAAGTAATTTGTACCTTTCAACGACAAACCTCCTTTCACTTGCTATCCGATGATCTGCAGGCACGACAAGTACGGGGTTTACTTCTTGGAAAATCCGGTTTCGACTCGATTTTTCCTAGAAGCAAACTTCTTGTCTGCAGAGCCTTGGGTGAAAAACAACCCAAAGATATAACTCAAGAGCTGTCCCGCTTTTTTAGCGGGGCAGTTTTTTGTTTTTAATTTACTATCTCGTTAGTGGTAGTACTGGTCGGTTCAATTGGCGGTACGGCATTAGGGTCAATCCCTACTAACCAAGTTTCTTTCCAAGCAACGTAATGACTGGTGAATTCTTTTTCTTTAACTTCGCCATCTGGATAAGTAACTTTGTAATCAAATTTGGCGTCGGCTCCATTGTGAGCATGTTCAACTATTTTTTTCTCGCCGGGGGCAAGTTGATCGGTTTCAATGTAGCGTGGTTCACCGGGTTTAGTAATATTGTAAACAATAGGGTCGGAAATTTCAACCTGTCGATTATCTTTTGTGCCATAAAGATCAAAAGTTAAAATGTCACCATCAATATGAGTGATAAATAAAAGATAATGACCGGTGTCGTTTACAAATTTAAAATCCGGAGCCGGATCGTAAATGGTTGCGTCCATGCCAACCGGCGGTTCGTAATAACTAACCCGATAGGAATGGTTTTGTCTGGCGGTAATTGGCAAACCAGAATAAAGGGCGGCGCGAAAAGCGGTGGTGCCAATTTGGCAAAGACCGCCGCCGTATTCGGGGATAGTGCGGTCGCCTTTAATTACCAGTTCTTGCAGATAGCCATGTTCACCGTCAATTTCACCTAAAGTTTTTAGCAACGAAAATTCTTCATCCGGCGCAATTAAAGTTCCGTTAACCGCGGCCGCACCGACTACAATATTTACGCGGCGGTTTTTTGGACTGCCGGCAAAATTGGAACTGCCGCTGCCGACCAAATCTTTGATGCCTAAATCATTTACGTTTTCGGTGGTGACTTTCGCCGGAGTAGATTCAACCACCAATTCAACATCATCGTTTGTACCTAAAACAATGGCCTGGTTGATCCTTAAATAACTATTTTCTAAATCAAGTTTTTTGCCGTCTTGGCTGGCTTGGAATTCCGTGACTTTATTATTGGTCAATTTAAACTTAGCGTCAGTGGCTTGAATGTCAATTGTTTCACTGATTGGTTTAAGGAATTCCAGCACTTTTTCTTTATTTAAGCCAATAGAAACTTGGCCGTGGTCTTTTTGAAACTCCAGCCAAGGCACAAATTGAGGTTGGTTTAATTTCCAAAAAAGATCGCCGTTGGTTAGTTTAATTGAATCAATGGCTAGAATTTTTGGTAAATTATTTAAAGCCATCGCTGTGTCTTGTTTTTTGACCGTTGGCACGGTGGTGATTAAATCCAAAGTGATTGGGTCAAAATTTAATTGGTTGATTTGGGCTTTAAATTTGTCGATTGTTTTTTGATAATTAAAACCAAAGCCAGTTTGTTCCTCGGTGATTAAATAATTTTTGCCATTGATAACCAAGCCAGCATTTTTAGCCGGTTGTTCATATTGATCAAAAGTCGTTTTTAAATTATCAATTAAATTATTTTCGTCGAGTTGATAATTGACGTTAACCACTCTGGTTTTTAATAAACCGTTCAGTTGGTTAAAAATATTTTGCCACCAGCTTTGATTGCGGCCGATTGAATAAGCTTGGTCGACAGTTTTTGACCAGTCAAAAGTTAAAACCGTTTTGGCTAAGTCTGGATCGTTGATTGCTACAACAATTGGATGAACGGTAAGAGTTTTACCGTCGTAAATAAATTGTGAACCTTTGTCTTGAATATTTTTTTCGATATTTTTGAGTTGAGTCAAAACCTCAGCTTTAGTTTGCGACCCAACATCCAAGTAGCCAATTTTTACGCCGGGAAAAATTCGTTGATCATAACTTTTTTGGTAAGCAATGTCGGCCCCGACTAAAAGTAAAATGATAATTAAAAAAATGGTCGGCAAAATCAACCATTTCTTTTGGCGCTCAACGGCGTTTGGTTTTTGTTTGTCTAGCTTAAACATCGACTTGAAATTAGAGATTGGGTTCTTTTTTTAAAATTTGGTTGAGAATTGTTTTGGCAATTTTTTCTCGTTCGTTTTCCTCGCTTTGATTAGTGCTGGTCGTTAATTTTATTTTTTGATTTTGAGCTGCGTCGTCCGGTAAGTTTTTGATTGGCCAAAGAATTTTTTGGCCGTCGGATAATTGGATCACGGCCATTTTTTCTTGAAATTCCAAAATTACTCCCATTTGACTGTATTGCTGATCAGATTGATTTGAGTCGGAGGTCATGTTTGGCCAGTAAAATTTTTAAGTTAAGAGGAAAATATCAAAAGTGTTTATATCTTAAAGGATTTTTTTGGTTTTGGCAAGGATTTTTTAAACTAATTTTAGGTAATTTGTCGCTGATTATCTTTTTTGATTTATTAATTTCAGCCGCTGGTATTTTTGCTCTAGTCGTTTTGGGCTGTAGAGGGCTAGATTTTTTGATTATTCAAAATTGCTTTTTTTATGTTAGTTTTTGCTTAACTATTGACAAAAAAAGTTAAATGTGATATAATTCAATATCGAGTCAGAATAGATTTAAATTTTATAATAAAATATCTAAATTAAGCCAAATTATGATTAAAAGAATTATCACATATTCAATAATTTTACTGTTTTTAGCCAGTTTATTGGCTATTCCTTTGAATTCTGTCTCCGCGATTGAATCTTTAAGAATCCAAAATATTAGCGTTGTTACTACTGATACCAGCGCTACTATTAGTTGGCAAACCAACAAAAAGGCTGACGGCCGGATTGATTATGGTCCAAATACCGGTAGTTATCCTTATCGTTTGGATACCAACAAAAAGACCGACAATCAATCAATCACTATTTATGGTTTAACTCCGGAAACCAGATACTTTTTTAAAGTGACTTCTAGAGATGAATTCACTGAAGTGTATTCTTACGAACAAAATTTTAAAACTATTAAAGCCGTTGACACTACTGTGCCGGTTATTAGTCATGTAGTGGCTATTTATGTAACCGGTACTACTGCTACCATTCAATGGGTAACCAATGAACCATCAACCACTGAGGTTGAATATGGTAAAACAGAAAGGTATGGTTCCCGAGCGGTTGATGGCCGGTTAGTAACTGTCCATGATATTACTATCAAAGGTTTAGGTGAAGCGACTGCCTATCAGTTTAGGGTTGCTTCAAAAGATAAAGATAACAATGCCGCTCGTTGGTATAATATGTCTTTTAGAACTAACGATACCAATCTTACCGATAAAGGTGCATTAACTATCTATGACGTTAAGCCAAGTTCAGAAAATGATCCGGACTTAACTCAAACCAGCGCGGTAGTGAGTTGGAGAACCAACAAATTAGCTAGCGGTAAAGTTTATTATGGCACTAGCCAAAATAATTTAAACAAATCAATTAGTCTATTGCCGCCAAGAGATTTTGTGGGTAGTTTAGGCTTAACCAATTTAGCGGCTGATACGGTTTATTATTATCGAATTGAAGCCACCGATGTTTTTGGTCGGACGGTAAAATCCGAAGGCCATTCGTTCAGAACTAAAAGTGGCTACAACACCGTTGATGTGACAACTGACAGCGGTCAAGTTTTAGGCGCTTCAACCCAAGGCCTGATTGTCTATTTACCTTTTGACGAAGGCAAGGGCAGTTTGGCTGAAGATATGTCGTATAATGGCAACGATGGTTATTTAGATCCAACTAATCCACCAGCCTGGGCAACCGGTAAGTTTGCCACTGCTTTAAATTTTTCTGGTAATAAACAAAACGTTTCTGTGCCAGACAATGACGAAATTAGTTTACGTGATCAAGTTAGTATGATGGCTTGGGTGAATTTAAACGGTTTTGGTAGTTACAATAAAATTATTACCAAAGAAGACTCCTACGAAATTTTACTTGGGCCAAATGATGGTGTGTTAAGAATGGCTATTTATTCTCAAGGTGCTTCTGATTGGCAATGGTTAAATACTCCAACCAAACCTTTAGTCAAAGGTCAGTGGCAGTTAGTAGCCGCTACTTATGATGGTAAAGTGATGAAACTTTACGTTAACGGCCGCGTGGTTGCCCAACGTCAGTATGCAGCTTTAATCAACGACACTTCTTACCCAATGTATATTGGTGGTAACGTGGTTGATAACAAAGAGTGGTTTAATGGTTTAATTGATGATGCGGCTGTGTTTAATTATGCTTTGAGTGAAGCAGAAATTCAAAATGTTTATCAAAGCGGTGTGGCTGATTATTTAGATTCAGTTGGCATCCCAACTCAGAATTCTTCTCCGGTTGGCGGCCAGGTTTTGGGTGTTACTTATGTTGAACCTCAGTCAAAATATGTTTGTAACCCAAACTTAGGTTATGTTAAGTTTACCGCTTTGTATAAAACCGCTGACAGTCCAGACGTTTGGGCCATTACCGAAAATAATCAAAGACACTACATCACCAGCCCAGATTCATTTAACCAGTATGAATGTAGCTGGAGTCGGGTGAAGTTGGTTTCGAATGAAACTTTAAACAGTTACCCAATTGCTTCTTTAGTGAAGGGTTTAGATAACTCAGTTGTTTATCATTTGTTTCAACGACCACAGCAAAAATGGTTGAAATTGGCTATTCCTTCACCAACCGTGTTTATTAGTTACGAAAATAATTTTTGGGGCAATATTATCCGAATTAATGATTATGATCTGAATTCATATCCAGATGCTAAATTGATTAAGACAGCTGATAATTCAAACATCTATTTGTTAGAAGGCAATACCAAAAGATTGATTCCAAACCAGGCAGTTTTTGATGCTTATGGTTTTAGTCAGCCAGAAGTAGTTACTATCAACCAAATTCACATGGATAGTTATACAACTGGTCAGCCATTGCAATAATCTTGACTTATCAATCAAATTAGGCTAGAATATAAACCGTTAACATTCAACTTTTGCTGGTTAACGGTTTTATTCTACCGTCAATTGTAAATAGTTAATAGTTATTACGTGGCCCTATCGTCTAGTGGTTAGGACATCAGGTTTTCATCCTGAAAACCGGGGTTCAATTCCCCGTGGGGCTACCATCCAAAGAATCGCCGAGCAGGCGGTTTTTTGGTTTGGTAATTTTAGAATTCCTGTGGTGATATTTAATCAGTGGCGGTAATGCTAACAACTTGGTATAATACTAGCGTTGTGCATAAAAGATGCGCAATTTCATTCTAAAAAATTATATAATTTTTTAAATTTATGAAAAAAACAACTACTTTTTATTTATCTCTTATCGTTACTTTTGGAGCTTTTTTAATCATGGGTTTTCCAGTTGTAACATTGGCTGGCCAAGTTGATTCGTCAATCGTTAAACTTTGGACGCCTAATTATACTCTTAATAGAAATTTAGGAGTGGCCCCAACTAGCGTTAACGTTGTTTGGTATATAGAGCTCGGCATCTATTGCTCAAAAGACCATGACTGATATTTATCTTAAATATGGGACAACCACTGACTATGGTAGTACAAAGAATTTAGAATCGAGATCAAATAGTGTAAGTGTTGCTCTGAATGATTTGCAACCGAACACCACTTATCATTTTTCCTATGGCTTTACCGATGGAAATGGCGATTCTTATAGTAGCCCTGATTTAACCTTCACGACTTTAGCCCAAGCATATGATATTACTTCAACATTTATATCTCGAGGTTCTTATGTGCTCAGCTGGAAAACTGTTACGCCTATGCTTTGCTCATCTGGCAATTCAGCTAGTCAATATGGTGAAAAAACAAAGGGTACAAATCATGTGTCGGCCTTTATAGCAAAAGGAAGGATTGATAGTCTTTATGGTAAAGGACCAGCCCAGACTGAAACGTTTACAGTAATGTGTACGCAAGAAGATAGTCTAGAGCAGGCCGAGGCTATGACTAATCTAGGTAGTATTAGCTATTCTGTGCCCAGTTATGATGCGGAAGCGGAATTCAATAGAATGATTGACTTGGGAACGTGTTGCGTTGATGAAAATACCTGGAAGTTTAACAAAAATTTAGATTGTCAAACATGGACGGAAGTTTATGATGCTAATGGTCTTGAATATGTTGCTCCTTATAGTAAAAATTATACAAATATTAATCAGTACACATATACTCCTGAATACCAAAAATCTGTTTCGAAATCTGTTAGTGTAGAGCTTTTTTGTAAGGAAAGTGGTAGCCAATATTATACTAATATGGGTTTGGCCAATTTGGGCTGCAGTTTTAATTCTTGTTCGTCGCAAATCACGCCATCTGAGCCTGCTCCAACGCCGGTAGTCAGCTCGCCGACAAGTGTGGCAACAAAATTAGTTAAATCAAGTGAAACAAAAGTTACGAGCTCGGTTAAGGAATACCCATCGCCAAAAATTGATGGTAATTACATCGCGTATTTGTCTGACAACCAGACAACTAAAGAGTCATCTCTAAATATTTATGATATCAGACAAAAGAAGATCGTTAAAATTTTTACCGAAAGCGACCTTATCAATCAATCTTTGACTGGAAGTAAGGTAGGCGATTTTGGTTGTTTCGATGTTAATGGTTCAGACGTTTGGTTTTTTTATCAGACAAAGGGAGAAGGAGAAGAATATGATAAAAGAGTTTATATTTACAACGCTGACTCCGGTTCGTTAACGACAAAATATAAAGCTGATGGTCAGGGAGTTTTTTCACCATATGGATGCGGTTTTGATTTTGCTGGCGATAAGGTAGTGTATAGTGCTGGTTTTATTCAGCAGTTAGATTTATCAACCAAAGGAATTAAGCAGTTGATGGGTAGACAAGTTTATTTTTTAGCCGTTGATAATGGCAAGTTATATTATAATGATTCTACGGGAGTAGAAAGCGTATTTAAAACCTATGATTTAGTAACTGGGATTAGTTCCGCCATTGATTTATCTTATCTTGAGAAATTCGCTGGTAAAAATAACGGGTCGAATTATGCCTTTGTATCTGTTAAAAATGGTGGACTGATATTCAGGGTAGATAGTCAAGGTGAGCCAGCTTATTATTTGTATAATTTATCAACTAAAGCGGTAAATTTATTACCGGAATTAACTGGCAATGTGTGGGATTTTGATTTTACTGCCTATAGGGCTTTAACGATGCTTGGATTAGATACGGTGAATGCTGAATTATATTTTAGTAATTTTGGGACTGTTAATTCCACACCAAGCTCTTCTAATACCAACACTGCCGGTTCCACGCCGAGCTCTTCTAGTTTTACGTCTACTTGGTCTGACGCAGAAAAAGCCCTAGTAAAAAAGATAGACAGCTCCCTGACTAGTAGGTTAAAAGGTAATATTTTATTGCAGGTTCAAGAGCATGGTGAGGCATGGTATGTTGATCCAAACTCTCTTAAAAAATATTATATGAAAGATGGTGCGACTGCTTATCAGATGCTGAGAAAATTTGGTTTAGGTATCAAAGATTCTGACTTGGCAAAAATACCAACAGAAGGGGACGATTCACTCGGAGATCAAGCTTTAGTTAATAGATTGAGAGGTAGGATTTTATTGCAAGTTGAGCAAAACGGTGAAGCTTGGTATATAAATCCAAAAGATGGAAAAAGATATTATTTAAAAAATGGTGATGAAGCTTACAAAATTATGCGTTTTTTGTCTCTAGGCATTACTAATAGTGATTTACGTAAAATTGCCGTTGGAGAAATTTAGTTAATTTTGGTTTAATGGCTAAAACCGTCTGAAAGGACGGTTTTTTGATATTTTTGCTAAATATTATTATTAATGTATACTTATATTTATGAAAAATACCAAGTTAGAAATTATGGTGCCGGCTGGTTCGTTTGAATCTTTAACGGCGGCTTTACAGGCTGGGGCAAACTCGGTCTACTTTGGTATTGAGCAGCTGAATATGCGGGCTAAAGCGGCTAATAATTTTAAAATTACTGATTTGCAAGAGGTGGTCAAAAAGTGTAAAAAAGCTCGGGTTAAAACTTATTTGACGGTTAATACTATTTTGTATGACCACGACTTGAAATTAATGAAACAAATTTGTGATGCGGCCAAAGCCGCTGGAGTCACGGCAATTATCGCCAGCGACATTGCTGCTATTCAATATGCCCACTCGATTGATTTGGAAGTTCATATCTCTACCCAATTAAACGTCACCAACATAGAAGCGGTGAAATTTTTTGCTCAGTTTGCCGACGTGGTAGTTTTGGCCCGTGAATTAACTCTAAAACAAATTCAAGAAATTAATCGTCAGATTATTGAGCAAGATGTCCGCGGACCAAAAGGTGAATTGGTAAAAATCGAACTGTTTGCTCACGGCGCTTTGTGTGTGGCAATTTCCGGTAAGTGTTATATGAGTTTAGCTACCTCTAACAGTTCAGCTAATCGGGGAGCTTGTCTGCAAAACTGTCGGCGCTCTTACAAAGTGATTGATGAAGAAACTGGCACTGAATTGCAAATTGATAACAAATATATTATGTCGCCCAAGGATTTGTGTACAATTGGTTTTTTGGATCAGTTGGTTGATGCGGGGGTGAGCGTTTTTAAATTAGAAGGTCGGGGTCGGTCGGCTGATTATGTTTATACCGTCACCAAAACTTATCGTGAGGCGTTGGATAGTATTTTAAACAAAAAATATTCTCAGAAAAAAATTGATGGTTGGATTAAAGATTTAGAAAAAGTTTTTAATCGAGGCTTTTGGCATGGTGGTTATTATTTGGGCAAGCAACTTGGCGAATGGAGCGGCGTTTATGGATCGCAGGCCAAGGTAGAAAAAACTTACATTGGTCGGGCCAAGAAATATTTTCCAAAAGTAAAAATTGGAGAATTTAAACTCGACACCGGTGGATTGAAATTGAGTGATGAATATATTATTTCTGGACCAAGTTGTGGTGTGATTCAAGGCAAGGTAAAAAGTTTATATGTTGATGGCGAAAAATCCAGCCAAGCAATCAAGGGTGATTTAATTACTTTGCCACTGGATCAAAAAATTTATAAAAACGATAAGTTGTTTAAGTTAATTGCTAAAACCAATGCCTAAAATTGTTCACTTTCGTCGTGATTGTATCGGCTGTAATTCTTGTGCAGAATACGCGTCTGATTATTGGGAAATAATTGAAAAAGACGGCAAGGCTTTGCTGAAGCGATCGACCAAAAAAGGTGATACTAATGTTTTGGACATCTCTGATTTTGAACTGGCTGAAAATTTGTTGGCGGCCGGCAGCTGTCCGATGGGTATTATTCATATATTGGATGATCAGGGCAAGCGGCTAGGCTAGACAAATAGCCAAGTTTGTGATACCATTTTGGCATTAGAAAAATGTTTGTCAATTGAGACTTTCTCTAAAATTTGAGGCAGTCTTTTTTGATAAAACAGTTATGTCAAACATATGGATTATAAAAAATATTATAAAAAAAGATTTTTAGGCCATTTAATTTCGATGCCGTTTATTTGGGGCATATTGCCTTTTATGTTAGCTTTGGATTTAGTGGCCGAAATTTATCATCAAGTTTGTTTTCCTCTTTATGGCATTAAAAAATTTAAACGTTCAGAATATATTGTAGTTTTAGATCGTAACCGTTTGCAATATTTGAATCCGTTTGAAAAAATCGGCTGCATGTATTGTGGCTATGCTAATGGCTTGGTTGAATATTTAAAAGCGATTGCCAACCGAACCGAAAAATATTGGTGTGGGGTAATGCATCAAGCTAAGCCGGGGTTAAGAATTCAGGCCCATCAAATTGAACAAAATTTTTCGGAATTTGGCAATGAAGAAGAATTTAAAAAGAGATATTATAATTAGTGGTTGTCAGATAAAGAAGTCACCCAATCCTTTTTTATGAATAATATGCGATTTGGGTGATTTTTTGATAGAATAAATATATGAAAGATGGCGATCAATATGATGTAATTGTAATTGGCGGCGGAGCAGCCGGGATGATGGCAGCCGGCCGAGCAGCCGAAAACGGTAAACGAGTTTTGTTATTGGAAAAAAATAAAAATTTAGGTGAAAAATTAAAAATCACCGGTGCTGGCCATTGTAATATTACCAATGCCGAAGAAAACATTCATTTGTTGTTGGCTAAATATGGATCGGCAGCTAAATTTTTATTTTCAGCTTTTGCTCAATTTGGAGTTGCTGACACTTTTGAATTTTTTCAAAAACGCGGGTTACCTTTGGTCGTTAAAGAAAATAAGCGCGCCTTTCCAAAAACTGAAAGCGCGTTGGATGTTTTTAAGGTTTTAGAAAAATATTTAAAACAAGGGCAGGTCAAAATATTAGCCAATTCTAAAGTTGATAAATTTGTAATCAAAAACAGTCGAATCGAAAAAATTATTGTGGGTGAAAAAGAGTTTGTTGCCAAAAACTATATTTTAGCGACTGGCGGCAAAAGCCATCCCGAAACCGGATCAACCGGGGATGGCTTTGTTTGGCTTAAAAATCTTGGGCACAAAATAATTAAACCGACTCCAACCGTGGTGCCGTTGGCGGTTAAAGATAATTGGGTTAAACAATTAGCCGGAGTAACTTTGCCAAATATTAAAATTAATTTTTTTGTTGATAGTAAAAAGAGTTTAAGTTTAAAAGGCAATGTCTTGTTAACCCATTTTGGTTTGTCCGGCCCATTAATTTTAAATGCCGCCGGTCGAGTGGCCGATTTTTTGCAGGCCGGTGAAGTTACCGCTACAATTGACACTTTCCCCGATTTTGATTTGGGCGGTTTAGATAAACACATTACCGGCATATTTGATCAAAATAAAAATAAGACTTTAAAAAATGCTATTAAATTAATTACCCCTAAAGGCACTGGCAATGTTATTTTGAGTTTAATAAAAATTGATCCGGAAATAAAAATTAACAGCCTGACCAAAGATCAGCGCAAAATAATTGTAAATTTGTTAAAAGCTTTACCGGTAGAAATTACCGGTCTGATGGGCTACAATCGAGCCGTGATTAGCGATGGCGGTGTACCTTTAACCGAGATTGAAATCAAAACCATGCGCTCAAAATTATGTAATAATTTGTATATCATTGGTGATTTATTACATATCAGCCGGCCATCTGGCGGTTATTCATTACAATTGTGCTGGACCACGGGCTTTATCGCCGGTAATTCAGTTTAATTTTTTTAAAAAATTATTGCTAGCCATATTTTTTATAATTAGAAAAAGATCAAGAAAACTTGACTTTTTTTGTTATTTATGCGATACTTAAGACCCATGACTAAAAAGATTGATAAAGAGCTACAAGCTAATCAAGACCTGGTAACCCGCGAGGCTTTTCTTGAATTTTATAATCAGGGTATTCCTGAAAATTTTTCTCAAGTTACTATCCAAGATCTTAAAGATTTTGAGGCTGCTAACCCCAGATTGTTTAAAGATTCTAAGCTATGGTCGCTTGACAAGCACCGTAAACGCTTAATGGATTGGTTACCGCGCCACAGTAGTCACAAATAGTTAATTTAATATTTTAATATTTTTATATTTTTATGTCGCAATCGAAAGTAACGGCTGGTTTTAATGGTTTGGGCATTGCTCCGTCATTGTTAGAAATTTTAGCCAAGTTAAATTTTACTACTCCAACCGCTATTCAGGCTCAAGCGATTCCGATTGCCGTTACTGGCAAAGATATCATTGGAATTGCCCAAACTGGAACCGGTAAAACCTTGGCATTTGGTATCCCGTTAATCCAACGTTTAGCCCAAATTAAAAAACAAGGGTTGGTAGTTTTACCAACTCGTGAACTGGCCTTGCAGGTTGATGAAGTTTTAGCCAAGCTTGGCCGTGGCATTGGTTTAAAAACCGCTGTATTAATCGGCGGCGCTTCGATGTATTTACAAAAACAAGCCTTAAGAAAAAATCCCCATGTTTTAATTGCTACCCCTGGCCGGCTAATTGATCATTTAGGTGAAAAAACCGTCAGACTAAATAACACCGGTGTTGTGGTTTTTGATGAAGCCGACCGAATGTTGGATATGGGTTTTTTGCCACAAATTAAAAAGATTTTAGAAGCGTTACCGCCTCAACGTCAGATGATGCTTTTTTCGGCTACCATGCCGCCGGAAATTATGAAGATTGCTTCGAGTTACATGCAATTGCCTACTCCGGTAGAAATTGCTCCGACCGGTACTACGGCATCTAAAGTAACGATGGAACTTTTTATTGTTCAAAAAGAACAAAAAATTCATTTACTGCAAAAGATTTTAGAACAGCATCGCGGCTCAGCTTTGGTTTTTACTCGAACTAAATATGGCGCTAAAAAAGTAGCCCAGCAAGTGCGTAATTTTGGGGTCACGGCTAGCGAAATTCATTCCAATCGGTCTTTGGGTCAAAGAAAAGAAGCACTGGAAGGCTTTAAGTCCGGTCGTTATCGGGTTTTAGCTGCTACTGATATTGCTTCGCGCGGGATTGATGTGGTGGGAATTGAGCTCGTGATTAATTTTGATTTGCCGGCATCGACTGACGACTATGTTCACCGAATTGGTCGAACGGCTCGGGCCAGCGCTTCTGGTCATGCAATTACTTTTGCTATGCCTAATGAACGTCGCGAAGTGCGCGACATTGAACGGTTGATTCGCAAACCATTGCCGGTCTCAGCTTTACCAAACTTACCTCAGGTTAAAAGAACTCAATCGGCTATTGATCAACCACATCATTTTTCTTCTAGATCAAACGCTCAAAGCAGTCAAAATAATAGTCGACGCCGCCGCCCACCAACAAAAAGAGATAATTTTTTAAGCCAGTTTCCTAATCACAGTCGTCGTAATCAAAGACGTCGTCCATCAACCAGTGGTCAGGCGCGATTTAGATAAAACACTAAAGCCAGAAAAAATCCTGAATTAATTTTTTGGGATTTTTTGATTAAAAAAAGGCCGGAACCAAGGTCCCGGCTATTTAGTTTGACTTTTCAGTTCCGAAAACACAGTCTCGGAAAAATCTGGTGCCAAACCGTAAGGCATATACCACTTCGGTAGTGGCATGCATCCACGTTTTGGGATGCAAAGATTCACATGGATTAAGTAAACCCCATTTCTTCGAGACATACTTTTCCCAGTGTTGGTTGAGCCAAATGTTGTCCATTGGTCCGGTGAAGGTGCGTTTTAGCCAAGTTGCTATCCCGCTTGGGGTTAGTTCAATTGGCTTTTTTTGTTTTCTGAGTTGAGGGTTGGTGCGGCATTGAATTTCGAATTCTGCTTGAGTGTAGGCGCGTTGTATAATTCGAAATTCAGTTAATCCTTTGCCGAGGTATCTGCAATGTCTGTAGATTTCGGAGAGTATAAACTTCGGCAAAGAAATGGTTGTGCCCGGTCGCAAGTTTTTCAGAGAACGGACTCTGTAGAGGCCAGCGACCATGGGGTGGGAGTTTTCGGTGAAGTACGACCACCGATACCAGATAATCTTTTGGGCTATTCGCAAACGATTTTCTGGCGTGGTGAATCGACTAATGATTCTGACTAGGTTTTCTGGCCGGTAGAAGCGTTTAACGGCCTGGTTAAAAGCCGTAATCCATTCTTGGCCACTCATGTTTGGGTGTTTAAATACCGGATGCATTGTGTCGTAATCGTTGAGATCTGGTGAAAGTTGCATGCCGGTAAAAACTGCCCTGACATGGTCCTCTGACCCGGGCAAGACGGTGAGAACAAAAAACGAAACCGTGTCTGCTCCAGCTTGGATAAGAGCATCGACATCTCGTTTGATGGATTCAACCGAGTCGTGAGGAAAACCAATGACGTAGCCGCCTTCAACACTGATGCCGTATTGGTGGCATTGAGCAAAAAGCTTCTTGAGGTTATCGATGTTGTTTTGCCTTTTGCCGGCGTCTAACAGGTTGGCTGGGTTCATTGATTCGATGCCAAAAAATAGTCCTTTCCCACCAGCTTTAGCAAAGGCTTCGATAAATCCTTTTTGCTTATCGCCGGTGTTACAAGTAACGTCGGCTTCGGCCCAAAGGGTAAATCGATATCCTCGCCTTTTGAGTTGGCGGAGTTGTTCGAACAATTCGCGCCAGTTTTTGTTTCTGGCGATGTTGTCGGAGGCAAAAAGGACGGTGATCTCCTTGCCGTAGGAGATACATTGTCGTTTAATCCAGCTCACAATATCTTCGACATTACGACAACGTACCTTTCGGCCGTGGGAGTTAATTGATGCGCAGAATTTGCATCGGTAGGGGCAGCCTCGGCTGTCATCTATCGAAACAACTGCGGCTACAAAATCATCCAAGTAATCTCGGGGGTAGGCGGTTTGCATTGCTTGGAGTTCGGTTGGTGAACCACACTCGTAGTATGGTTTGATTTCTCCGGTCAAATAATCCCGTAGGATTTTGTACCACCAGTTTTCGTGATCGACTTCACCATGCACAACAGTGATTTTGGGGTCATCGATCATCTTTTTGATTTCCGGTGGCATCCTGTGAGGACAGGGAATGTCTTCACGTGCTCTGGCTGGATCGGTAACGCCAATACCCTTGAATAGGGTGTTGATGCTAGCGGTGATATGTGAACCACCGATAAAAACATGGGCACCATGTTTTTTGGCGTAGTCGGCCAGATTTTGAGCTCGTGGCATCTGGTTGGTTTGAACTGCAACCAAGCAGACAATCAGTTTCTCTCCGGGTCGTCTTTTTCTTTCGACTCTATTGCAAAACTGCTTGTGTTGGCGACAGATTGCGTCCTCATACATTGACACTCTGGTGGTCAACGAGGCGAACGGTTTTCGTCGAAACGCTTGTTGGGTTAATTCAGACAACAGCCTGAGCGTGCCACAGGGAATTACCCCGTCTAAGTACATTTCGACAAATCCTGAATTGTCGTAACGTGACGGGTGAATCAAAAGTACTTCTAGACTTTTTATCTTGGCGTGAGACACAATCAATCACCTCCAGTCTGGATTTGATTTAGCTCAATTGACAAAGAGCTTTCAGCCCTTTAAACTTCTCATATAAAGCCTTTGCCGTCAAATCTGTTTGAGTTGTTTTATGGTATAATTTTTATATTAATTTTAAATAAACCAATGCGCGTTCCAATTAGAAAACCGGGAAAATATTCCAATCAAAAATTTGATCAATATCTAACCCAAGAAAAATTTGATCAATTTAAAAATCAGTTAGATAAACTTAAAAATTTTAGTCAGCCCAAAGCGATTGCCGAAGTGCAACGGCTAGCTGAATTGGGAGATTTTTCGGAAAATGCTGCTTATCAAATGGCTAAGGGTAAGTTGCGTGGGATTAATCAAAAAATTTTGGAATTAGAACAACAAATCAAACAGGCAAAAATTATTAAGCCCGTTGATAATGTTAACAGCGTCCAAATTGGTAATCGGGTTACAATTGAAATTGATGGTTTGGAACAAACTTATTTGTTGCTTGGTTCAACCGAAACCAATCCAACCCAAGGAGTAATTTCTTATCAATCGCCGATTGGTTCGGCCATTATTAATCATCAAATTGGCGACATTGTTTTGATTAAGTTGAAAGACAAGGTGGTTGAATGTCGGATTGTAGCAATTATTTGAATATAAAGTTATAAAAAGTTTCCGCCCCTCGACTCTTCGTCTCGGGGCGGTATTGAATAAGGTTCAATTCACTCCTCTCCTTTTAGTGAATGAACCAACCACTTGGCGTTGGCTTCAGGTTGATCAGACAGATATCGTTGTGGCTGAATTGTTCGCCGTCTGGCAGGTGGCTTATCTCGGAAACCATCATGTCTCCACAGACATCAATTCGTCCTAGCCGACACCAACCCAGGCCTGAAACGGCCGATGAGATCAATTGACTTGCGTTGGTGGTTAGGTTGATGATGTGGATTGTTCCATGTTTATCCTCGTAGATGAGCCTGTCTTGATTTAAGATTGGCTCTATCCCGGGGTAATAAACTTCTTGGAACGTTTGACTTGTTTCGTCATCGATGTTGTAGAGTGATACGCTCGAGTCGTAAAAGTTCACCCACGTAACCCATCTACCATCCGTACTAAAAGCCGTTTCGAGCTCCGAGGTGTTGGTAATTCTGGTTACTTGGTCGGTGGTGAGGTTGAGCAAGAAAATGTCTTCATCGTTTTCAAGCCGATCAGGGTTAGCCGAATAGACAACCCACGGATAGCTTAGGTTCGGTTGACTGGACAGAATGTTCTGTTTGATCGGTTGATTTTGTCCAGTTGTCAAGTCGATGATATTCAAGTTGACTAAGCCGTTGGCCGTGTTTTCTGACCAAAGTAAGCGATCGCCGTCAACGCTGACACCAGCCAAGTAATTGGTGGTAGTAGCAATCGACTTGCTCAGCCCAGTTTCGAAATCATATTGCCAAATTGTGGATCCGGCAATGGTGCCATTAGGCTGACTCCAAAAACATCTTGAACCAGAGAGAGCCCATAGAGCTAGGAATTTCGTAGGCGCGGTCAGGTTGACGACTGATTTGGTTTTCAGATCGTAGGCGACGATTTGTTCTTTGACGGCTGGGTGCTGCCCGGTAACCTTTACCCAGACTGCCGCTCGGTCAGAGAGTTTTGGGGTGTAGGAGTTTTGATCGTTGCCTCCGCAGTAGATGACTTGGTAGTCTGGTACCAGTGGTGGCTGCTGGGCTAGGCTGAGAGTGGTCCAGCTCAACATCAACAAAGACAGGAACAAAGACAGATTTTTCATTGGTGCTTCTCCTTGAAAAGAGCTCGGTAAACATAACAACAACGTATTAATTTATCAACTTTTTGGTATAATGTCAAGGATAAAATTTAGCGTTTATTTAGTTGACAAAAAAAGTTATATGTGCTATCCTATAGTCAAGTAGCATTAGACTAGTAATTTAGATAGTTAAATGGCTCCTTTACTGCGAGTCTTTTTTACACCTAAATATTACCTATGCTAATCGTAAGTTCAAGTAGAAATTAAGTCGAATTTCTGCCTAACTACGCATTAATTCACTTTCTTTCTACATCCATGCAAGGTACAATCAAAAAATTGACCGATAAGAATTTCGGTTTTATTACCCCAGATGATGGTGGCAAAGATTACTTCTTCCACGCGAACGAAGTAGTCGGCGTTTCTTTCAGCGAATTAGCTGAAGGCGACAAAGTGACTTTTGAAGTCAACGATACTCCAAAAGGTCCAGCCGCTGTTCAAGTCCAAAAAGCCTAAATTTTTTTAGCGTTTAAAAGACAACAAAAAATCGCCGAACAGGCGATTTTTTGGTTGGTTTTTATTCTTGTTCGCCAACTATTTCTTGATTTAAATTTTCGATGAAATCCTTAATTGAATCTTCACCCTCAAAATCAAAATATGGTTTTTTATCTTTAGGCGAACTCAATAATAAAACATGAAATAGTTGATATTTGCCTGCTTCCTCTCTTCCATATTTTTTTTGTAACGATAAAGCAAATTCATTGCAGCGGTTGTAAGTTTTTTCATAGTCAACATCTCTACACTCATCTATTAAATTTTTTAGTCTACTTATTTCGGCCGTTTGCTCTATTTCGATTTTTTGTCCTTCATTTTTTTCAGTCATATTAATTCTATTTTAGTACTATTATTTGGGCTAGTCAATTTTTGTATAAGTTTATTTATGATAATAGTTAATTGCAAATGATTTGCAATTGTTTTTAATTTATGTTAAGTTATTTTTTGTATGGATAAAATAATCAACCGGTTAACAGCCAATGGCTATAAATTAACCAAACCACGGCTGGCTGTTTATCAATACTTAGCCAAACGGCACCAGCCGGCTAATGCCAAAATGATTTATCAAGCCATCGGCCAAAAACACGATTTGACTTCAATCTATCGGAGTTTGGATTTATTGGCCGAGTTGCAGATGATTTTTAGCGATGAAATTAAGGGTCAAAGATATTATTATGTCAGCAACGTCGCTCATCATCACATTGTTTGCCGGCATTGCGGCTTGATTGAATGCGTACCTTGTCATCACGATTTTTCCCGTTTAAAAAAATTTAGCCAGATTAGTCACCAAGTTTTGCTGTCTGGTTTGTGTAAAAAATGCGCTTAATCATTAATTATTTTTTATGAAAAAATCTTTATTAGCAACTATTGTCATCGTCATTTTATTAGGTTTGGCAGTTATTGTCGGTTTGGCTTTGGTGCAAAATAAACCGGCCAAGCAATCTACCGATCAGTTGACGGTGGCCGCTACCATTTTTCCAATCGCCGATATTGTTAAAAATATCGGTCAGCCTTATATCAACGTAGTTACTGTTTTGCCGCCGGGTGCCAGTCCACACACCTTTGAATTACGCCCGTCAGATATTAAAAGTCTGCAAAATGCCAGAGCAGTTTTTGCCGTTGGTCATGGCTTGGATGAATGGATTAGCCCTTTATTCAATAGCTTGCCTGATTTAAAATTAATTACGGTTGATAATAATATTAAGCTGCAGACTTTTGGCAGTGAAAATATTCCCAGCCTTGAAGACGAATCCGAGAATCATGAAGGCGACCATGAAGATCATCATGATCATTCAGATAGTGATTTAGATCCGCATTATTGGCTGTCAACCGATAATGCTAAAATTATTGCTCAAACTGTGGTCGACCAGTTAACAATTATAGATCCAATTCACGCCCAAAACTTTAAAGATAATTTAAAAAATTATCAGCAAGCTTTGGATGATTTGAAAAGCCAGAGTTTAGCAATCTTGCAATCCGGTCAAATTAATGATTTAGTGGTTTTTCATGAGTCTTGGGCTTATTTTGCCGATGAGTTTGGTTTAAAAATCGCTGGGATTTTTGAACCTCAGCCGGGCCAAGAACCGAGCCCAAAATATCTGCAAAGCCTGTATCAAACCACTCAAGCCAGCGGGGTGGAAGTAATTTTTACCGAACCGCAGCTTTCTTCGGAAGTGATTAAGTCGTTTGTGAATGATCTGGGCTTAAAGATGATGATCCTCGATCCAATTGGTGGACTGGATAGCCGGCAAAGTTATGTCGATTTAATCAAATATAATGTTGAGACTATTCACGATGCTTTTAATCAATAATTATGGTTGATGATATTTTAGAAGTTAAAAACTTAAGTGTCGATTTTGGTGGGCAAAAAATTCTTAATGATTTAAGTTTTGCGGTAAAAAAAGGAGAATTAGTGGCGATCATCGGACCCAATGGTTCGGGCAAAAGTACCTTGTTTAAAGCGATTTTAGATTTGATTGATTACCAAGGCGAAGTAAAGGTTTTTGGCCAGAAAGTCCGGGAGAATTATAAACAGATTGGGTATGTGCCCCAGCGGTTTAGCTTTGACAAGGGCTTTCCATTGACTGTTGGCGAATTTTTGAATTTTAGTTCAGACAAAAAAAATAAAAAACGAATTAATTTTGTTTTAACGGAAGTGGATATGGACAAGCAGCAAGATAAGTTGCTGGGCCAATTATCCGGCGGTCAATTGCAGCGAGTTTTAATTGCCCGCGCTTTGCTTAACGAACCGAAACTTTTGCTGCTTGATGAGCCAACCGCCGGCATTGATTTGGAAGGTGAGCACGATTTTTATCAAATTATTGAACATCAAAATAAGCGCCACGCCATGACGATTTTGATGATTTCTCATGAAGTCAACATGGTTTATGGCTTTGCCAGCCAAGTTTTGTGCTTGAATCGTGATTTATTTTGTTTCGGCCATCCCAAAGAAGTGGTGACCAAAGAAGTGATGGAAAAACTTTATGGTCAAAAAGTTAAATTAACGCCTCATTCTCATTTACATTAGATATGGATTTATCAATTTTTCAATTTCCTTTTATGCAACGGGCGCTGATTGCCGGAATTATTTTAGCGGCGCTGTTGGCGTTGTTGGGTGTGTTTGTGATGTTAAAAAAAATGACTTTTTTTGCCGACGGGATTGCTCACGCGTCTTTAGGTGGAATTGCTTTGGGTCTTTTATTATCATTTAACCCGTTGATTGTTGCTTTGCTTGCCAGTCTGGTTTTTGCTCTAATTATTTATTTGGTTGAAAAAAAATATCAGTTTGCTTCTGATACTACGATTGGCATTATTTTTACCGGCGGCATGTCGTTGGGTTTAATTTTGATCAGCTTTAAAAGTGGTTATCAACCCGAGTTGATTAGTTTTTTATTTGGTAATATTTTAAGCGTGGGCCTTAGTGAATTATGGTTGATTGGGCTGGCTTCGGTATTAATTTATTTAATTGTTTGGCGTTATTTTAAGGCATTTATTTTATTAGCTTTGGACTCGGAGACAGCTGAGATTTCCGGTTATAAAACTCATATTTTACAGCCGGTTTTGTACATGTTATTGTCAGCCACGGTGGTTTTGGGTATAAAAATTTTAGGGATTATTTTAGTCAGCGGGTTATTGATTATTCCCGTGGCGGTGGCCCGGTTATCGGCCAAATCATTTAAGTCTTTTGTAATTAGAAGTATTATTTTTGCCGAATTGATTGTGCTAATCGGTCTTGTTGTTTCTTATTATTTGGATTCACCAACCGGTCCAGTGATTGTTTTGGTTGGGATAGTGATTTTTATTTTGCAAGCGGCTTGGTCGAGTTTATTGAAGCGCAAGATAATCAAGTAGTTATAATTTAAATAAAAATAAAAAGAAGCTTCAAGGCTTCTATTTTTTTGGCTTTAACACTTAATTTGAAAGTGCTATACTATAAAATAGTTATTAATTAAATATATGAGCAGCAATATTTTTTTATTTATCGCTATTGTTTTTATTTTTACTTTTTTGGTTGGAAGATTGTTAGAAAAAGTAAAAATTCCTTGGATTTTTGGCGCTTTGATTTTAGGGGTGGGGCTGGCCTTTAACAATCCATTTAGCGGTATTACTAACTCTAACACTTTTAATTTTTTGGCGCAGCTGGGGATGTATTTGTTGCTTTTTATTATCGGCTTGGAAATTGACCTAGATCAGCTAAAAAGTAAAAGTGGTTTTATTTTCCGGTCAACTTTTTTTATTATTTCGTTTGAAGCAATTTTTGGCGCATTATTAATCCATTTTGTTTTTTCTTACAGCTGGCTGGTTTCTTTTTTGGTGGCTTTGAGTTTCGCCACAGTCGGTGAAGGAATTTTAGTGCCGATTTTAGACGAATTTAAAATGATTAATACCAGGTTAGGTCAGTCGATTATTGGCATTGGCACGATGGACGATATTATTGAAGTGGCCATGTTAATCGCAGTAGTAGCTTTAACCGGTTTGCAGGGTCAACATAATATAATTTTGATTCTCAGTTCATTGGCGTTGTTGTTTATAATGATTTTTGCCATGATTTTGTTTAGAAAAGAAGGTAAACATTTTGCCCAGTTGAAAAGTGAAAGTTTATTTTTGTTAGCGATGTTTGTTTTTTTTATTTTTGTCGGTATTGGTCATTATGCCGACTCCGAGCCACTGGCGGCGTTGTTGGCCGGAATTGCGTTTAAAAACTTTTTACCGGCACGACATTTGGATTTAATTAAAGATGAGATTAGAATTATTGCCTACGGCTTTTTTACGCCGTTATTTTTTTTGTGGGTTGGTAGCGCAATGAATATTCATTATTTAGTTAATTCATTTGGTTTGGTTTTGTTGGTGGTATTAATTTCCGGGGGGTTAAAAATCATTGGTAGTTTATTGATGGGTAAAAAAGAATTAGGAACTAAAGGCGCAGCTTTGTTAGGTTTGGGTTTGTCGGTTCGATTTAGTACCAGCATTATTATTATTAAAATTCTTTTTGATAATCAACTAATCGGCAGTGATTTGTATTCAATTATTGTTGCTTCCAGCATCTTTTTTACTTTCTTTTTGCCAATTTTATTTTCTCATCTTTTGGTTAAGTGGAAGTCAAGTTTTAATCAAAGTCAAAATTTTTAAATATGACTCCTAAAAATCCATTTCTGGCTGCTCTTTTTTCGCTTTTTGTTGTTTCATCTATTATTCATATTTTTTTGTTAATTATTTATAGTTTCTTTAAATTTAGCGATCAAAATTTTAATTTTTTTAGTATCGTTGGTTTCAATTTATTTTTTCCAAAAATTAGCGAAGGTCTCATTAGTCAATTAATTTCAATTTTAGTTATTTTGGGTATTTATTTTTTCTCTTTGTTTATATTTATCAAAAAAAATAAAAATTAGATTATTAAAAAACAGCAAACTCAAAAATTGGTAGTCGCTGTTTTTTAATTTTTATTTCACTTGGTAATTAAGATTTACATCAACAATAATTTCATTACCGCCGCTTGGAATTGAGGTGTTGACTGTTTGGCCGCCACCCATACCCAAACCGCCTTTACCATCAGCATAATATTGAATCGGCCCTGGGGCTTGAACAATATTGTCCCACCAGCCAACCACTTTGCCTAATTTAATCCCAGCGGCTTGAGCTAAAGTATCAGCTTTTTGTCTGGCGTCGGCAATCGCTTTAAGGCGGGCAGCTTGTTTGAGTTGCTCTAGATTAGAAGCGTCAAAACTAATACCGTTGATTTGGTTAACGCCGGCTTTGGTTGCTTGGCTAACAAGATTAGCGATAATGTCGGAATCGGGTTGGAGGTTTTTAACTTTAACAATCAACTGTTGATTGGCGTTGTAACCGGCCAAAGTGGAAATATTATCAACGTAGTCATATTGAGTATAAACCGAATAGCCTTGAGTTTGGATATCATCATCAGCAATGTTGAGAGCTTTGATTGAGGCAATCACTTTATCCATTTTAGTCTTAAGCTGGGTGATGGCTGAATCGGGCGTTTTGGCTCGGTCAATTTGAATGCCAAGGTTGATAATAGCAATATCGGGCTGGTAAGCAACCTTACCTTCGCCGGTAATACTAACTTGCCAGATTTGTTGGTTAACGATTCTGTCTCTTAAAATTGAAACTGTCACCACGCCGGCGATTAGCAACATAGCGATTAGACTGAGGATTATTTTTGGATTTGACCAATTTTGTTTTTCCATAAATTTTAAAATTTTATTTAAACGACCTTTCTTATAATTATTATACGACAAACGGGGTAAAAAGTAACTTTTTTTAAAATCGTCAAAGTCGATTTTTTTTGTTATCATTATCTATATGCCTGCAATTAATGAAATCAAAAAAGAATTTAACCGACTGGCTAATAAAAGCCAAGCGGTAATTTTGCAGCGTTTTTTTAAAACGGCGAAGGGTCAGTATGGTTATGGGGATATTTTTTTGGGTATTAAAGTACCGGCGCAAAGACAGCTGGCCAAAAAGTTTTTTGATCTCAAACTCTCAGAAATTCAGCAGTTATTGAATAGTCAGATCCATGAACATCGTTTAACCGCTTTGTTTATTTTGATTGGCCAATATAAAAAATCAGATCAAAAAAATAAGCAGAAAATTTTTAATCTTTATTTAAAAGATACTAAAAAAATTAATAATTGGGACTTGGTTGATTTGTCGGCCCCAAACATTGTAGGCGATTTTTTATTAGATAAGCCCAGAAACATTTTATATCAATTGGCTAAGTCAAAAAATTTATGGGAGAAACGAATTGCGATTTTGTCTACCTTTGCCTTCATTCGTAATCATGAATTTGAGGACACTTTTAAAATCAGTGAAATTTTATTGCAAGATGAGCATGATCTTATCCACAAGGCAGTTGGTTGGATGCTAAGAGAGGTGGGCAATCGAGATCAAAATATTGAAGAGCAGTTTTTGCGGAAGTATTATAAGGAGATGCCTCGGACCATGTTGCGCTATGCAATTGAGAAATTTGTTGAAAATAAGCGAAAAAAGTATCTATTAGGCCAATATTAAAATTTGTCAAATAAGGACAATTAAGTAACTAAAATTCACTATTAGTTACTTTTTTATATTTTTAAGAATAGTTCTTGACAATTAAGAATATTATATTGTATAATTTTAAGGTAAATAGACTTAAATTAAAGCATGTCTAGCTATCGGATTTTAACGCCGGAACAAGTAGCTAAAATAATGCAGGTAGGCCTAAAAACGGTTTACCGCTGGATTGCTGCTGGCAAATTACCGGCTAGTCAGGTTGGCTATAAAACTTATCGGATCTTTGAGCAAGATCTGCTTTTATTTTTGCGTCAAAATCGAGTTAAAAGGGGAAAATAAGCAAAATTTATGGGTTTAAGAGGTTTGTCACAATCTAAAATGAATAATTTGGTCAAAAATGTCCAAAAACCATTGACTTTTTGTCTTTTTTATGCTAAGATGAATATACGGTATAGTGGAATAGTGGGATACTTTTCACATACTAAAAACAAAAAGCAAAAACAAAAGCAGTCTAACTATTCTGAAGTTTTACTGCGAGCCAATTTATTGCCTCGAAATAATACGTTTTGCTTTTTGTCAAAGCGTTTTTTTGTCGAAAAAATCGTACATCTAGTTAATCAAAATAAAAATAAAAAGTATGATTGCCGGACACTACCGTCTCTGCGACATATTGAATCGGATCGATCGCAACAAAATCACCTTGATTCGTTGGGAAGAACAGGGATTAATTCCCAAGGCTCAAAAAGACAGTCGGGGTTGGCGTTATTACAGCAAAGAACAAGTCGATCAGATTATCAATATGGTCAAACAGACCAATTACTTTCGTCAGCAAGCGGATCAACAGATAAACTCAAAATAGTTTTAACATTTTTGAGTTTTTATTTTTTTCAAAATAATAGAGTTTAATGTCTCAATTCACTGCTAAAATTAATCGGATTATTTTAACCACCCTTTTTGGTTTGGTGGCTTTAGTGGTGTTTATTTTTAATTTAAATATATTTAGTCCGGCTCAGGCCGCTACCGGTATTCCAAATGTGATTAACTACCAAGGTAAACTTAACGACAGCAATGGTAATCAGGTTACCGATGGCACCTACAATGCTAAGTTTGTGATTTACGATGCGGCCAGCGGGGGAAATTGTTTGTGGACGGCGATTGGCGCTTGTGACACTTCAGACTATGGCACCACTACTGTGACTGTAACTAATGGAATTTTTTCAGTGCAGTTGGGTAATAGCAGTCAAAATTCAATTGCTACCTCAACTATTGATTTTAACACCGACGCCCTTTATTTGGGGGTAACTATTCGAGGCACGGCTGCCAGTCCAGTCTATGACAGTGAAATGAGTCCGAGAAAACAATTAACTTCTTCACCGTATGCTTTTAATGCCGGTCAGGTTGATGGGATTAATGCCACTTCCACGGCCGCGGTGGCTAATTATTTGTTGGCCTTGGACGGTAATGGCAACTTAGATTTATATACCGGTGGAGTATCTTCGACTCGAGCCACAACTAGTGAATTTTTGTTGGTTGGTAATGACGGCGGTCTTACTAATCTTGATCGATCCGGCGGTGATTTATTTGTTGGCGATAGTTTGCAATTCGGTTCTGAATTATTTGGTCCATTGGCTCGGCTTAGTGTTTTAAATGCTACCACCACTAACATTGGCGCTCTGACTGTTTATGATAATGCAACTTTCAGTGGTAATTTAACCGTTAGTGGCTACGTTACGAGTACGGTGGCTTTCTATACTCAAGGTATTTTACATGTTGGCGGCACAACGGAATTAGAAGGGCTAGTTTCCGGCACTGGTTTTGATAGTAGTGTGAATACTTTGGTTGACTCCAGAATTACTGATCAGTGGCGGGCTTTGCCTAATGGTTTAGCTTCTTTAAATGCCAGCGGTAAAGTGCCTAATTCGCAGTTAAGTCCATTGGCGATCAGCAATACTTTTGTAGTTTCTTCAGAGGCAGAAATGTTGGCTTTGAGTTCGGCTGAAACCGGCGATGTGGCCATTCGGACTGATATTAACACCTCTTATATTCTAAATGGCACCTATAGTGTTTTGACCAATTGGCATGAATTATTAACGCCAACTGAAGGGGTAATTTCGGTTAATGGAGTGTCTGGAGTGGTAGTATTAAGCACCGATGACGTTTCGGAAGGCTCAGCTAACAAATATTATACTGATGACCGAGTTGATTCTCGGATTACTGGCCAGTGGAGAGGGTTTGCTAATGGTTTAGCTTCGTTAGACGCTAGTGGAAAAGTACCTACTTCTCAGATTGGTTCATTACCAATCACTAATACTTATGTGGTTGCTTCTGAAGCGGCGATGTTAGCTTTAACCTCGGCTGATACTGGTGATGTGGCCGTGCGTAGTGATGAAAATAAAACTTATGTTTTGCAAGGCACCGACCCGACTAGTCTTGGTGATTGGGTTGAATTACTTAATTCTGCCTCAGTAACTTCGGTTAATGCTAAGACCGGGGCGGTCACTCTAACTACCAGCGACATTACCGAAGGTTCTAATTGGTATTGGACTAACCAGCGCTTTGATGATCGTTTGAATGCGACTAGTACTTGGGCGACAACTTTGCAGATCAATGGCGGTGCTCTGGGCGTTGGTATTGCTCCAAGTTATCCGTTGGAAGTAATTGGTAATGCTTCTACCAGCGACAAACTTTATATTGGCCATGATTTGTATGTTGGTCATGCTTCGAGTGGTGATAGTGATTCTATTTATTTTGATCAAGGCGCTGAAACATTTCTTTGGAGTAATCCTTCCGATCGGTTTGAATTAAGCAATGGTTTGTATGTCAGTGGTAATGCGACAACGACCGGTAGTCTGCATATTGGCAATACCTCTTTAAGATTGGAAGATGGTTCAATTTATCAATCGACTGGGAATTTAATATTATCAACCGCTGCCGGCTTGATTAATGTTGATGATGATTTGACGGTTTCTGGCTATGCTTCTTCAACTGCTGGATTATTTACTCAAGGTGCTGGACATTTTGGCAGTAATTTAACCGTTGATGGAAACGCAACAACCACTGGCAATCTTAGAGCGGGAGGATTGTTTAATCTTAATGGGCTGACTTCTTGGTGGGACGGCTCTTATTATAGGGTTGGTGCTGCTTCTCCTACTGACATTATAAATATGACTGCCGTTCATTTAGGTTATAATGATTCCGATAATTTTGAATTGTACCTCGGTGGTAATATATTTAATAGCAATACTAAAGATTTTCATTTTAGAACTAATGACAGTTTAAATCGTTTAGAATATCAGTTTAATAATGCGAATACGGCATTAATGGCTTATCTTGATGAGAGTGGAAATTATTGGACGGCGGGAAATATAACATCAGCTGGTTATGCTTCTTCAACTGCTGGATTGTTTACTCAAGGCTCTGGGCATTTTGGAACTAATTTAAAAGTTGACGGTAATGCAACGACAACTGGTAAAATAACTGCTGGTTCGGTAAATCCAACCACCAATGCTACAATTTGGGCTGATGCTGGAACTAATACCGGAGCGGTTTATGGCCGTAGTGCAAGCGATGCTTCTTATGGTATTTTAGGTTATGACGGCGGCCAAGATTTAGATTTTGGCGTTTATGCTTCTGGCTATAATGCTGATTTTTATGGACCGGGTTTTTCTCAATTTGGTGAGGTTGGTATCGGAGGATCTACTCCAGTCAGCAATCAAGTGCTAGCTGTTGGTAGTAGTAATCAGTTTGTAGTTGATTCTTCTGGTAATGCAACGACAACTGGTAATGTTTATCTTGGTTCAAGTAGTTCTAACTTTGTTTTGTTAGATGATGGAGCTGTTGATAGTGCAAATTCTCCTTACAGTTCAGCTGTTTTGCGGTTTGATACTCAAAGTTCAACTATAGCGACTGGCTTAGACCAAATTTTTACTATTCAGGGTAAGGGTGCGGTGGCCGAAAGTGGTAGTGCACAATATCCATACCTTTCTTTTGGTGGATCCGGATATTCCAATAGTACGGACTTTTTTAGTGTTATGTTGTCTGGTGTTGGAGTTAATTTGGGTAGTGGCTCTGATGATGATTATATTTACTTTGATGGTTGGAGTTCTACAGGTAGAGTTGGCACAGAATATTTAGAATGGTCAAATGGTTCAGATATATTTATATTGTCTGACGACCTTGATGTTACTGGAAATCTTGGGGTTGGAGATATTACCCCTGATTCTAAGTTTGATGTTAATGGTGATTCAACTTTTTATGGTGGGGTGGTGATTTCCAGTTCTGATGCCCAAACCAATGCTACTGATGGGTTGTTGCAAGTTTGTAATGGTGCTTGTACTGCGGCTAATATTGCAACTACCGCTGGTGAGTTGTATGTTGAGGGGGACATTGAAAGCGATGCAAACTTGAATGTGGCCGGTACTGCTACTTTTGGTAATGTAGTAAATTTAACTGCCAGTGGCTCGTCTGTCTATTATGGTTATAGTGCCGCCTTGACTTATACCGGCTCTCATGATATGAGTGCAATGGATTACTATTCTTTGTCAGATCCGACCACTGCTACTAATATTCCTGGCTATATTAGAGGTATTGCTGGAGTTGCTCAAATTCAAAATACTACTGGCTTAAATGATATTAGCATTATTGAAGGCAATGTTAGTAGTTTTGGTTTTGATACGGTAAGCATAACGGGCGGTACCTATGATTTGGTTGGTGTTAGGTCTTATGACAACTTTGCAAGCGTGACTGGGGCTAGTAATGCTACAATTACAGACATTGGTTTTAAGGCAGAAATATCTGGTGCGATTGGAACGACTTTTGGTAATTATAAATATGGCCTTAACGCAGTTGTTACTGGGGATGCTTATGCTAATTATGGCGCGTATGGTTCTGCGGCTGATGCGGTAACTAATTATGGTTTGTATGGTACTGGTACCGGTAGCGACCTTACTTATGGCGTTTATGGTGATGGGCGGTCTGCGAGCGGAGACGGTACTGTTTATGGTGGCTATTTTATTGGACAGGCGTCTAGTATTTCAGATTATGGTGTTTATGGGCGTGCTTCTGGGTATTCTAATAATGGTACAACATATGGCGGTTATTTTACGGCTGACTCTGGTGAAACTAATTATGCTTTGTATACAAATACCGGTAGCGTTTATATTGGAGCTTTGACGGGTGGTAATGGTACGGTTTATGTCAATGGTGGTATTTTGACCCGTACTAACCCATCTTCTAGAGATTATAAAGATAGTATTCAGCCGATAGATCTGCAAGCTTCTAGAATTCTTGACTTGCAACCAAAATCATTTATTTGGAAAGACAGTAATAGTCCGGATTTCGGCTATATTGCCGAAGAGGTGCGAAATATTGTGCCAGAATTATATTTAGACGATGGCACTACCAAAGGTTTTGATGTGGCTAAGTTGCCATTTTATATTATTGAAGTTTTAAAACAACAACAAGCGCAGATTGATAATTTGTCAGTTGGTGGCGCTACTAGTTCGGTGAGTGGTAATTTAACAGTTGAGTCAGCCATTAGTAGTACCGATAGTTTGGTGGTAGAAAATGCGGCTGCTTTTTATGGTACCATCCATGTGATTGGCGAGGCTGGATTTGAATCAGACGTAACATTTAGTAAAGATGTTAATGTCAGTGGTAAATTGTATTTATCAAAGGATCAGGTTGGTACAGTTACCGTTCCAGCCAATGCCACGAGTACTGAGGTGGTATTTGATAATCCATTTATTACTGTGCCAAAGATTTTCGCCAATTTGTTAGGTGATTCCAGCAACCCAATTTTTGTCAATTGGTTGGTGGCCGATAAAACGGTAAATAGTTTTAAAATTATTATTTCTCAAGCTCAAGATATTGATTTAAATTTTGATTGGATTGCTTTGGGATTGCACACCGGCGCCGACAAAACTTTTAATGCGCCGCCAATTATTTCATCTATCACTGCCTCTGATGCCGAAGTTAGCCCGGGCGAAACTATTAGATTAGATGCAACTGTTTCCGACGCAGATTCCGACAATTTAACTTACCAATGGGCAGTTTTACCGGACTTAGGGCAACTCACTGACTCAGATACCAATCAAGCTTATTGGCATTTAGACCAAGCCGATAGCAATACTCAAGTCACTTTTACTTTGACGGTTTCAGACGGTAGTTATTGGGTTTCTTCAACTAAAATTATTAGCGTGGTAGTTGATCCAGCTGATCTTAGTAATGCAACCACTACCTCAGCTATTTTAGGTTGTACCGACTCAACCGCCACTAACTATAACAGTGAAGCGACCGAAGATGACTCCTCTTGCACCTATCAACAAG
>JAFGGX010000007.1 GCA_016930315.1 Candidatus Buchananbacteria bacterium
AGGATTAATCTTTGGCGGAATTTCCTCAAGCATAAACCAAACATCTTTGACTGTTTGTTGATTATATTTTTCAAAAAGAGTTTTTAGGCCGGCAAAAAAAGGATTTTTAGAATTAAGTTGATAATATTTTTTTGCGCCGGTTTTTTTTACAACTAAAATTCCAGCCTTGACTAGGCTAGATAGCTCCTTATGGATATTGGCTTGATCAAGTTTGGTCTTGGACACGACCTCTTGCAAATAAAACTCTTTGTTAGAATCGGTAAAGAATAAAGACAAAATTGCCAACCTAACTTTAGAATTAATAATTTTTTCTAGCATATTTTAAATCTATTTAAGACTAATCTAATTATTAATGATAATACAACAAAATTGTAAAATTGTCAATAATAAATTGTAAAATTGTCAATTAATCAGATAATATTGGCTAATTTTAAATAAATATTAGTAGTACTATTGACATAAATAACTATTTGTGCTATTATATTATGATGTTCTTTAAAATTAGATTGAGTTGAATTTGCCCTAAATGGCGATAAGTCGCTTCTGTAATTTATCGCCATTTAGGGCAAATTCAAGAGTCTACTGATTTTATCAGAGACCACCCTACTAGGGTCGAAAAAGCCTGAGGTAAAAAATCATGTTGAATCTCAGCCAGCTCCACGAAAACGACAAGCTGTACCTCTACGTCCGCCACGTCGCCCACAAGGCCAACAAAGCGAATCCGGAAGCGCTGAAGGCCATGGAAGAGAAGGCCGCGACGCTGAAGGCCGAACTCGAAGCCGCGGGCATCAACATCAACGACATCCGCTTCTTCTCCAGCCCCCAGCCGCGCGCCCTCGAGACCGCCTTCGCGATCATGGACGGGCTGCTCGGTAAGCGCACGGGCGTCATCTCCCTCCCCAACCTGGACGCCGCGTCCGCCAGCTTCCCCGAAGAAGTTGCCGCGCTGGTCCAGAAACAGAAAGACACGAACGATCCGCGTTCGGTCGAGCGCATGTTCTGTGATGAGCTCCCGCACATCGCGGCCGAACAGGGCCACTCGATCAGCATCGCCACCGACGAGATCAACGAAGAGTTCGAGCAAACCCGAGTCACCGTGATCACGTCGCACGGCGGCGCGATCGAACCCTTCCTCCAGGGAGTGGAGAAAGGTGAGATTGACTCGACCAAAATCGATTACCTCCTCAAGACGGGAGAAATCGTCCAGGTCATCGAGCACGAAGACATGACCTGCGAGGTCTACTACCCCGAGAAACCGGCCGTCTAGGCCACGCCAACGCTCATTCGACCCCTCAAGGCCGGCACCAAAGGAAAGATACACTCTTTCTAGCGGTGCCGGCTCTTCTACTTTTCTAAAACTTTATAAAATTCTTTTTTAAATTGAGATAAATTTTGATAATAGATAACCTTAACTCCCATTTTTTTCGCTTCAACTAAATTATTTTTCTGATCATCAGCATAAATAATCTCATCTGGCTTAACTTTAAATCTTTGAGCCAATAACAGAATTGTGGCTTTTGATGCTTTTGGTAAACCTAATTCCCAAGTATTAATTACCGCGTCGAAACTACTCCAAATTTGTGGAAATCTTTTTTTTATCACAATCATTTGCGACCTAGTATTTTTACTTAATATAATTGTCTTATATTCTCGTCTAATTTTTTTAGCAAACTCAAAAGCCGGTTCATTAATTTTTAAAAGTCCGAGATGCCAATCTCTTAACTTTTGCCAAGAGATTGGTAACTTTAAATCTTCTACTGATTTTTGCCAAGCCTTCTTTTGACTAATTTTTCTTTCGGCTGCTTGATTAAAATATTTTTTATACAAAACCTGATGCAACAATTCTTCGGATATTTTAAACTTTTGAGCTAAAGCTTTTACCGTATCAGGATAACCCCGACTTAAAATTATTCCATTACCATCCAAAATAACTAATTTTATTTTCCTTCTGATCATATTTTTCTAACGACCCCTTTATCTGCATCGACTTCTACCATGTCGCCATCTTTCAAAATCCTGGTAGCAAAACCGGTACCAACCACACAGGGAATCTTAAATTCACGGCTGACAATAGCAGCATGACACGTCAAGCCACCTTCATCAGTAATAATTCCAGCCGCCTGACGAATAGCTGGCATTAAATTTGGACTGGTTGCACTAGAGACCAATATGTCTCCTCTATTCATTTTAGACATTTCTTCCGGTGCGTTAATAACCTTCACCGCGCCACTAACTTTTCCCTCTTGAGCGGTTGTCCCATGGATTTCTTTAATATTTTTATTTATCTTTTTTTCTTTAATCAGTTTGGTAAAATCATTAGCTTTTTTGCCAACCAAAACAGACAATTTTTGGCTCTCTCTAATATAACAAACTAACTTTAAGCGTTGGTTTATTTGTTCCGTGTTAGCCAATCCACTAATTAAACTAGATTCTATCTCTATCGGCAGCATTGTTCTTACTTGCCTTAACGTCAAATGTAATCGTCGACCAATTTCTGATAGCACCGGCTCAAAATAATAATATGACTGAGTCTGCAACTCCCGTCGATGCATTTTGTAATAAACTGCATCACGACCTAAAAGAATAATTTGTCTCTCATAATTATTGGGCTCTAAGCGTTTTAAAATTTTTAACTGACTTTGTTTTAATTTACTCAACTCCTGTTCATTTTTTAAAATTTCTTTTTTAGCCTTTACCCCTCTTCTAATATAATCTCTGATTAAATCGATAAAATAAGCTTGATTAGCCGGGGGTCCTTCATAGACATAGTAAATCCAAGTATATTTTCTTGTATGATTATTAATTTTTTGCCAAATGGTTTTATTCAATTTCGGCAATTGATCAGCGATCTCAGAAGCACCACCATTACTAAATAAATTATAAACTTCTCTATTTTTTTCTATCAACAATATTATTTTATAAAGATCAATTTCTTGCCTTTTGGCCATTGTCTGCTTAATCGGCGTGGTTAATAAAGTAAAATAATTTTCGGCATTACGATTTTTAAGAAATTTTGTGATTTCATCAGACAAAAATGTTGATTTGGCAAAATCTAAAAGTGGTAGCATTAATCCATGCCCAAAAAGCTCAGTGTTTAACTGACAGTACTGCTGATAAAATAAATTTAATTTCCTATTACTAACCTTGCTTAAATTTTGAGAAAAAATTTTCTTAGTGAAGTCAACTTGTCTTTTACCTTTTTTATCAATCTCAAAAAAAATATTCCTTAAAAAATTTGGACTAGCTTTAATCCTGCCAACCAATAATTGATGGACTTGCTGCCAGTTATTATTTAAACATGCACCAGCAAATGAATGATTCTCTAAAATCAAAGCTAAATCAACGCTTTTACCTAAAATTTTTTTGGTAACAGTATTGAAGGCATCTACTAACATAAAAATGGGAAATAAGCTAACAACATATTCCCGTGCAATTATTTCCCATTTTTCTTTTTTACTCATACTATTTTAGCGACTCAATGGCTTTGTCTAGCTGCGGATCTTTACCGGCGTTATAGTCATCTTGAGTCATCTTCACCTCAACGTCCGGAGTAATGCCCGCGTGATTAATGTTGCGATCTTTCGGCGTTAGCCACTCAGCAATGGTCAATTTGACCGCTGAACCATCCGAAAAATTTCTAACATCTTGAACTGAACCTTTACCAAAAGTGGTTTCACCAACCAATTTAGCCACGCCATAATCTTGTAAAGCGCCAGCTACAATTTCCGAACCAGAAGCGCTGCCACCGTTAACCAACACCACCGTCGGAATACCGGCAAATAAAGCTTGACCGTTAGCTCGATGTTCAATTTTTGAACCATCGCGCAATTGCTCTTTAACCACAGTTTTCCCATCAACCCACTCTCCAGCTACCTCAATGGCGGTACTTAAATAGCCACCGGGATTATTCCGTAAATCTAAAATTATACCTTTAGGATTTAAAGCTAAAATTTCTTGAACAGTTTTATTCCAATCGGCCAAAGTATTTTCGTTAAAATACAACAATTGAATATAAGCAATGCCGCCATCCAATAACTGCGGCTTGCCGGTTTCTGTTTGGCCTTTACTGTCAGCCAACCTAACACTATCAATTTCAATTTTGTCTCTAGTAATAGTTACATCGTGCGGTTGTTGATCGCCTTCAGTGAAAACCGATAAAACTACTGGTGTTCCTTTTTTACCTCTAATTTTAGACACAGCCAAATCTAAAGAAATGTTAGTAGCATCTAAATCATCAATTTTTAAAATATAATCACCGGCTTTCAAGCCAGCCTTAGCTGCTGGCGTATTGGGTAATGGCGCAATCACTGCTAAATGATCGTCTCTAATACCGATTTCTGCCCCGATGCCTTCAAAATTACCAGATAATTCTTCCTCAAACTGTTTATTAATATCCGGACTAAAAAAAACCGAATAAGGATCGCCCAAAGATGCCACCACCCCGCTTAAAGCACCATAAAAAAGCTGGGTCTCTGGGATATCTGACTTGACATAATTACCTTTAACATAATTCCAAATCTGCCAAAATTCATTAAAATCAACATCTTGACTTAAATATTCGGGAATGTCGTTTTTATCCTTAACTTGGCCAGCTTGGACATTTGTAGTCGGCAATAGACTACGATAACCAAAAACAAAACCAAAAATAAACACCAAAATTAAAATATTAACCGTAAAAAAACCAAAAATAATTCTCTTTAAATTTTTTTGAGTCATAAACTATTTTATTTTTTTAACTAATCAATTTTTCTTAAATCGGCACCAATTGTACTCAACCGATTGGTTAAATCCTCATAACCTCTTTCGATTGAATAAATATTGCGCAACAACGATTGACCCTTAGCTGCCAACATCGCTACTAAGATAATGGTTGAATTACGCAACGAGGGTGGACAAATAATTTCAGCTGCTTTCAATTTAGTTGGACCGTCAACATAAACTCGATGGCTATCAATCAAACGAACGTTAGTGCCCAGTTTATTTAATTCAACATAATAAAGAGCACGCTCTTCGTAAACCCAATCGAAAATAAAAGTACTCCCCTTTGCCTGAGTAGCAATTGGCACAAAAAATGGTAAATTATCGATATTTAACCCCGGATAAGGTCGCGCATAAATTTTTTCCGTCAACGCTTTAAGCCGACTGGGAAAGGTTTTAATATCAACTAAATTACTAAAACCATTTTTAGCCTTATACTTTTTTAAAATTTTATACTTAAAGCCCATTTTTTCTAATTTCAGCAATTCTAATTCCAAAAAATCAATCGGGCAACGCTTAATGGTAATCGATGAATTGGTCACTACAGCAATTGATAAAAATAACATTGATTCAATTGGATCTTCGGTGATAGTATAGGTAATATCTTTATTGATTAATCTGCTTTGTCCATAAATTGTTAATGTGGTTGAACCAATACCATCAATTTTAACCCCCAAAGCCTGCAAAAAATAACAGAGATCTTGAACCATGTAATTAGAAGAAGCGAATTTAATGACTGTTTTACCGGTAATCAAGCTAGCAGCGATAATAGCATTTTCAGTCACCGTATCACCGGATTCGTACATCACTAAATTAGCAGCCGGATGTAGATTACTGGCGTTGACATCGTAATATTTACTACTAGTTTTAATTTTAATCCCAAAATTTTCCAAAGCAAACAAATGCGGCATAACGGTCCGAGAACCTAAGCGACAACCACCCGGCTGAGGAATTGAAAAAGATTTTTCAAAATTAGCTAAAGCACCAAATAAAAATAAAACGCTTCGAGTTTTAATGGCTGATTGATAATTAATTTTTTTCAAACTAAACTTTTTTGGTCTTTTGATTACCAATTTATTTTTACCGGCCCACTTAAAATCAACGCCAATACTAGTTAAAACTTCAATAATCCTAAAGACTTCTTCAATTCTTGGAACGTTAATTAAAGTTGTGGTACCATAATTCAGTAAAGTGGCATGGAGCAAAGCCACTGCCGCATTTTTTGAACCATTGCTAGTAATGCTTCCCTTTAGCTTCCGACCGCCATTAATAATATAATTACTCATAAAAGTAGGTTAAAAAAATAAAATATGTTAAACTATTCAATGTGGTTGAGATTATACTATATTTTAAGGGATTTTACAAATTAAAATTCTTATGACGATCAAAACCAGAAGACTAATTTATATCACATTTTTTATTATATTTTTTGTAGTTGTGCCGATTCTAACCTTATACGCAACCGGCTACCGCTATAATTTTAAAAAGAATCGAATTGAAAAAACCGGCGTTTTAATCGTCGAATCAATTCCTAAAAAATCAGATATTTATCTTAACGACAAATTCGCCAAAAAAACCCCAACTCGATTGAACCACTTGTTGCCAGACGAATACAAATTAACTGTCAGCAAAGATGGCTATTATGACTGGACAAAAAAAGTAACCGTCAGAAGCGGGATGAGTACTTTTGCAACTGACATTGTTTTATTCAAAAAATTAGCCCCAATTCTGATTGAACCGGGCGAAATTAATATCTTAGCTGGTAGTCCTGACCAACAAAAAATAATCTATTCAAAGATTTTAGATAATAGCCAAGAGGAGATGAGATTGTTTAACATCAATGGTGGCACCAATTTATTAGTTAAAACATTAAATTCAAAAAGTTACGATCGTTTAGACTTTGTTAGTTGGTCGCCGGATAGTAAAAAAATATTAATTAAAAAACCAGCCGACGACTTTAATAATTATTTAATTATCGACGTAACCAACTTAGAGGTTAAAGAATTATTTGACATCACTCGGCTGAATTTTTCTAAGCTAAAATTTGACCAAAATAATAGCACCATCCTTTACGGACTGACCGGATCAACAATTTACAAAATTGATTTAATTAACAATACAGTCACTGACATTATTGCCAGTCACATCACCGATTTTTTAGCTGACAAAAATGATTTGTTTTATATCAGTCAGGTGGCCGAAGAAACTTTTTTAAATCATAGCCAAATTAATCAAAACCAAAATCCAGTTGAAAAAATTAAGCTTTCGCCGCTATCACAATATAATCTTGAAGTTGGACCGAATGACTACCTTTATTTGCTTGATCAAAAAAATAACGATTTATTTGTGATTGAAAAGCGAGCCTTTACCAGTCAAGACATCGCCAATAATATTATTTTACAAAACCAAGCCAAGCAATTATTCTGGCAACCAGGCAACCAAAAAATTATTTTTTCCAACGGTTTTGATGTTTGGGACTATGATTTTTCCACCAACCAAATTAACTTCATCAACCGCTACGGCCAACCGATTGAAAATGCCATTTGGTTGCTTAATAAACCATACCTCGTTTATCAAATCAACGATGAAATCCACATCACCGAAACTGCCCCAGGCAACACTAAAAACGATTATTTAATTAACAAATGTGATGGACTTGATGGACTTTTTGTCGATTATCAAGCGCAAAATTTATACTTTAAATGCCTGATTAATAATCAACCAGGCATTTACAAACTTAATATCCAATAAAACTATCTAGATTACCATTTTATCCTGCATCTTTTCTTTAACAAAATTTTGAGCTTTCAACAAACTATCAAAAGTTCCCGCGTCAATCCACTCGCCTTCAACTTTGACTACTTCTAATTCATTTAATTTTAAATAACGATTTTGCAGTTCGGTGATTTCTAATTCACCACGCGCGCTAGGTTTGGCTTCTTTAGCAAAACCAACTACTCGAGAATCAAAGATATAAAGCCCAGTTAAGGCTAGGTTGCTTTTTGGCTCTTTTGGTTTCTCGACAATCGAGATGGCTTTAAAATTATCATCAACCTCAACCACGCCGAAACGTTCCGGATCGGGCACAGCTTTAGCAAACACCTTGCCGCCGCTTTTAAAATTGATAATTTCTTTTGAAAAATCATCTTCAAAAATATTGTCTCCTAAAATCATGCAAACACTTTCCTGATCAATAAAATTTTCACCAATCATAAAAGCCTCGGCCAAACCTTTTGGCTGATCTTGAATTTCATAAGTGAACTTAACGCCGAACTCTTTACCGCTACCTAACAGATTTAGATAATCACCGGCCCGCTCTGGGGCAACAATAATCAAAATCTCCTTAATACCGGCTTTAATTAAAGTATTCAGCGGATAATAAATCATCGGTCGATTATAAACCGGCAACAGTTGTTTGCTGGCAATTTTGGTACAGGGCCGCAGACGAGTCGCGCTGCCACCCGCTAAAATAATACCTCTCATAAATTTAATAAAAATATATAAATTAACTATTCTGATAATAACAGATAAAATACTAACCTTCAAGCAACTGACTTAAATTTCAATTGCCTTAATTCAGCGGTTTTAATATGTTTGACTAGCTTTGTTCTTTTTAATAAATCAACTTTTAAAAAAGCAGCCTGTAAAATTTCAATCGTATCGCCATGGCTAATTAACAAAATATTTTTATCTTGATATTTCTTTTCTAAATCAGCTACTAATTTTGTTGTCCGACTCAAAACATCATTAACGCTTTCACCGCCAGCGTAGCCATGCTTAATGTCCTTTTGATCATTTCGCCAAACTAAAATAAAATTTTTAGTGGCCGTGCCGTTCAGTTGACCAAAAAATCTTTCCCTCAACAACGGCGTTTTGTAAACTTTTCTAATGCCTAAAGTTTTACTAACTAATTTTGCTGTCTGCGTTGTTCTTTTAAAATCAGAATGGTAAATAATAAAATTGCCACTCAAAAATTTATTTTGACGAATAGTTTTTTTAACCTGATCAATCCCCTGTCTGGTCAACCCGAATTTGGCCTTGCCTTCTTTCGGTTCGCTGACAATTACTTTATCCAAATTATTGCCGGCCTGACCATGACGCAAAACAAAATAACGATTTTTTAATTTAGATTTATTTTTTAAATAATTTATATTTTTTTAGATAAATAATCTTTTAACGCTTCCTGCCAATTGCGTAAAGTAACAGATTTATTATTTTGCAAAACGCCGTAATTTGGCCGCTTCGCTGGTCGAGGGAAATCTTTAGTTGAACAAGGCACGACTGCCGTTTTCAGATCAGATAGTTTGATTGCCTCGCTGGCAAAATCAAACCAAGTGATTCCTTCCGGCTTAGTTTGATTAGTAAAATGATAGATACCAAACTCTGAATTGCTTTCTAATAATTTTCTCGTTGTGTGAGCTAAATCAATTGTGTAAGTTGGCCGGCCAAACTGGTCATTAACCACCTTAAGACTTTCTTTGGTCTTAGCTAAACTTAAAATTGTGTCGACAAAATTTTTTCCACTTGGCCCATACAGCCAGGCTGTGCGGATTAAATAAAATTGATCGGTGTTCTTTTGCAGTTCTTCCTCACCTAACAACTTTGAACGGCCATAAGCATTAATCGAGTTTGGCTGGTCGTCTTCATTATAACCAGCTTGATTTTGACCATCAAAAACGTAATCGGTGCTGTAATGAACTAAAATCGCGCCGACCTGCTTAGCCGCCGCCGCCACATAACCAACCGCCGTGCCATTAACGGCGTTAGCCAAGTCCTGATTACTTTCCGCGCCATCAACATCGGTATAGGCGGCGGCGTTGATGATCAAATCTGGTCTTAGATTTAAAATTTTTTGGTTGACTTGATTTTGGTCCGTAATATCAATATCTTCTCGATCAAGGCCAACTGGATTTAAATCAAAAAATTCGGCCATTAAAGCCGTGCCCAACATCCCTTTCGCGCCTAAAATTAAAACTTTTTTAGCCATTATTGTTATTTATGTCTTACTGATAATAATTTAACTAAATATTGCTTAAATTGCAACTGCTGAGCAATTGAATTAGTCAGCTCAAAACAAATATACTTAGAAAAACAATAGCTTGGCAGTTTCAATAAATAATCAAAATCAGAAAGGTGTTTGACAACATGCGGAGCAATCCCATCAACCTGGCCGGCACTTAAATGATTACAACCCACATAGTATTGTCTAGCTAAGCGTAAACAATAATAGTAATAATTTTTATCTTTCGCAATATAAGTATCCATATGAGATAAATCAACACAAATCCCGCCGGTTGCAGCCAAAAGCCGGCGAGATTTAATTCGACTCTCAAACTCATTAGTCTCAACAAACATTTTTTTAAAATACTTGCTACGTTTAAAATTGCTTAAAAATTGATAATGAACAGAGAAACATTCCGCTTTATAATGCTTAACCAAGAAATCCATTTCTGATTCTTGCATGTCTTGATTAATATGAATATGAGGAATCGTTTTGATTTTAGTTTTTACCAATTCTTTATAAATTTTTTGCCGTTCATGATAAGTTGTTGCTGTAACAAACAAAGAAATAGTAGATAAACCAAATTTATCTACTTCTTTAATTACTTTACGCCAATCAGCCTTAAAGGTGACCACTGACGGTAAAATTCTTTTTTCTAAATTTTTTAACGGTTCAAAACTTTTACCCGCCATACTGCTTTTGGTAGTACTCCTGGTAAGTGCCAGATTTAATTTCCTGCCACCAACTTTGATTATTTTTATACCACTCAACGGTTTGTTTTAAATATTGATCAAAGTCCGCCTGCGGTTCATAGCCAAGCTTTTCCTTCGCTTTAGTCCAGTCAATCGCATATCGCCGATCGTGCGATGGCCGATCTTTAACAAATTCAATTGCCGACTCATCCGTTCCTAAGATCTCAATAATTTTTTTAACCACTGTTAAATTATTAACGTCTTGGGTCGAACCACCGATACAATAAGTTTCACCAATTTCACCTTGATTTAAAATTAGATCAATTGCTCGACAATGATCCTCTACATACAACCAATCTCGGACATGCAAACCATCGCCATAAACCGGCACTTTTTTACCCTCGAGTAAATTGGTAATAGCCAGCGGAATAAATTTTTCTGGAAACTGATACGGCCCAAAATTATTTGAAGCGTTGCTGATTGTCATCGAAATGCCATAAGTGTCATAAAAAGCCCGTACCAAGTGATCGGATCCGGCCTTAGAAGCTGAATATGGATTTTTTGGATCATAAGGCGTTTTTTCGTTAAACTTTTCTTTACTGTCTAAATCAAGCGAACCAAAAACTTCATCGGTTGAAATATGGTGAATACGTTTATCAAAATCTTTGGCGGCCTGCAAAAGCATTTGAGTGCCCAAAACATTGGTGCGAATAAATTCACCGGCATCAATAATTGACCGATCAACATGACTTTCCGCCGCGAAGTGAACAATTAAATCACATTTTCTAACCATGTCTCTGACAATATCAACATTGGTAATATCGCCCAAAACAAAATGATAATTTGGACTACCCTGCAAATCTTCCAGATTTTTTAGATTGCCGGCGTAGGTTAATTTATCTAAATTAAAAATTTCATCATTTGGATGATTTTTTAACCAATAGTGAATAAAATTTGAGCCAATAAATCCGGCACCGCCTGTAACTAAAATTTTCATTGTAATAATTTCTAATTTCTAAATACTAACTTCTAAACAATATCAAAATCCAAATATCAAAAATTTAAAATGTCTAGATATCAAAAATTTAATCATTATAATTTGTTTAGGATTTAGATATTAGGATTTAAGATTTAACTTGGTAATTCACTTTTTATTTTTTCAACAATTTTCATTGCCTCACCTTCCACATATTTTTTAGTCGGCCAAAAATCAGCCAGCCCATCGTCAAGCTTTCTGGGGATCAAATGAATATGAAAATGAGGTACATCAATGCCAACCACTAACAAAGCAACAAAATCAGCCTTCATCGCTTTTTTTAAAGCCGGCATTAATTCTTTAGCCTTAATATAAATTTCACCCAACAAATCATCCGGCAAATCAATCATCATTTGATGATGGGCTTTTGGAATCAAAAGCAGATGACCATCAGTCACTGGATTGATGTCTAAAAATGCCAAAAACTGATCATCTTCATAGACAGTACTAGCTGGAATCTCTTTATTAATAATTTTACAAAAAATACAATCTTCCATATGTTTTATTTTGACCAGTCAAAATTAATTTCTTTATCATCATAGGCAATCCGCTGTTCATCTGGTTCGGTGGCATTATAACTTTCGGTGGTATGGTAAAAAAGTAAAACCGGTTCATCACCAACTACTTGATAGCCATGAGCCACTCCGACCGGAATCACAATCAACTTATAATCATCCACGCCGGCATAAATGATTTGAGTTTCGCCTTTAGTTGGCGACTCATCGCGCAAATCGTGCAAAACCACCTTAGCCTTGCCGGTAGCCACAAACCATAAATCATCTTGCTTTTTGTGCCAGTGAAAAGCCTTGATTGTGCCAGGATAAGCAACGGTAAAAGTGGTTTGGCCAAATTTTTTTAGTAAATTATCATCATCGCGCAGCACCTCCATTAAAAAACCGGCCTGAGTATTGCTATCAGGAGTATCTGGGATGTCTCGACGGACTTTTAACTCTTTAATTTTAACCCCATCAATCATAGGCTATTTAATCATTACTTATCATTATAATAGCGCTTAAAATCACAATCAGCAAGACCCAAAGCGGATTGAACCAATTAGTAAAAAAGCCAGGCATTAAATATTCAAATAATAAAATGAGGCCGAAAAAAACTAAAAAAATTCGAAAAATATTTTGGTTGATTGCCAATAAGGCGCCAAATTTTTTTGGGTGATTGGTGAAAAGTCTTTTTTTCATCTTTCTAAGATAATATTAATTGATTTAATTTTCAAAAATTGATCTGGCTGCCCAACAGTATCGATTACAAAATGTTTAACATTTTTTTCCACTACTAAATTCTCGAAATCAAAATAAAATAAAGCCTGTTGCCAACCATCAGCCAACTCAACATCAGAAAGCGGCTTTTTAATATTGTAGTCTGGTGCCAAATCAATCTGAGCACCTAGACCATTTAATAATCTCCCGTCGGATTGATAGACTATTTCAATCCAAGCACCCTTAAACCACTTAAGGCTTCTTAAATCAAAATAAACTTGATCAGCAAATAATTCCTGGCTGCCATCAACTAGCCGGACGGCCGCTGCCGGCTTTAAAGCAGAAATAATCGGAGTGTCTTTTCCTAATTCAGCATTAACTTTCAAATAGCCGCTGGCTGGAATATTTTTATTAAACAAAAATAAGCCTAGGCCGACAATGGCAATGATGACTAAGGCCGTGAAAAAATAAACAATACTTTTTTTCATGATTTTATCACTTGATATAATGTTTCTAAACCAAAACTAACGCCAATCACCGGCTCTAAATGCAAGTCTGAACTGATATTTAAATTTGACTCCGGGCTTAAAGCATAATAATAAACCGGCACTTGATCAACTAAATTTGACAAGCTTGATAATAACTCTTTATTGATTGGCAATGGATCAAAACTGTGGATAACTTTTCGATCTGGAAAAAAAACTTTATCTTTTCTAACTGTAACAATCACTGAATTGTCTGAAGTAACTTGATTAACCTGACTGGCAATCTTTTTATATTCAACAATCCTTTGCTTAACTGGTAACAAGCTATCTTGATTCTGATATAAAACTAAATTTAAAGATTGATAAAATAAAATTAATAAAACAATAATAAAAATCGGTTGAATGTTTTTGCGACTAAAAAACTGGCCAAACCAATTTAAAGCCACCGCTACTAAAGGGATTATAAAAAGAAAAATTGGCAGCCAATACCGAACATAAGAAATGCCTAAAGTATTTAAATTCAATGTTAACAAATCAGTAAACTGCCAACTGCCATAATAAAGAAAAAGGAAAGCAGAAACAATACCACCAACTAAAAAATAATTATAAATTCGGCTTGGAATTTTTTTTCGGCCAGTGGCTAAAGCCAAATAACCCAACAAAGCTAGCAGAAACCAAAGCCAAAAACGGCTAAACATCGCCGACCAAAAATTAGCTACCGCCAAAGCCGGATGAAAACCAAACGGTAAAAATAAATTTTTTACTCCCTGACAAGCGCTACAGCCAGCCGCTGAGCCGCTAAACTGCAGATGATCATAACCAAAAACATACCAATGACCAAAAATTAATTGCTGATAATACAAAGTTGGGCTAATGGCTAAAAAAGCAAAAAAAGCAAAAACGATTATCTTTAACCAATTAATTTTTGTTTTTAGCCAGTAAAAAATCACCAGATAAATAAAACCAATCCAAACAATCTCTGATGGCCTAATTGATACAGCCAATCCGCCAAAAATTCCAGCTAAAATAAAATTAAGGTAAAAAATATTACTGGGCCTAATTTTGGCATAAGGTGTGATTACATCCTCTTTATTTGAATCATTAACAATCGTTAAAAAATAAAAACTAATTAACAATAAGCAAATAAATACTACGTTTGGCAATAAGCTGCTAGCCGAATAATACCACCAAGCTGGATTAAAAAAGGCTAACACTGCCGACCAAAAAGCAATTTTTTGATCAAAAATTCTTTTAATAATTCCATAAAAAGCAAAAATCCCAATCACCGATATAATTGGAGTTAAATAAATAATAATGCCTGAGCTAAAAATTTTAGCCAAGACCCCAAATATCAAAATCAGACCCAAAAAACTGCCCGGCACTAAACTGCCAGCATTATCAACATTAAAACTGCGCGGGTGAATTTGATTGTCGGCCAATTGATTGAGCGGTTCAGCAATTTTTAGCTCACCGGTTGAAGCAAATTGCTGACTCCAAAAATAATTGGCGGTTTCATCCGGCCAATCAAACCGTGGTGAAACATTGGTACCAGAGTTTAATGGTGCTGCCAACCAAACATAAACCACCAAAAAAACTAGCCCAACAACTGATAAACCAATGGATGATCTTTTTAACATATTTTAATTATAGCAAAAAAGTAGACTTTTGTGTTAAAATAATCTTATGAATCAAACTTTTAGCCAACCGAGGTATTTAATTTACACTTTTCTATTGGCAATTTTAATTATTGCTAACTTTATTTTTTGGCATATTCAAACTCTAGCGGTTATCTTTGGCTTAATTTATTTACTCTTTTACAGTTTTATCGCTGGCTCGATTGTTACCAAGCAAACCGGCTGGCAGTTCTTTTTTGGCTTTTTAATAATTACCAGCCTGACGATAATTTATGCCGGCAGCTTAATTTATTTTTATCAATTCACTAACGTTGCCTTTTTATTTTTTATTATCGCCTTGCCAGCCATTTTATTTATCCCCTACTACCGCTCTTCGATAGTTGAAAAATTAAATTTAAAAAAAATACTGCTAGAGTATTTCGATCGCTTTGTCAGCCGCAAAGAAGCCAAAATTAATTTGGCTTTAGTGATTGTCTATCTAGCGACCGTTTTAACCGGTTTTAATCTGCTATTCAATAGCCAAACGAATTTAGCAATTCAGTCACCATTTCAAGTTATACCAACCGGATTTATTGTGCTTTATTTGTTGGCTAGTTTAATTCTAGTCACCTATATTCTGATAGCCAAACGAAATAAGTTGCCGCTGGCTTTAATTATTATCCACACTTTTTTCTCGGCTACGATTGCTACGATTGTCTATAAACTTGGTTTTGGTTTTGAGCCTTTTGTCCATCAAACGGCCGAAAAAATTATAGCCACAACCGGGAGCTTAGAACCAAAAACATTTCTTAATATCGGCCAATACGCAATTGTTTCGTTTATCAACAAACTAACCGGAATTAATGTTAATTCAATTGACAAATGGCTCCTGCCAATCTTTGCCGCTATTACCTTACCAACGGCCATCTATTACACTTTCAGCGCTTGGCTTAAAAAAAATTACGCCCTTTTATTAGCTTTAACTTTTTTGATTATTCCTTTTTCTGGTCTAACCTTAACTACGCCGCAAAATTTAGCGATGGTTTTTTTCGTTATTACTATTTTTCTTTCGCTTGCCTTTTTGCAGGGTCAAATTAAATTTTGGCCACTGGGACTTTTGACTCTAGCCACAATTTTTATCCAGCCATTTGTCGGCATCACTCTGGCAGTTACCGCCTGCCTGATTTTGATTTTTAAAAAAATGCACGGCAGTTATAAAAACCAGATCTGGATTTATTTTTTTACCGCTATTATTTTTGCCTGTATTCTCCCGCTCTTTTTAGCCTTTAATGGTTTAACTTTAAAATCAGGTCCACTAAACATTAATTTAACTGGGGTTTCGTTATTTCATTTTGTTAATAAGTTTGACCTCTTTTTAAATTTAACTTATTTGATTGGTTTTAATCTGGCCGTTTTTGCCGCCGTGTTTATTTTTTCTGGTTTATATTTTGTGGCTAAAAACAAAATTTTAAAAAACCACGCCCCCTATATTGCCGCCGCCTTGGTAATGCTGTTGGATTTTTATTTAGTCAAATATTTTTTCAACCCAGCCCAGTCAATTAATCTAAATCAAATACTGATATTGATTTTTTATACTCTTTCTCCGCTATTTCTAATTGGTTTTTATCAAATGATTAAAGGTCTAGCCCAAAGAGACATCTTTAGTAAAATTTTTTTAGTGATTGGAATTGGCGGCTTAGTTACTATTTCACTTTATCTTTCCTATCCCCAAACAAACCAATACCAACCAACGAACACATTCAGCCTATCAGCATCCGACATCAAGGCAGTAAAATTAATCGAACAAACTGCTCAGCCTGATCATTTGGTATTAGCCAATCAATCAGTGGCTGCTGCGGCCATTAAAGAATTTGGGTTTAAAAAATATTACAGCAATCAATATTTTTATTCTCTACCCAATAATTCCGCTGATAGTTTCTATAACTCCTATTTAGAAATACTAAACCAATCTAACGAGATTGAGACAATCGCCAAAGTAATTAATCAATCAAAAGTTGATGAAGTTTATTTTGTTTTAAATCGGTATTTGTCAGACAATAAAAAAATCGCCGAGAGATTAAACCTAACGGCTGACCAAATCTACGATATCGATAACGGTAATGTTTTAATATTTAAGTATCTAAAAAAGTAAAAACTTTTTTGAGATAATGACTTAAACTCAACTCACGAATTGAAACAAAACAATTTTTTTTCAGGTCAACCAATCTTTCTTTGTGAGTAGCAAAGTGCTGCAAAACCTCAAGTAGGTTTTTTTCATTTCCCGGAGCAAAAGTAAAGCCATTAAAATCATCTTTAACAATTTCCCCAATACCGCCAATGTCAGAAGCAATCACCGGCGTGTTGGCGGCTAAACTTTCAAAAATCACCGTCGGAGAATTTTCATAACAAAGCGACGGCACCACCGTAAAATCCGCTTGGCGATAAATAGCTGGCAATTTATAAGCTGGCAATTTACCCAAAAATTTAAATCTTTGATCTTGGCCAACCATCTTTTCTAAATCCGCCTTAATTGACCCATCGCCCACAATTTTTAATTGCCAGTCAACTTGATTAAAATGTTTTAAAGCGTTGATTAAAAAATCAACTCCTTTAGAACTAACCAACTGACCAACATACAAAAGCGATAAAATTTCACTTACTTCGTTCTTTTTGGATTTATCTACCTTTTTTAAAATCACCGGATTTGGCAAAACCGCCCTCTTTGAATCCGGAAAAAAACCACGTTTAATATAATAATCAAGCAACCACCTGGAAGGAGAAATAATTACCGCTGGGCTGGCAAATAAATACCGACAAATTTTTTCGTAAATTTTATCTAAAACCAAAAAAGGTTTTTCTTGGCCAAATAAAATTAACCCCGACGGCCGACTCAATTGAACGTCGTGCAAAGTGTGAATATGTTTTAAGCCTAGTTTTTTGATTGCTCGTGGAATTAAAAAACTCAAACCCTTTAGATTATGAGTCATAACTAAATCCGGCTTTTCTTTTTTTAAAATTTTTTTCACTTGATGAGCGCCAGAAAAATTTAAAACATCCAACGGATGCCAAAAAATCCTTAACCAAACCGGCATTTGATTGATGTCTAAAAAAGAAAAAACGTTAAGTGGTTTAATATGATAAATCGTCAGACTGCCTTTTTTTTCGACTAATTTTTTTCGCCCCAAAGTAACCAAAACCACCGAATGGCCGGAATGTAAAAAACCATCGACAATTCTTTTGACTACCACTTCCGCCCCACCGCGTTGATTAGGTGGATATAAATTAGCAATGACACAAACTTTCATGTTTTAATCTAAACTTTTATAAAGCTCGTCTAATTCAAGCCCGATTTTTTGCCAGCTATATTTTTGCTCAACTAATTGCCGTCCAGCTTGGCCAAATTCTTTGGCTACTGTTGGATTAGTTAACAAATAATTAATTTTAGCAGCCAAGTCTTTAGAATCCTTAGGTTCAATCAAAAGACCGGAAACCCGATCCTCTACCACACTTCTAACTCCCGGCAAATTACTAGCCACGGCTGGCTTAGCGCAAGCCATGCCTTCAACTAAAGCCAAACCAAAAGCTTCTGATTTATCAATTGACGGCAAAACCACCACGTCGGCTAAATTATAATACTTAGGTAGCTGATGATTTGGCACATAACCAGCAAACTTGATTTTGTCGTCAACGTGCAATTGGCCAGCTAAATCCTGATAATTCTTTTTTAAATCCCCTTCTCCAACAATCACTAATTTCCATTTATAATCGGCTTGGCGTAAAAAACTCATTGCTTCAATTAAATATTCAATCCCTTTAAAATAATGGGCCGAATCAAGTCCGCCGACAAAAACCACTACTTTATCTTCAAGATTAATCTCGTTTTTGTTCAACAATTCTGCATCTTTATTCTCTGGTTTAAAAAAATTAATATCAACCCCATTTGGCACCGCCACAAACTTGGCTGGATTTTTGGCTAGCAAATCTTTTAAGTTTGAATTTTGAGCATAATCGTTAGATGTAACAATCACCCGATCCGCCGTGTTAATAATTTTTGGTAGAATAAATTTAGTATGAAACGAAAAAACTTTTTTTAAAAAACCACTGCCCACCACATCCATATGGTAATGAATTATTATTTTGCTGCCTGATTTTTTTAATTTTTTATTTTTAAGCCACAAAACCTCCGCCACTCCAAAAAATGGGTAATGCAGATGAATAATTTCGTAACCTTTTAGCAATTTGACTATACCTGGTAAAAAAGCCGCATTGCCATATTTAAATAAGGGTTTGATTCTTTTGATTGATAAATTGTGTACTTCTTCAGTGACTTTTTGATATTCTGGGGTAAAAATAGTAACTTGATGGCCAAGTTTTACCAATTCCAAAGCATTAGCGGCGGCGACATTGCCGATACCACCAGCGTAAGGGGGAAAAGTCGAGGTTAAAATCGCGATTTTCATAAGATTTACTAGTTGAATTTTAGCTTATTTGTGGTAAAATGACAATGAGCTTAAGGTGATAAAGATCAACAACTTTGCATATTTTATGAAATACGAAAAAAAAGACGAGAAGGTAATCTCTAATAACATCGGATATCCTTACGACGTTATTCCGAAAGGCTATCCTAATAAAGTTTCGGATAATAAAATTGATGAAACGATAAATAAAGTTTTAAATAACCTCAAAGGTAATGCCGGAATTGAATCTGTTGTCACTAGAGATACTGCATTTATTAATCTTGGCTTAAACGAATTAAACAATAGACAAAATAGAAAGCAATCAAGAATAGCCTTTTGGATCAGCACCCTATCGTTATTACTATCTGGAGCGGCGTTTATTATCTCTATGTTAGCGTTACAATCTTCTCGGGAAGATACTATAATGCTGCATAAAAATTTAGATGAATTAAAAAACATTTCTCAAGCACTAAATAAATAAATATATGAGTGATTTCAATATTGTAAATCTCAACAATTTTACTTGGCAATTAAATATAGCTATTATGGGTGGCGTATTCGCTGTGTTCAGTTTAATTTATAATGAAATTTATATTTACTATGGGTTAGTTACCTTTGCTTTCGGTGTAACTTCTCATGTTGTGTATAAATTTTTTGAATGGATATTTCTCAAAGAAGATACTAAAAGTAAATATTATTGGATCACCCATATATCAAACTTAATTCTTGTTGTGTCCTGGCTCACGATATTGCTTCTTATTTATTAAAAATATTTTTATTATATGTGGTGCAATCTTTGGCAGATTGCCTCACCACATTCAAATGTAGCCTCGACTAGCCCA
>JAFGGX010000008.1 GCA_016930315.1 Candidatus Buchananbacteria bacterium
ATCTAGTTTGTTCGGCTTGAATTTTTTCAATTTGGTTATTTAAAGTATCTTTTAAGTCTTGACCACAGGTCGTACATTGCCCTACTAAATTTTGTAAACTGGCCACTCTAGTTTCGTTGCTTTGAGCCTGATCTAGCAAATCTTGAGCAGCTGATTTATCTCCTCCAAAAAAGAATTGAGCAATTTTACCTCTGCTTTGGATTTTTTCTTCGGCCTGAACGGTATTTTGTAATGAATTGTTAACTTCTTTGGCGATCGTTGAAATCTGACTACCAATTCCCCCAACTAGATCCTTAGCCGACAACAAGCCCATTACCGCTTCTCTGACTTGATTTTGATTAGCAAAGACTTTTTCTTTAGCTTTGTTGTTAATATTTTCCAATTCTTTTTGGAATTCCACCTTCTGCTCGCCAATAATTCGATTTAATTCGTCAAAATCTTTTGCCCTTTGGACTTCCGATTCATCAATGATAAGATCATCTTCATTTTGAGCGCTGTCATCTTGATTAGAATTTTGTTGGCGGAGCTGATTTCGTTCCTGTTCCATTTCTTGATTTTGGTACTGCTCACGGATCATTTGGCCGGTTGAATCATCATTTTTAGCACTGTCAGCAAAGACAATTGCTGGAATCAAAAATGCAAAAATTGTCAACAAAGTTAATAGCTTTCTCATATATTTAAGCAAATTAATTGATTAAAGCTAAACATATTATAACAAATTTTAAAAAATAAACCTAAAATATTATTCTAAATTAAAAAAATCCACTCGGTCCCCCACCAAAACTTGATTTTGATCCAGCCAACCGGCATTAAGTTCCAAAACAAAATTAACTGGCTCATTCGATAAATATCTTGGTAATTGATTATCTGTTTGATTGCCGGTTGGCGGCGGTACATTTTTAGCAAAGCCAATAATCACATCATCTTTAATCCAAACAATATCAATTGGAAAATTCATATTTTTCATCCAAAAAGATCGAATTTTGTAATCTTGATAAGGAAAAAGCATGCCCTGATTAACCGGCAAACTTGTTGAACCGCTCAAACCCTTAATTTTTTCAGCTAAACTGCTAGCCACCAGCAGCTTGATTTCTTGATTTTTAATTTTAGCCGTCGGCATTTCTTTAATTGGCTGGCAAGCCGTAATAATAATTAAAAAAGTTAAGATAATAGATAAAAAAGAAATTTTTTTTATCATAAATAAACTCAATCACTATTTTTTAAGCGATAAATAGTATACAAAGACGTAAACAAAATAACCATAAAAATTAACAAAATCAACAAAGCAATAATTTTGCCAAACGATGCTAAAAATAAAGAACTAAAACCAAAAGCCAGAGTCAAAAGATATAAAAAAATTACCGCTTGACGATGAGACAGGCCAATTTCTAATAGCCTAAAATGTAAATGCTTTTGATCGCCTTTAGTAATGCTCCTATCAAAAAATAATCGCCGGATAACCACCCAAACAACATCTAAAACTGGAATACCCATTACTAATAATGCGGTTGCAATTTTTGACCCAGAAATAATAGCCAACACTCCGAGAATATAGCCACAAAAAACACTCCCCCCCTCACCTAAAAATATTTTTGCCGGATGCCAATTAAAAATTAAAAAGCCTAAAGTCGCACCGGCCACAATCAAAGCTAGAACTGAAGTACTAGAAAATGGCACATCCCAAAATAAACTAACAATAAATATCAAAAAAGCGGCAATGGTGGTTACGCCCGAAGCTAAGCCGTCTAAACCGTCTAATAATTTAGTGGTATAAGTCATTATTAGAAGCCAAAAAAAAGCTAAAATAAACCCAATGATTACGCCGAATTCTAAAATACCACCGAACGGATTACTGACAAAATGAATTCTAATACCGGCAATTAAAGTAATAATAATGGCCGAAACCGGAAAACTAATTTGCTGCCAAGGCTTGAGATTATATTTATCATCCAAAAAACCACCGATCATTAAAATCAATGAGCCAAGTAAAATGCCAATGATATAAAAACTATTGACTCGCGAATCAATAATTGAGCCATTAAACCAAAAAAATAAAACCGAAATAAAAAAAGCCAAAAATATAGCTAGGCCACCCAGCAACGGAATTGGTTTTTGATGAATTTTTCTTAAACCCGGTGAATCAACAATCCGAAATTTGAGGGCTAAGCGTTTAATTAACGGCGTAAAAAATATAGCAAGAAAAAAACTAACTAAAAAAGGAAAAATATAAAACATAAAAATCAAACTAAAACAACTTGGCTTTTTTAATTTTTATTTTTAAATCAGCGTCAATAAAAACCACGTCTCGGCGCTTAATTTTGCCGGCAATTAAATAATTAGCCAGCGAATCTCGGATACGGTCTTGGATTACCCGTCGTAAAGGTCGAGCGCCAAAACTTGGATCATACCCTAATTTAGCTAATTGATTAATCGCCGCTGGGGTGATATCTAAACCAACTCCTTTTTCGTCTAAACTATCAGCCACCTTTTTAATCATTAATTTGGCAATCGCTTCAACATCTTGAATTGATAACGGTTTAAAAACTACAATACCATCAAAACGATTTAAAAATTCCGGCCTAAAATACTGCTGCAAATGCTCGTCCATCAAGACTTTTTTAATCTCATCAACGGATTTGCCAGCTCTAATTCCCTCTTGGATAAAGGCAGTACCGGCGTTTGAAGTGGCAATAATAATGGTATTGGTGAAATCAACAGTCCGGCCAGAACTATCGGTTAGTCGCCCATCATCCATAATTTGCAATAACAAATTCAAAACATCAGGATGAGCTTTCTCAATTTCGTCAAATAAAACTAAAGAAAACGGATTTTTTCTTACTGCCTCGGTTAACTGACCGCCGGAATCGTCACCATAACCTGGAGGCGCACCAATTAAACGATTAACGCTCGGTTTATCTTGATATTCAGACATATCCAGCCGAATCATGTTTTTTTCTGCTTTAAAATAAACTTCAGCTACAGTTTTAGCCAATTCGGTTTTACCGACCCCGGTTGGCCCCAAAAATAACAAATTAACAATCGGCCTAGACGCTTCTCTCATTTCCGCTCTCGCTCTTCTTAAGCTTGAAGCAACCATGTCCACCGCTTCATTTTGACCAATCACTCGCTGATGAATTCTTTCTTCTAGATTAAGCAGGGTCTTTGATTCTTCTTGAGTTAAATCAGTCAATGGAATGTTGGTTTTAGCCGAAACTACCATGGCCACATCATTTTCGGCCACAATTGAATCCTTACCTTTTGAATCTTTAACATAACTAGCCACCTCTTGCATAATTTCAATGGCTTTTTCTGGTAAATAGCGATCATGAAGATACCGATCAGACAATGTCACAATTTCAGCGATAGCATCATAAGAAAAATAAACTTTATTTTGATACTCAATCCCACCAGCCTTGGCCTCTAAAATCTGAATCGCTTCGTTGCCAGAAACTTCTTTAATGCTGATTGGTTCAAAAACATTTTCCAATACACTTTTACCCTCGATATAACGTCGATAATTATCCGGATCACTGCTGGCAATACACAAAACACTCCCATCCTGCAAAATCTGGCCCAAAGTGCTGCCAAGATCAATACTACCTTTTTGACCGGCGCTAATGCCAATCATGTTATGAATATCACTAATAATTAAAATAATATTACCCGACCGCCTGATCTCATTTAAAACCGCCAATAGTCTTTCTTGAGCCATGGCGGGTTGAACTCCGCTCACTAATTTAGAAATACTTAAACTCACCATCCGCTTATCTTGCAAAAAAAGCGGCACGTTTTCTTCAACCATCATCTGGGCAATTCCTTCGATAATGGTTTGGCGGCCAACGCCCGGATAACCAATTAAAATCGCGCTACGCCGAGTGCCGCCTTGCATAATTTGAAAAATTTGTTCGATCTCTTTTTCCCGACCAATGCATGGCAAAAGATAACCGGCTCGAGCCAACAAGGTTAAATCCTGACCAAAAGCGTTTAAAACCGGCGTGGCAATGGCGGTCATAGCTCGATTCATATTATTTTTTGGTTTTAATGCCGCTCGGCCTCTAAACCGCTTCCATCTTTCGGCTAATTGCTTTCTAATCCGCAACCAAGTAACCACGTTAAAAATTTCGTCTTCTTCAACCTCTAAATCATACAAAATTTCATATGCTTCATTGCCATCAAACTTATTACCCAAACTTTCGATTAATTCAGTGATTTCCACTTTATCTTTTCTTAAAGACCAACTTAAAAAATAACTTTCAATTAAAATTCTTTCCAAATCAATTGAAATAGTTGAGACTTCTTTACCTTTGGGCGGCAGACCGGCTAAAACTTTACTAAGCCGAGTTTTAAGATTATTAAAAGAAATACCCAACCGACTAAAAACCGAATTAGTTTGATCGTAATTTAGTAAAGCAATTAACAGATGAACCGGCCGGACTTCCGCGTGTTTATACCGACCGGCTAATTGCCAAGCTTTAGTGACAGCTTGAGCGGCTTGGCTGGAAAAATAAAGACTGACATCAATTTTATATTTCTGACTAATTTTTTGACTTTCGGGCCAATCAATCGCTTGAAAAGTTGGATTGATTGGCTGATATTTTTTCTTATCAATGTGTTTATTTTCTTCCAATTCAATTTTTAAACGATAATATAAATAAAAATCAGCATACAAAGAAAACCAAAAAATTAAAGTCGGAACAGTTCTGATTCGATAAAAATACCAAGCCTCAATCCCCGCTTTTTGCATTAAATATAAAGTCCAAGCCAACATGACAAAACCAAAAATTGAACCTAAAATTAGAAGGCCGTTGATTGAATTTTTGATAATTAATTTAAAACGGTCGTAAGCCAATTGCCAAAAGTCAATTCTTTTACCCCAATAAAGCAAGCGATCACCAACCCAAGCGGCAATTCTAAAATTATTATCTTTAGTCACCGGCCAATCAGCCGGTCTGGTTAAAAATTGAATTTGTCCGTTTTTATTTTTTTCTTTAGTCATATCCTAATGGAACAAAAAATGAAAGTGATCAACGATTTGATAAAAAACATAAAAGGGTAAGATCAACCATAACAAAAAAATGACTGAAGCAACAATCAGCCAAAAAAATAAAACAATACTTCTGATAATGAGTTGAATTAACCGAGCGAAAAAACTAATCAGCCGGCCTTGCCAATCGTATTGACCAAACATCGGTACAAATAAATTTTTTGCCCAAATGCCCACCCCCAGTCTTTCGTATTCACCCTTGACTGTATCTAAAAAAAGATTGCCGGCGTTTTTTACGCCTCTGGTATACCACCAGAATGGCCAATGAAGCAGGTCGCCAATAACTTCGATAAAAACCAATTTAATAGAAGAAGTGGCAATATTATTTTTCCCTTTCATGTTACATATTATAACACAAAAAGTTAAATAAAAAAACAGACCAAAGAGAAAACGGGCCCACTAGTGTGAACCCGTTTAACCTCTCAGATCTTTTTTTGAAATGAGTGGCAATGTACAGAAGAATGGCCAACAATCTCGAGGCGGCATGAAGCGCGTAACGCCGGTTCCTCAAAGCCCTGATTGCACTTTCAGGACACTACGAAGTGGAAAAACCACGACAATGGGGATTAGGGCTGGAATGCCTCAGTCCCAAGACTGTCTGTGCTAGAAGCTCTCCTGTATCACTTCTTCCGTAGTGTCTTTTTCTTATCACAAAACAAAAAATATGTCAACAGATGACATAAAATTAACCACTAAAAATAGCTTAAATAACAGCTTATTTCCATTCTTGGATAGAGAGAATTATATAGAAGTTATAAGCGAGATTGGTTTTAGTACTATAGAGCGTGGCGGCGACTTTAATAGATTGCTTCGCCCCGCACCTGCAGGGCTCGCAATGACGCAGTCGTAATTTTACTCAGCGATGTCGATCACTAATCCTCGACCGCCGCCAATTGGATCGTCTTCCAAGTTAGAAGTAATTCCCTTGCCAGTTCGATTAATTTGATTATTGGTAGTTTGGTCAGTGGCAATTAAACTGGTTTGGCCGGTTAAAATTAACAATTTTTTAACCTGATCTTTAGTTGGCGTAACCGAAACATCAAACCAGACATTATTTTTATCAAAACCTTGATTGGGATCAATTTTATCGATTGACCAAGTAACCGAATGATCTTTAACGCTGTAAGCAATCTGCCCAGACTTAACTAAAAATTTATCGGCCCAATCAACACCATCTGGCAAAACTGTAGTAACACGGACGTTCTTGAGCGGATCTAGACTATTAGCTAACGACCAATAAATTCTAAAATTGGTAGTTTGGCCAACCACTGGCGGCAATGGTCCGTTGCCAACGGCAATATTATCATCGTCGAAATATCGACCCTCAATTTTTAACTGAACTTCGGTATTAATACTGTTACTGACTGGATCCCCTTCCACCTGTAAACCATCGGCTTGAATATCGCCAATTTTTTGAATCGTCGCTTTGGCGGCACTGACTGTCTGCAAACTGGTTTTGTTAACATCAATTTGACTGCTATTTTTAAGCGGAATCAAAAAATCAATTGTGCCCTCGTCTAAAGGTCTGACAACTACAAGCTGAGAAATCTGATCCTTATCCCAAGTAATTTTATTGCCGTCCACTACGCCATTATTTTTATCTTCTAATTTATTCCAATCAACCAAATCAGAATCAATAGTCACGCTTAAAGAAATGTCGTTTAAATCATACTGACCTAAATTTTTATAGACTAAAGAATAATTAAGATCCTGACCAAAACTAACCGGCTGATCCTGATTGGAACCATTAATAATTAATTTTAAATCTAAACCATGGTCAATTACTTTAGTTTGAATAATTTTTTCTTGTTGCAAGGAAAAATCTTGAGTTTGATCATCGTAAAAACCAATCTGAGTTTTAAAGTCAACCGGCTCTTGATTAGTGTTATCAGCATCAATTACATAACCGCCGGTAACTTTTATTTCCCCCTCTTGACCCGGCTCTAAAGTGGCTAAAAGCCATTGATTGTTAAATTTTCTGGCATCATCTTGGCGGCTATAGGCCTCGGGGTCAGCTGATTGAAAAACAAAATTGGTTGGGTAAGCCGCCACGATTTTAACATTTTGCAACTGATCGCTTGAAGTGTTTTGATATTTGATAGTATATTCCGCCTTTTTCTCCGGTAAAACTGTTTCTGGACCGGTCACATCAATAGTAAGAATTGAAGAAGTAATTTGACTGTTAAAAACATAGGTTTGCTTGAATAATGAACTAAAATTCTCGGGTTCAAAAGAGGCTGTAACATTAAAAGATTGCAACGATCCAACCTCGCCAATCAACCGGCCGCGAATCTTAATAACTCCCTTTTGACCTTTATCCAAATCACCAATTTTCCAAGATGAATTAAAATTATTTTCTGGCTGAGGCTCGGAATCTTTAAAAGTAAAACCATCAGGATAACGGAAAATAATTTCTAAATTATCAAGTTTAACTTTTTCAATATTTTCGTATTCTAAATCATATTCAACCTCATCGCCGGAAGCGATATTTTTTGGCCCAACAATATTTAAACTCAAACTATTTGGATTGGCCTGATTATTAGGATTAAAAATAATAAACCCAAGCCAAGCCACCACCGATAAGAAAAAAATTACCAATGCTGAAATAAAAAATATCAACCGCCAACGACTGTTACGATTAACTTCCAAATGAGAAATGTCTGGCAAACTGCCATCTTGATTACTATAAATTTTTGACAAGCCTTTATTAATCAACTCATCTTCTGAACTACTAGCAGCTTGTTTGGATTCACTAATTTTTTTTTTGTCCATATTAATTAGCATTTAAAGGTTTAATGGTTAAGCCATAATATTGATCGATATTAAGAGGGGCGGAAAAATCGACTGAATTATTTTTGATTGGCAAACCGGCCGGAAAGGTTGAATTAATGGTGAAATTTGGCGGCAGGCTGATTTGGCTGTCAACGGTTGTGTTTTCCGCTCCGCTTTGTTTCTGAGCCAACAAGCCATAATAGTATACACCATCTTGAGATTTTAATTTAAATGGCAGCCGGTATTTAATGACCGCTGTTTTAGTTTGGCCCGGTTTGATCATCAACCAATTGCCAAAAACAGTTTTACCGCTTTCTTGATAAATATCAGTGCCGGTTTTTTGATCGAATAAATAATTAGTTTCATGATTGACTAAATCGACATCGGGTTTAAGATTACTGTCTACTTTTTGAAAATATTTTTCAGCCGGTTTTTCAAAACCAACAGCTGAAATTAATTGACTGCCCGTCGGCACATAGAAACGAACGTAACTATTATTTTGCACGCCGGTAAAAATATTACCATCATTTGGTCCATTGTGAATTCTGGTTAAAGTAACCGTGTCAGTGATTGAACCATCCGAATCAACTGCAACTTGATGATTAATTTTTTGACTAATCACTTGATCAGTTTTTCCACCAGCTAGATTGGTTTGAACCACCATTAAATAGTCATCGTCAGTGCTTTTAACCTGGCCTGACCAGCCCAAATTTAAAGCTACCGATTCTAACTGAGGATTGTTAAAATAAAAAATTAATTCTTTTTCGTTTAAACCTTGCTGCAAAACACTAACCATCTGCTTAGCCTGATCGCCAGAGAGACTAAAAATTTTATCCATGATTTTTGGTGTCAAATCGGTTAAAAACTGCTTTGGCTTAACATCAGTAATTTTGTCGTCCCTGGTTTCTCTGATCACCGACTGAGTCAGGCTAGCAAAATTGTCGCCCGTGACGGTCGTTTGATATTCAGGCATCTCGATTGGACCAATCGCACCAATAATTCGACTCATCATATTAGCGGTCATCAAAATTACCCCGTCGCTTGATGGTCCGCCGGCGTTTTGATAAAACCATTCAATTTTTCTGGCTGAAGTTGGAAAATCCGGCCACCAATTAGCGTCTTGAAATTCCCAACGGTCATTAATCAGTTGCAATGGCTTGGGGGCAATTAGTCTTGGAACTAACTGACCTTGAACATCATAAGTGCCGCCAGAAGGCACTTCTAAATTCTTAATTTTACCCTGGTCAACATCAAGTAAAGCAAAACTGCCCATAAATCCCCCAACCGCCCGCATTTCGTTGTTATTGGTAAAAACTAACAAATAACGCTGCCATTGGTCTTGGCCCAGCATCTTCAAGGCCGCACCAGTTACCTGCCTAGCCTGACTGATATAATCATCTAATTTGGGTAAAAGGGCTAGGCTCTCGGCGAATTTAGCCTGATAGTTGGCTGGCAGACTATTTTGATCAACGCTAGTCAATAAACTTTTAGCCTGATTAAAATCATCAGAAACAGTTGAAAGTTGATCGTCAATTTTAACTAATGACTGATAGTAATCACGACCATCCTGACTAATCACGGCTTGGCCGGTGTCAGCGATTTCTAAACCAATATTTGAAAATATTTGAGCCGCCGCTAGCAACTTATTGCCGGCCACTAACGAATTATTCACTTTAGGCCAGAACTTAATCAAAGCTTCCGCCAACCAATTAATATCTTGAATTTTTTGTTTGGCGGTCGAAAACCCATGATTGGCCTGGGTAAATTTGGCTTTTGCTTGATTAAAATCTAAATCAGCCAAAGCTTTTTGACCATCAACCAAATTGACAAAAGCATCCTGGCTATTAGCCAAAACGGTCGTTTTTGTTTCTTTCAGGTGTTGATAATAAGTAAGGCCTTCAAAAGGTAAAACTAAAACAATGGCAACGACCAAAAAAAATAAAACCGAACGATTAATCTTTTTCGGTAGTTTAAAGCCTAGAAAAACAATTTTATCAGGCGCGGCAAAAATGTCTTCGAATTCTTCTTTAATTTTTTCTTCTTCTTTTTTGAATTGTGGCTGAGAAAAATTTTTAAAAGAAAAACGGAAAGGTTTTAAAATTAATTTAGCCAGCCAAACAAGTGAAAGCTGAGCAAAAACAGGGCCATCTTTTACAAAATCAGCACCGGCCCGAGAATTTAAACTTTGAGCATGAGAAAAGAATTCCAAATCATTTTGCTCAACTGATTTAAATCCCGGATCGTGATCTAAAGAATCATTAATGGCTTGAATTGAATCTAAAATATCAACGGCTTCCTGCTTTTCAACCTTTTTTCTGGTTTTTTTAATGATGGTCTTTTTGGCTGGAGACTTTTTTGTCTTTACTCTTGGTTTTTTGTTTTCTTTTTCTTTTGGCATTAGCAAAAAATTAGTAGCTAACTAAGATAGATTATAACACAAATTACTATAATATGCCTAGGGTCTGTCTCTGCCTCTTTGTCATTTCGACCGAGATACTTTGAAGGTTTATGGAGTGGAGAAATCTTATTAATTTTTATGAGGATCTCTCGACTCCACGCTACTAAAAAAACTCGCTCGAGATGACATAAAAAGAAAAATCCCCCGCACCGACTCTATGCAAAATGAGTCGGTGCGGGGATATTGCTAACCCTCCAGAATAGCTTTGATTTCACTAACGGCTTCGTCCGCTTTCTCTCGGATGCGGGTTCGCAGATTCTTGTCGTTTCTGCGCAGCTTCCAAATTCGCACTTCCGAACTGCCGTGCTCATTTGGAACATCAACAATGAAACGGATGGAATTTACCTCCTTATCGCTAAGTCGCCTCAGAGCGTTTTCCACTGTTTCAAAATAGCACCAATCCCTCAACACAGGACTCCGGCGCAAAGGCGGCCATTGAAAAAGGCTGAAAGTCCATTCATCCCTGCTGATCGTCCCTTTTCCACCAACTTCGACAATCTTCTGACCATTTCCATCGAAAAGAAAAAGTTGGCTTAATGGCCTGAAATACTCCCCATACATCACACCGTTGGGTCCCCGGCTCAACACATCAAGATCAATGAGCTCGACCTTGAAGCTTGTGATTCTTTGAGACAGCAATGGAACCAACCACTCCAAGCCACTTCTGTGAAGCACTTTTCGTGTTTCCTCGTTCTTGTTGTACTTCATTTCAGTTTCTCCTTCTGGCATTCCGCCATTTTTGAGAATTGTTCGTAGCATTCCGCTTACGAACATATTGCTGGCTCCGCATTCCGCATCGCCATAGCAGTAAATAACCATTGATAATGGTAACTTGCCGCTATGGCGAAATTAAAAGAACAAATCTAATTTGATTTTAAATCATACCATAATTAATTATTTTTGTCAAATAAAAAAGGCTAAAACTCTAAAATTTTGGTTTATTTAATTGATTTTTTTTATTATTTTGAATGGTTGAAGCTTAATTAAATTCTAGATTACCGCGCGTTTTGGTTA
>JAFGGX010000009.1 GCA_016930315.1 Candidatus Buchananbacteria bacterium
AATTTCTCCGGAGAACTCGAAGCGGCCAAAGTCGAACTCGACCAGCTCAAGACCGATCTCGACACCGTCAAGGGCGAACACGACAAGGCCAAGGATGACTTGGCTCAACTCGTCGAAGTCCATGGCAGTGTCCACGACAAGTTGATCGACCTGATCGATCGGGTGAACGACATCTTGCCGCGTGATAAGAAGATCAAGTCTACAGATTCCGACGGCCTGATCGATCTGATCGGGAAGATCATTCCTGTTCTGACGATCATGTCCGTGACCGGCAAAGCCTCGGCTGCCGAGGTTCAACTCGCCACTATCGCCGCGACGATGAATACCATCGCCCCGGCGATCACCTCGCTTCTCCCCGAAGGGACTGTTCTCACCGGCGGTCTGGAGGACCAGCTCAAGCAGCTCTCCACCCACGCCCCGGCCATCGTCGAGAAGGTCGAGGAACTCAACCTCACGGTCAATGACCAGCTCGAACGGCTTCGGCTCAAGAGTGATGCGGTTATGAAGGTCGAGAAGGAGCGTGATAACGCTTTCAGCGAACGCGACTCTGCCATCACCGAACGCGACTCTGCCATTAAGGAACGCGCCGACGGTAACCGCTTCAACGTCGTCGCCATTGGCGTTGTTGCCTTCATTATCGTGGTCAGCCTCGTGTTGATCGCGGTTATCTGAAAGAGGTGAATACTATGACGATTCGACAGAAGTACCAAGCTCTCGTTCTCTTGTTGTTGGTGTTCGTCATTGGCGCGTGGGGCATTTCGGTCCACAAAATCAAAGCCAAGAAGGACGACGCCGCGCGTACCGAACTGGCCGATGGCAAATCCGACAAGAAGGACGACGCCGATGGCAAATCCGACAAGAAGGACGCCGCCGATGGCAAATCCGACAAGAAGGACGACGATTCCAAGTCCGACTCCGATGCCGACGAGAAGAGCGCCAACCAGCTGGTCGATGAAGCCGCCGCCGCACAACTGCGTGGTGGGAAAATCATCATGAACTTCGATGTCCAGCCGCAGTTCCGCCTCCTCGAAAGTCGGACGCTGTACGGGTATGACGTGGATCATTACCGCGTTCGACCTAGCGTCCAAAACAGCGACAAACCGATGGCACTATCTGTCGCTCCGGCCGGTAAAATCCTCCATCGTCTCCCTCTCGCCCCTTCCCAAACGGCGCCTACGCCGACCCAGGCGCCTTCGCCCACGCCCGTGGCCACTCAACCTCCGGCTCAGCCAACGCCGTAAATGGTCACTCACCCCGTAGTAGTCCAAGCGATCTTCGGATCGCGACAGACTCACAATCAACTAAACGGGCCGTCTCTCTCGAGACCGGCCCGTTTTCCTTTTTATTCAAAAATCAAATTTAGCTTTTATAAAATTGAGAAGCAAAAATAATATAAAGCATGCCTAAATTGTCAGTAATTGACTGGATTAAAATTCTTTGTTTGTCATCAATTTGTTTATTTTCAATAATACAAAACGCTTTCAGGCCTAGATTTTTTTGGCCAGACTCAATTACCAAACAGTTAGTCAAGACTTCATTTTTAGTCAGCGCTTTATTGCTAATTTCACAGTCAATTGTTACACCATCATGGCGTTTTTAAATTTTCAGTTAAAGTCCTTTGATCGTTTAAATCAATAATTCGTAATAGTACCCAATCAACCGGCGCAATGCCTAGAATTTTTTCGGCCAGTGCATTCATTAAATATTTTAGATCACTTTTGTTTTCTGGATATTTTTCGATCGTTTCAAACGCTTCTTTAATTTTTTCGATTTGGACATTAATTTTGCCAATTTCTTTAATTGCTTCGTCTCGCTGTTCGACGCGTTTTTTTAATTCATTTTGGTAGAAAGAATAAATTAAAATACTGGCAATCAGTAACAAAAAGATAATAATCATTTCAGTCATTTCTTCAGTCAAAAAAGAAATGCCGTCGCTAATCAAAATCGGAGTAGCAACAATTAAAACAAAAAGAATGCCTAAAATAATTAAGTAGGTATTTTTTAGCCAGTTAAATTTTATGTGCATATTTAATAGTTTGTTTTTTGTATTCTTGCCAGACTAGAATAGTTACAATTACATCAAAAATTGTTAGTAGCAAAACACCTAATGATGGAGTGTGTAGGTAATGGCCGGTTTGATAAAAAATAAAAATGATCAAAAAAGCAATTGAAACTGGATAGGCCCACAGCTTATCTTTAAGTAGGGCAATTACCAACACAATTTTTATTAAGCCATGAATTAATAAATAGAGTCCAACAAAAATTTTAAAGCTGACCGACAGGTTGTGAGTGGCGGTTAATAGGGCATTGGCGATAATGTCGTTTGGGTCTTGAGTGAGTTCATGGCTGGTGATGAAGGCGGCGAATTGATTGAGGGTGCTGATTTTGATGAACAGAAAAATCAAGCCACTCAGTAGCTCTATTAATCCATCGATGCCTTTAATAATAACGCTGGTTATAAAAGAATAATCGAGTAAATTGCGGCCGAAGTTTTTCATAGTTGAATTATATAGCATGGAACATAAAACATGGAACACGCAATACGCAAAATCGGATGTTAGACTTCGATTTTGGAGAATAGCCAACTGCCTAAAGCTACTAAGGCCAAAGCAGCCAGAACTAAAACCGTAAAGTCAATTGATAGATTGAAGAAATATTGGTTTTCTAGCAATCCGCGCAGACCATCAACGCCGTAAGTAAGAGGATCAAGCTTGGCTGCCCATTCAATCCCAGCCGGTACGCCTTCAAGCGGGAATAAGGCACCGGATAAAAAGAATAATGGCATTACAACAAAATTCATAATCAGAGGGAAAGCCTGATTGTCAACTAGTCGAGAAGCAATGGCCGTACCTAGGGCGGTAAAAAATATGGCAATTAAAAACATAAAGACAAAAGCCAGCGGTAACAGCCAGTAATTTTGAATTCTAAAGCCAATTAACATCGCTAGAATTAAAACCACTACGCCTTGGATAACGGCGACTGTAGCTCCGTCTAGAGTGCGCCCGAGCATGATATTAAAACGAGAAACCGGCGCCACCAGCGTTTCTTTTAAAAACCCAAATTGTCGGTCCCAAATTACTTCAATACCTGAAAACATGGCGGTAAAAACAATCGACATGGCAATAATGCCTGGCCCTAAAAATTCTAAGTAATTGCCGCTGCCAGCTTTTTGAAAAACCGGTCCGAAACCAAAGCCAAAAGCGACAAAAAATAAAATCGGTTGACCCAACGCGCCAATGATTCTAGCTTTTGAGCGTAAATATCTTTTAATTTGTCTTAACCAAAGAATGTAAATTGCGTTCATATTTTTGTTGATTTTAATTTTAACGGCGCCACATCTTACGCTGAGTTCTTAGTCTATCCATGGCATTACTGCTTTCATCACGGATGGTTTTGCCAGTTAAATTCAAAAAGGCTTCTTCCAGGCTTTTAGCATTATTTTCAGCGATAATTTCAGTGGGTGATTTTTGCGTTAAAATTTTGCCATGATCAATAATTGCCACTCGGTCAGCGGTTTTTTCCACCTCCTCCATATAGTGAGTGGTAAAAAATATTGTTAACCCCTCAGTTTTATTAAGTTGTCTTAAATAATCCCAGATGTGGTTTCTGGTTTGCGGGTCTAAACCAACGGTTGGCTCGTCTAAAAATAAAATCTTTGGACGATGAATTAAACTTCTGGCAATTTCTAAACGTCTTTTCATCCCGCCGGAAAAATTTTTTGCTAGTTCATCGCGTCGATCCCAAAGATTAACTAGTTTAAACATTTGTTCGATTCGTTGACGCCTTAATTTTTTTTCAACGTTATACAGTACGCCATGAAATTCCATGTTTTCAAAAGCGGTTAACTCATCGTCAACACTTGGGTCCTGAAAAACGATACCAAAACTGTGACGAACCTCATTTTGTTGTTTTTTTGGATCAGCGCCACTCACCGAGATTCCTCCGCTAGTCGGATGGAGTAGGGTGGTTAACATTTTAATGGTAGTAGTTTTACCGGCCCCATTGGGTCCGAGGAAGGCAAAAATTTCACCTTGAGGCACGAAAAAAGAGATATCGTCAACGGCGGTAAAGTCACCAAATTTTTTGGTTAAGTTTTTTACGGTAATAATTGATTCGGCCATATTTTGACTTTTAAGTTATTTTTTATTGCTATTGATTGCCTTGCGCACCAGTTCCAGCTTATCGGCTAGTTGTGAGGCAATTTTTTCGATCTTTTCGAGTTTTACTAAAGTAATCATTTCTTGGCCAAAACCAAAAACCAAAAGTTTTTCGCCTTTTTTTATTTTCATTTTCTGCCGGGCTTGCGCCGGGATAACTGCTTGGCCTTTTTCGCCAACAGTGGTGGTGCCGTAAAAATGCTTTTTTTTATCTGGCATATTTTTTAATTAGGATTAAGGTTTCCTACAAGTAGGAAAAGTATGATTATTTTAACAATCAAAAAAAGGTTTGTCAAATATCTTTGATATAACCTCAAAAATTATCTAATGATTTGGATTTCTTCGTTATTTTCGGCGCTGCAAGCAACAGCTTGCGCTCCACCGGAAGCGGTAAGCTTAACCGCGTAGAAAGTTTTTTCGTCACTGCCGGTTTTTGGGTCAATTGGTATAGCTTTAAAGTATTGGTCAACCAAACTTGAATTTAAGTTTAAACAAGCGTCAGCCGTTTTTTCCGGTACGCCAATTTTCATAAAATAATCGCCATTATCATTCATCCAGCCGGCTTGGCTGCCATCGCCATTCCCGCTAGTGCGGTATTCAGGATCTGGACCAGCTGGCCCGCTTTCGTCCATTAAGAATTTAACCGTGCCAGTGCCAGTGTATTTTAACAGTTGGACAAAAAAGTAATTACCCAAACTGCTTTTGGCAACCGGGTAGGTGTTGGTATACCAGCTGCGATTGCCAGTGGTGCCATCGGTTGTAATCTGAGATGCGTTAACGAGCGTATAATCATTATAGCTAGAGGCATTGCCGATCCTTACCGATATCGGGCCGCTACAACTGCCATCACAATCGAGCACAATTGAAACAGTTAGGGAATCAAAATCACTGGTGCTGGTAATATCAAACCAAGTTCTAACTGAATAAGTGTTGTTTGAATAGTAATGGAGGCTTTCGCTAGGGTCGAAATAATAAATTTCAGAAGTTGAACCACAATCAGTTGAACAGCCTGTACTGTCGGTGCCAATCATTCTTAGAGTATTATCTAGACCGGTTGGATTATTGCCATTATGATCAATTTGGTATTGTTTGATTGATCTGGCGATGCTGTCGATTTCTAGCCAACGTCGAGCGTTTAGGGTATCTCTGATTCGGCGGCTAGGATTAATAGCAACAAAAATAACAGCCGCTAGAATGGCAATAATACCAATCACAATTAATAATTCAATTAATGTAAAACCTTGGTTTGATTTTTTAATTTTTTTGCTTTGCATCACTTTTTAATTATACCACAATTTTTAGAATATGAACTTAGCAATTGTGTCCCAGACAGTTACTACGCTGAAAATGCCAAAAACAACAAAAATTATCACCATAATTATCATTCGCCAGATTGCCGGTCGCAATTGGATTGGTAGAAGTCTACGATTCATTAATGTAGTCATGCCAACGTGGACAAACATCGAAACGGCATTAATTACTGCCCCTAAGACAATTAAAAATTTTGGTTCCGTTAGGCCAAAAAGAAAAAGGGTAATGCCAAAGATAATCTGAGCCCACAAAAAGGCAAAGTAGATTTTCGATAGGTTAATTTTTTTATCTTGGCTATTAACCGCATCAATTCTTTTTAAGGCGAAATTTTCCGCCATAATCCTAGAGGTTGAATCCAAAATTCCCAGTTGAGTTTGGAAAAGCATTATTCCGACTACCACTAAAAAAATTATGCCAATAATTGGGTGAATTAATTGACTGATTTGACTGCCTTCGTTAATTACGAAATTAATACCTTGGGCGTTGTTGCTTAAGCTAAAGGTAGTTGTGTAAGACAGAAGCATTAACAATGACATGGCTAAAAAACCACAAAACCAAAAAACCGACAAGTGTTCAAGATTAATCTTTTTCCACCAAGCTTTGAAATTTTTTAAATTATCCTCAGTTAAGTCAAAATCTTGACCTTCAAGTTTAATTTGTTGGTTTTCTTTTAGATTTTTAAATAATCCGGAAATTTTTTGGGCATAAGCACCCATGCCATAACCTTTTTCTTTCACATAGATTGACTGGGTCAAATTTAAATTACCACCGGCGCCGGCATAAGCGAAAGCGGCAAAAAAAGTGGCAAACGCAATGCCAGATGGTAGAAAACTATAATTTTGACCTTGGCCAACTAAGCCTTTGAGCAGTTCGAGCCAGTCAACACCACTAGCCAATATAATTGCTAAAACAATAATCAAGGGGATGCCTAAAAAAATAATGGTTTTGGTAATTTTTTCCATCATCCCATAAACAGTTTTGCCGCTGCTTAAAATTAATCCAATGATAATTAAAAATAAAATTGCCAGCCATTTAAATTGAGTAACGCCAAATAAGCTGGCTACTACCTGGGCCGAAGCCGCGATAATACCCGGCAAGCCAAAACCGATGAAAGTTGAAATTATAAACCAGTAAGCGGCCCATTTAAACATTTTGTTAAAGCCGACAAAAACACTTTCGCCACGGGCTAGCGCGTAGCGTTCAATTTCCATGTTCATGAAAAATTGGAAAGTAATGCCTAATAATGCTCCCCAAGCAATTCCCAAGCCCCAATTCGAAGTCAGATACGGCCATAAAATCACCTCACCCGAACCTAAGCCTAGGGCTAGGATGATAAAACTTGGGCCCAATAATTTTGTGAATTTAATTGGTTTGGGAAATGGTTTTTTGGTTGTAGATTTTTGAGCGTCCATCAGAAAATTTTTATGGATTATTATTAGTTATTATAACAATAAAATTGATTTTTTTGAATTATTATATTTTTTCATATGTGTTATAATATAAAAGTTATGAAGGTTAAATTTTTTGCAATTTTATTGTTAATTGTATTGCTTGTTGGGCCGGTTTTGGCTGATCAACCGAACAGTCAGTATGAAAGAGCTCAATTGCAACAGCAATTGGCGGAAATTCAGGCGCAGATTAGTGAATACGAAAAGCAATTGGCAGTTACTAAAACTCAATCTAATACTTTAGCTAATAAAATTAACCAGCTCAAAAAACAGCAGGCAACTTTAGAGTTGCAAATCCGAGCAACTAATTTACAGATTGATGATATTAATAATCAAGTCGTGGCAGTTCAAACTGCTATTGATAATAATAATAAGCAATTAATTAAAATCAGCGGCCAAATTTCTTTTTTGTTAAATTCACTTTGGCAAAAAGAGCAAGATCCTTGGTGGTATCGGCTTTTAGGTAATGATAGTATTGATGACGTTTTTAAAACTCTGCAGGATTATTATCAGATTGTTAGTGGATTACGGGATTTATCGAGCCAGGCCAGAGATTTAAATGTCCAGCTTGAACAACAACAGATTGATTTGCAACAGCAACAAGAATCAATGAACAATTTATTAGCCGTTAAAATTTTGCAACAAAATCAATTGCTTGATTCGGTCCAAACTCAACGAGTTTTATTAAATCAAACCAAGGGTAAAGAGGCGGCTTATCAGCAGTCAGTCAGCAATGCTAAAAAACAAGCGGCTGAAATTCAAGGGCGGATTTATCAATTGTTAGATGTCAGCACCCAAATTACTTTCGGCCAAGCGTTAGAAATCGCCAATTGGGTTTCGGGAGTAACGGGGGTACGAGCAGCTTTTTTGTTAGCCGTGCTATCTCAAGAATCTAATTTGGGCCGTAATGTAGGGACTTGCAATCGGTTGGGTGATCCACCTAGTAAAAGTTGGAAAGTAATTATGAAGCCCAGCAGAGATCAAGAGCCATTTTTGGCCATTACTAAATCTTTAGGTATGGATCCGGATGTCACGCCAGTGTCTTGTCCAATGTTTAAAAATGGCGAGCAACTTGGTTGGGGCGGCGCCATGGGTCCGGCGCAGTTTATTCCATCAACTTGGATGGGTTATAAAGATAAAGTTAGCAATTTGACCGGATCAAGACCGGCTAACCCTTGGGATATTAGGGATGCTTTTGCTGCTTCCGCAATTAAATTGAGTCATGATGGAGCCGCTGACGGCACCAGGCAAGGGGAGTGGAATGCAGCGATGCGTTATTTTAGCGGTTCAACTAATCCGGCTTATAGTTTTTATGGAGATAGCGTTATGGCTAAAGCTGATGGCTATCAAGATGATATTGATCAAGTTAATAACAATTGACAATTGACTGCCGGTGATTGAGTTTAGCCCAAGATTTTTATATTGATTAAGTCAATAAAATACTGAGGTAACCAGCCACTAAAACAAAAGCAATAATTAGGAGATAAAAAATTACGTTAGAAATAACTTTGTTTTCCGGAGTTAATTTAATTAACCGTACGCTGTTTAATACCACCGAAATTGAACTGAAAGCCATCGCCGCGCTGGCAATAATCGGTGAGAGTAGTAAATTAAAGCTGGGATAAAATAGGCCAGCGGCCACGGGAATGGCAATAGCGTTATAACCAAAGGCCCAGGTTAAATTTTGTTTGATTGTCGATAATGTTAATTTCGAGATGGTGATTGCTTCAATTACTTTATCGAGCGTGCCTTTAACCAACACAATATCGCCGGCTTCAATGGCTACGTCAGTACCAGTGCCCATGGCAATGCCAATGTCAGCCTGAGCTAACGCCGGTGCGTCATTAATACCGTCACCAACCATTACAACCACGCCTACTTCTTGGTTTTCTGCTTGCATTTTTTTTATTATCTCGGTTTTGTCTTTTGGCATAACCTCGGCAATAATTTGGTCGATGCCTAGTTGGTCGGCAATCGCCTTGGCCGTATTTTGATGATCGCCGGTTAACATCACCGTTTTAATGCCCAGTTGATGGAGAGATTGAATCGCAGACTTTGATTCCGGTTTAATTACGTCAGCTAAGGCAAAGGCCGCGACATTTTTATTTCCGATTGCCATAAAAACGGTAGTTTTTCCTTCGGCAATTGGTTTTTTGGTTTGGCTGTCAATTTGTTGGTCAATTGTAATATTGTTTTCGGCCATTAATTTTTGATTGCCGATTAACACTGTTTTATTGTTAATTTTTCCTTTAACGCCTTGGCCTTCAATTGCTATAAAATCAGTGGCAATTTGATCGGTTGATCTAATTAATTTTTTTGTGTATTCAACAATGGCGGTTGAAAGGGGATGTTCGGATTTTTTTTCAATTGCGTAAGCCTGATTGTAGATGGTTTGTGGTTCAACGCCATCAACAATGAAAAAGTCGGTAACTTCTGGCTGGCCTTTGGTGAGAGTGCCGGTTTTATCAAAAACAATAGTAGCAATTTTGTGAGCTAATTCTAAAGCACCGGCGTCTTTAATGAGAATCCCTTTTCGGGCCGCTTTACCGGTACCTACCATTACTGCTGTTGGGGTAGCTAAACCCAAAGCACAAGGACAGGCGATAATTAAAACCGCGGTGGTGATAAAAACGGCCAGTTGGACAATCGGAATATCAGGATTAATCAAATTCAGTTTGGGGGCGATTAGCAACCAGAATAGAAATGAAATCAAGGCAATCGAAATAACAATTGGCACAAAAACAGCGGAAATACTGTCGGCTTTACGTTGGATTGGCGCGGTAGTGCCTTGGGCTTGTTGCACCATGGCAATAATTTGCGCCAGCATTGTTTGGTCGCCCACTTTTTTGGCGGCAAAAATAAATGAGCCGGTTTTATTGATAGTGGCGCCTACCACTTGGTCGCCCACTTTTTTTTCAACCGGAATTGATTCGCCGGTAACCATTGATTCATCAACGCTGCTGGCTCCTTCAATAATTATTCCATCAACCGGAATTTTTTCACCCGGTTTAACAATAATTTGATCATCAATTATCACTTGTTCAATTGGGACTTGGATTTCTTTACCCAGGCGAATTACTGTTGCTTGTTTGGCCTGAAGGGCAAAAAGTTTTTTAATGGCATCGTTGGCCTGGCCTTTGGCGCGAGCTTCAAGCAGTCGTCCTAGCAAAATGAAAAAAACAATCATAACGGAAGCTTCGTAAAAAACGCCGCTACTGACGCCACTAAAAATATTTGGAACGAAGGTAACAACTGAAGAAAATAGCCAAGCAGTGAAAGTGCCCAAAGCAATTAAAGTGTCCATGTTAGCTGCTTTAACTTTTAAAGCTCGCCAAGCGCTAGAAAAAAATTGATTGCCGCCGATAAAAATAATCGGGGTGGCTAATAAAAATTGAATTAAGAAAAGCAGGTTAATTTCTAAGCCTAGATTTTCAATTTTAACAAAACCAAATGGAGCCATTAATTCCGGAGTCAAGCCTAAGGCCGTTAAAATCATATTAACCATTAAAATAACAAAGGGAATGGCACCTAAGCCGACTAAAACCACTTTCTTCTTTAAAGTCTGGTATTCTTTTTGTTTTAACATTGACGCGTGGTCGTGGCTTCCGGTGTGCATTTTTTCGGCCTCAAGCGGGGAGGCTAAAACCGGCTTGTTTTCTTGGTTAATAATCAATTGATAAGAACCGGCTTTGCTTACAGAGGCTTTCAAGTCATCTAGGCTAACTAATGATTCATCGTATTCAATAGTCATCTGTTCGGTAGCATAATTAACATTAACGAACCTTACGCCATTAAGCTTGCCAACCATTTTTTCGATTAGGGTTTTGCAAGTGGCACAGTGTAAGCCGATGATTGGTAGTATTTTTTTAGTCATATAATTTTATTCCACTCGATATTGCCCGAGCGAATTAATGATTTTTTTAATGCTACTAATGTCTTGATCGGTTGGGTCTTGTAATGCCAACTTAGCCTGATTTTTTTGGCTGATCAATTCAATTGATTTAATCTTTTGAGCTAAATTATTTTCTTCAAGCGTCATTTGGATTAATGTTTTGCAGGCCTCACAATGCATGCCGTTGATGGTTAAGATTCTAATCATATCATTGAACTTTAATTGTTACTGGCGGCACCATACCCATTGAACAGGTAATTTTATAAGTGCCAGCTCTAGGTTGGCCTAGATCAATTATGTTTTGACCAAGTTTCAATGCCACAAAGCCATTAATTAAACCGCGCGCTGCTAAAAATGAGCCGCAACCTTGGATGCCTTGGTTGTCGACAATTAATTTGGTTGATTTTCCAGCTTCAATAGTGGTTGCTCCATTTGGAATGTAGTTAAAGCCTTTAGCCACTAACGAGATGGTTTGTTCGCTGGTTTTTGATTCAATTGGCCTAGCCGGTAAATTTTTTTGGGTAGTTTGCAATAGCGATAAATCGCTTAAAGATGGTAACCCCAACACATTTAATTGGCCGTTAATATTGTAGAAAGAAAAAAATAAAATTAATATTCCTGCCACAATCGAAAAGCGAGCGGTCAGATGTGGTTTGCTGGTCAGTTTTAATCCGCTTAAACTAATTCCCAATAAAACGGGCAGCGTGCCAAATGCAAAATAAAGCATCACCAGTCCGCCGAACAAAAAACTGCCCGAAGCCAAAGCCACTCCTTGGGCAATCAGAGTAAAGCCACAAGGTAAAAAGAAAGTTAGACCGCCGGCTAGAATTGGGCCTAGGTTGTTTTTATCAGTTTTATCTTTAGCGGCGGCGCGGCTGATTGATTTTGGCAGATGAAAAGAAAATTTAGCGGCCCATTGAACGCCGAGCATTTGCAGTGCTAAAATTAACATCACAATTGAGATGGCTAGAACTAGCAGGGAATAAACAATTGTATTATTGAAGCTGATGGCATCGCCCACTAAGCCTAAAACCCCACCGAGTAAAAAAAATGTCAGCAAACGGCTAAGGTGAAAAAGCAAATGTGGTTGAGCCCGCTGGAAACCGTTTTCAGCATCGATTCTTTGTTCGTGCCAATGTTTGGTTAAAGACAAAAGCAAGCCGCCGATCAAAGCTGCACAGCTCGACAGGCCAGCCACTACGCCAAGCAGAAAAAAGGCAGAAAGAGTTGCGCCTGGTTTAACCGAAATAAATCGACCCAACTGCATCTTTTCAACGATTGCAAAAACAAGCAAAAAGATGCCGGCTAAAAGAATATTTTTACCAATTTTTTTTAATTTTTCTTGATTAACTTTAATCTGGCCTGACTGGTTGCGGCTAAAAAGCGGCGGTTCGATCTGGCCAATTGGCTTATGGCTAAACTGATAGCCCAAAGAAGCAAGCTCTTGGTTTAATTCAGACAGGTTGAGTTGATAGTTTTGGTTGACAACCAAATTGACCTGATTATTTTTTAATGAAGCGTCAACTGATTCGATTCCGTCTTTTTTTAATAATTTTTTTTCAATTAATATTTCGCAGGTGGCGCAATGCATCCCGGAAACATAAATGGTAGTTTGGCGGTTTTGGTTTTCCATAAAGGTTTTAACGGTATTCAAAGAGCTTGAGGAGTTCGGAGGTGCTCTTTTGTTCTTGGCCGTTTTTAATTTGTCTGACCACACAATGGTTGAGGTGGTCGTTAATAATTAACAGATCTAATTTCTGGAGGGCTTTTTGCACGGCTCGTGATTGGTGAACGATATCAATACAGTATTTATTTTGTTCAACCATTTTTTCGATTGATTCCAAATGACCCTTGATAATTTTAAGCCGATGTAATGCCCGAGCTTTGGTGGTGGTTTTTTTTCGTTTATCCATATAAATTGTTAATTAAGATAGTCTTGGTGGGGGACTTTCAATTTCTAAAAATAAAATCTGGCCGGTGTTATTGGTAGTTAATAGTTTGGTTTTTTTAAAGCTAGTTAAAAAGGTGGTTGGTTGGCTTACAATATAGTTATGAAGCAGGTGTTGAATTGGCCCGCACTGTTGGTCAAAACAACCGTCATGTTGGCCTGGTTGGCTGGTCATGTTTGAAGTTGTACTAAAAGTGGCGGTAAAGATAAAAAACATCATAATCCCAAGCAAAAGGGTAGCCGCAATTTTTTGGTTGTTTGATTTTTTATAGATATCCCCCATATGGGGATATTGTAGCAGATGGAGAATTGACTTGTCAAGACTTTATTATATTATTAAAGACTAAAGGTTGACACTCAAATTAACCTTTGCTATCATATTTATACAACATAGCTAATCAACAAGCGCGCCAAAGGGCGACTTTTTTTTAGTTTAATTATTAAATTGCTAAACTTATGGCGCAAGCAAATCCTAATCAACTCGGAGCACTCTGGGTTAATGAGGCGAAAAGTGATCGGAGTCCGGCTTTTACCGGTGAGATCAACGGTCAGCGCATGGTGGTGTTTAAAAATAAACGCTGGAGCGAGGCCGAAGCCAAAAAGCAACCGCTTTACCACATTTTACAAGCGGTGGCTAAAGGAACCGCTAAAGCTTAAAAACTTTAGCTTGATCTAAAGAATTAGACAAACCCCTGTTGAATTTAGCAGGGGTTTTGTTTAGGTATTTTCAGATGTAACTAGATTAATATGTAGATGCCCAATATCAGTAAGATGATGCCGGCAATCGCATGGAGTGTTTTTAGTCGGCGTTGGCGGATCGCTTCGAGTTTTTCGGGGTTAAGTCCAAAATAGATTGCTAGCGTAATAATAATCATTGGTAAGACAAAAATTAAATTGTAGTATAGTAGCCAGCGAATAGCTAATGATAGGGTGGCTGAACTACCGAGCATGCCTAAAATAACAATGTAAGGTCCGGAGGTGCAGGGTAGAAGAAACAGACTGACAATGATGCCAACCGCAAAAGCTAAAAATGGGTTAGTAACTGATTGAATAAATTGTTTCATTTTTGGCCGCCAGCTCAAAGGTACTTCCATCAAAAATCCTTTGCCGTACCAGAAAACATCTTTTAAATTAAATAAAGCTAGTATTATTGCGAGTATGCCGACAATTCTTTGAATCCAAATAGTTAAGCCGACCGTAGCAATTGCTGAATATAAACCAATTCCCATGGCAAAATAAGACAGATAAATAGCTAGAGAGAATATGATACCAGATAGTAATGCTTTTTTGTGATCCTTGGTGGCTAAAACTGTAGCCATTAGAATAATTAACACCGCAAATGCACAAGGATTAATAGCATCAATTAAGGCCGCACTGGTGACGGTCCAAAAATTTAAAATTTTTGGCGTTTCTTCGGATAATATTTTTTGGTCTGGCTGGAGGTTATTGTCTGGTTGATTGATTGTTGGCTCAACAGTTGCTTGTTTGTCTGGAGAGGGGATTAATTTTTTTAAAGCAGAAATAATTGGAGCGTCGCCCGTGTAGTATTGGTTATTGATAATAGCCAGCGGGACACCTTGCTGAGAGACTGGGATATTAGCCGTGGTAAATAAATTTGCTAATTCTTTGGCATTATCTCGATTGTAGTAAACTTCCTTGTAGGTGATTGAAAAAGTTTGGTCAAGTTGGTTGTCGTTAATATATTTTTCTACCGCAGCACAGTGTGGGCAACCTTGGCCGTAATATATAGTCACTTGAGGATTTGATTGGGCTTGAAGACCGTTTGGAGTTGCTAAGTTTAAAAGTAGTAAATAAGATAGGATAGTAAAGAAATAAAAAAGTTTGTTGAGTATTTTTTTTCTCATATTTTATTTTGATTAATTTTTAAGGCCTTGCCTTCAATAATGGCCTGGGCAATTTTTTGGTGTGCTTGAGTTAAAATTCTTTGGAAAGTGCTTTGTGAAGTTTTCATTTTTTCAGCCGCTTGAGTTTGTTCTAAGCCCAGGAAATCTTTTAGTCTGATCGCTTCTACTTCCTCGATAGTTAAAGCTACTTCTTGCAAAGTGCGCATTGGAACGCCTCGTGGTTTGAAATAGGTGACGTTTGGGTCAAATCCAATTTTTCGTTGTAATTTTGGTCTAGGCATATTATTTTTTTAAAAAACCTCAACCCTGCTTGTCTAAGCAGGGCTTGATTGAGGCTTTCAGTTTTTTATTGGCTCTGGCGGCCAGACCGTTGTCCTCTTAAGCCCTGGCCAGCCATTCGGCGGCCGGTTCCTCTTGGGCCTCTAGCGCCAGCAGTTCTAGGTTTAGAGTCTTCGCAGTTTCCCATTTGCCGGCCGGTTTTTGGACCTTGGCCGTTTGGGCCAGTACCATCTAAATTAGGCATATTTTTGGTTTATTTTTGGTTTATTAGCTTTTTGACCTTTAATTATTATGAGTATATACCCATAATAAAGTTTTGTCAAGAGAATAAAATTTAAATAAAAAAAGAACCGGCCCCTTAGAGTTCGGGGGCCGGGATTTCACCGCGGTAGATTTGAGCCGCTTGGGTGAGAGCGGTTTGAACAGTGTTAGCCATTACTTTTGAATTACCCTTTTTGTCTCGAGGGTTGTCAAATGTAATGGGATC
>JAFGGX010000010.1 GCA_016930315.1 Candidatus Buchananbacteria bacterium
AATAATTCAAGAATTTTTTTAGCATCTTCAAAATCAGTTTGGCTCAATTTGCCTGCCAAAACATATTTCCAAAATTTTCGACGAATAGACATTTTAGTGTAATAGGGGATTTTACCTCCGATGGGTAGTCTTTTTAAGTGTGGTTCAATTTCACCGATAATGAGGTCGGCATCGGCTTTACTTAAATTTTGACCAGCATAACCGCCATAAACTAAATTACGGAATTTAGTCATTGAAGAGCGTAAACTAGCAGAATTATAAGGACTACCGAATTTTCCTTTGGTTGAATATTGAGTGCCTTTTTTGACTTCGCCAAAAATTTTTTTGTAAATATCATCACTCATATATTTTTATTATATCACAAAAATATGTTAAATAAGTATCCCAAAATAATAATTCCCACACCAACAATGCCAAAAAAACTAGCTAGCAATGGCCACTTCATCACCTTTTTTAAAATCAACGCTTCGGGTAAAGACAAGCCAACGGCGGCCATCATAAAGGCTAAAGCGGTGCCCAACGGAACGCCTTTGGCCACTAATGCTTGAATGATTGGAATCACCCCGCTGGCGTTGGAATAAAGCGGAATGGCTAAGATTACCGCCATTGGCACGGCAAAAATATTTTTGGTAGCTAGGTATTTTTCAAAATAACCAGCCGGTATGTAGCCATGGATAATTGCGCCAATGGCAATGCCGGCTAAAAGATAGGGGACGATTTTTCTAGTAATTTCAAATGCTTCTTTGGAAACAATAACGGCAATTTTTTTGGCCGGCAATTTTTTTATTGATAAATTTTGGTGGTTTAATTTGGTTTGATAAATAAAGTTTTCAACATATTTTTCCAAATGTAGTTTGCCTAGAATATATCCGCCAATTATGCCAATAGCCATGCCACTGATCAAATAAATCATTGTAATTTTTAAACCAAACAAACCGATAAATAATGCCAGGGCCACCTCGTTGACTAGCGGTGAAGTGATTAGAAAACTAAATGTTATACCTAGCGGAATGCGCGCACCCAAAAAACCAATAAACAGCGGAATTGATGAGCAAGAGCAAAAGGGAGTAACCGCGCCAAATAGGGAAGCTAGAAAATAATCAAACCCATAAAATTTTTTATTAAGTAAAAAATCTCTGAGTTTTTCGATTGGTAAAAAGTAGCGGACTAAACTCATCAGGTGGGTGATGACAATTAATAAAATTAAAATTTTAATACTGTCATAAATGAAAAATTGAACACTGGCTTGCAGGGCTGAGTTTTGATTTAAACCAAAAACGGTTACGGTTAAATAGTGGCTGATTAAGTTAAGCATTTTTTAGTATTTCTTTTATTTCCGTTACCTCCGGAACGCGACCGGCAATCACCAACTTTTCATTAACCACTAAAGCCGGCATGCCCATGGCACCAAACTGAACAATTTTAATTAAGTCGGTAATTTTTTCCACCTTCGCTTCAATTTTATTTTCGGTTACCGCTTGGTTGACGTTATTTTCTAAACGTTGGCAATTAGGGCAGCCGGAACCTAGGACTTTGATCGTAATCATAGTAGTATGTTTTTTAATTCTTTTTGCAGTTGATTAATATTTTTTTGATTGATTGAATAAATAATTTTTTTACCCTCTCTTTTGTTATCTACCAACTTAGCTTCTAATAAAATTTTTAGATGATGAGACGCTAAATTTTGGGGTAGTTTAAGAGTAGGAAAAATTTGACAAACACAAAGCGGATTTGTCTTGAGTAAACAAATAATTTTTAGCCGGTTGGGTTCGCCTAAAACTTTAATTTGGTCAGCTAGAGCAATAAGATTTTTAGTTGAGCAGTGTTTATTCATATCAATGTATATTGATATGTTATTATAGAATGTTAAACTTGTCAAGTGGTAAGTCAAATAGCCTTTTAACTAAAAAATCGCCACCAGGGCGATTTTTTAGTAAGATTGATTTCTAAAAGAATCTTAAACTTTTTTGACGTTGATAGCTGATGGGCCTTTTTCGCCTTCTTCAACTTCGAAAGTAACAGTATCACCTTCTTTTAAGTCAGCGTAAGCGACTCCGTCAAGCTTGGCTTCACTAAAAAAGACGTCTTTTTCGACCCCTTCTTGGCTAATAAAACCGAATTTTTTTTCGGCTACTAATTTTTTGATTGTTCCCTGCATATTGTTATAGAAATACAGTGAATTAATTTGCAATAGCAATTAGGAATTCGACTACATTTCTAATTTAACTATACTCTGTAGCATTTACACTTTTTACAGTGGCAAGCTTTCAGAACCTTAAAGAAAGTAACATGATCGGTGATTCTTTAGGGAGCTAATCAATTCTACCATAGTTATGCATCAGTGTCAATCTGGGAGTAAAAAAGTAATTAGTTTGGTGGTGATTATTTTTGGTTAATGATAAAAAATCAAAATCCAAGTCATCAATAAAATAGTCAATAAGGCAAGGTTGATAAAAACACTGATGGCTAAAAAATTAGATTTGCGACTTGATAAATCATCGGCTAGTTGGTTTTCGGCCTGTAATTCTTTTTAGCATGATCAATTCGTTTATTGTCTTCTTGTTCTTGTCTTTCATTGATGATCCGGTGAGTTTGTGCATTTTCCTCTGCTTTGTTGGCTATTTGTTTTTTAGTTTGGTTTTTGCCAGCCACTAAATATTTTATTTTTTTTAAGATATGCAGATGTTCAAGGGGCATAATAGTTAAATTAGGGATTAAACGTTGGTAACAGTGAGTATACTAAAAAATTGTCTGATTGGGAATTATCAACTATTCTTAAATTAAGTATTTATTTTATAGATTAAATTTTAATATTATGCTAGGTCAATTAAATAATAGTAATCAAGCTAAAAATAGTGGTCTGACAGACGGCGCCGAAGAATGGCTCGATGAAAATGGTAATCCAACCTATGCTTTCTTGAGTCTTTAGTGGAAAATGATAATCAGGAATCACTCGAAGCTTTGCGAGTGATTGCCAGCGATCATGATGTCAGTTACGATGATACGGTAACGGCTCAAGATTTGGTGGAAAAAATTATGCTGGCCACTCAAAAAGAAATGGGAGACGGTTCAATCTAGTTTTTAAAAAAGTTTTCATCATTGAACTACCTTTTAGAGTGGGTAGTTTTTTGGTGATAAAAAAATAGTCAATAAATTTCAGAAGATAAACAAATCGTCGATTTTGGTTTTTAGGATTTTGGCAATATCGTGAGCCAATTTTAAAGACGGATTGTATCTATTTTGTTCTAAAAAAACAATAGTCTCTCTGCGTACGCCCGCTTGATTAGCAAGTTGCTCTTGAGTCAAATTAAATTTAGCCCGCAGTTCTTTGATCCGGTTGTCCATAGATATTTTAGACTTTTTTTGTTTTGAAATAATAAAATACGGCGACTTGCAAAAGCATTAAAATACAAGTGGTGTAAGCCAAAACATAAGCGACAGTTTCAATTGTTTGATTGCCGTTTCTGCTAGCAAAAAAAATCAGCATTGCCATTACTGATAGCCAGGCATAAATTCTAATCGTTACAATGGCGGCCTGGCCGGCGATTTTATTGTCGCGTTCATCAACCATAATTTCTTTAACTTTCGATCGGAAATAAAACAGCAGCAAGATGGCCACCGCCATGGCGATAATTGGGACAAAAAAGTTTTGGTAGACAACCGATTGGCCGACTAAAATGGCCAAGATAATGACGATAATTAATTTAATCGCTCTAAATTTTTGTGAGGTCATGTTTTTTATCAAGTTAATTATTTCTAACTATTTTAATGTTATATTATTCTAACATTAATGTCAAGGGGCTAAAAGCATGTCAAACAAAAAATCGTCCAAGGGACGATTTTAAATGATTATTAATGATAAATTATTTTGTATTAGAAAACCAGAAAAAAATAGTTACTAAAAATATTATTAAACCTAATAATAGGCTAATTGTTAAGAATTTTTTTTGTTTTTTCTTTTCTTCTTCGCTCAGTGGTCTAATCAATCCTTGGTCTTTATATTTTTTTTCTGTTGCAGTACCAATCGCCAGTCCGATCGCTAATCCAATCGGGATGCCCAAAGAAATATTATCCATTGGAATTCCTAAAGGTACTCCCAGGGCAATACCAACTGCCATCCATTTGCTCACGAAGTGGCCTTCCGGGTATTTTTTTGGTTCGGTATTATTTTGCGTTAATTCTTTTTTATTATCCATAGTTTTGATTTATTTTTTAATAGATTTTTTTGATTTTTTATAATAATGATGATGGCAACCACAATGATTATTAATCCTAGTAACTGTCCGCCTGGGCTGTCATCGATTTCACCATAGCAAAATAAAAATGCTCCAAATAATATTGCTAGAATAGATATTAGTAATTTAGCTTTATTCATTTTTATTATAACAAAAAATCGTTAGTAGGACACATTGTTTGTGAATAACGTTTTGAATTTGATGTTGACATATTATTATCTATATTGTATATTAAAAAATCGTTTTAAGGCTGCGTGTGTAGCCTAGCGATAATACTCTACGGCACATGTGCCGGGAAAGAGGCTTGACATGTCAAGCTCTGTGAAACTTACCATTGGACAAACGTTTTTGCTGACTGTAAAGTTGGCAGAGGTTGGGTTCACGACCGAAGAGGTGGCCATGCTCGGGCAGGCACAAAATCTGCTCAAGTATTCGCCAAGAATGCTGGGCATCCGAGACGTGCTAGATGGCTATTCGAAGATTGAAAGCAGACCCTGGAAACCTGAGTTTAACCAAGCTCTCTGGAGCTCGATCGGCAAGTCGGGATTAGATTTTCAAAAGTATTCCTATGTACCGATTGAGTCTTACCGTCTGATGAGATGCCTTGAGTTCGCCGGTTTCAGTCCAGAAGATGTCACGAAACTAGGCCAGTTCGCTGACCTTGCCGAGGTTCGCAAACTTTTGGCGGGAAAATCCAGAATCGTTTTGCGTCAGCACCAGCTCGACCTGGATGTGGCACCCAACGAAGTTTATTGCATCAGGAATACAGGTGTCGTCAAACATGTTCTGGGCGGGCAGATCGTCTTCGACCAAAAGAAGTTCGTTCCTCAGCCCCTTAATCACAGCACGAAGGGCAGAAAAAACAAAACCCTTCGTCAACTTGTCGCTGAGCTTGGCGACAAGCAATTGTGCAACGCCGCCCTGCTGAAGTTTTATATTAGGTATCCCAAGCTGATACCTTTCCCGGACTGGTCGAATGTTATTGTACTTTTTTGTGGTACGGTTTATCGGGATCCTGACGGCGAGTTTGTTCTTTGCCTTGAATACGTGGGAGGCGACTTCTGGCGTTGCCGCAAGGCCTATCTGGACCGGGAGGCTAACCAAAAGTGCCAGGTGTTGGTTGTGGCCTAAGCCCTCCGCTGTAACACTTTTGGAACTTGTGAGCTTGGGTCCGAGGAAATTACCTCGGACCTTTCTTTTTACTAAAAAAAATCACCATCGAGATGGTTGATTGGGGGGGGGAGAGTTTTAAAATATTGAAGTTAGTTTTTATCGGTTAGGCCTCAGGAGTTCCTTGGTGAAATTCCATTTGCCATTGGCCTTGATTTTTTTTCCAGATCGAGCTTCTTAAGGAAAGATTTTTTTCGCTATCTTCCTCTTGTTTGTTGGTTTTGTATGTTGCTAATATAACATCATCAGCTAACTCTCGTATTTGAAAGTCTGAAATTTTGTATTTAGGTGAAATTGAGCTTGGCAGCCTTTCGATGATATTTTTTTTGTCATAAATTTTTCCAGAAGATCCAAATTCTATGAAATTATCTACTAAAAGTTCATTAAGCCTTTCAGCTGATTTTCTTGTTTCTGGCCGTAACAAATCAGTTTCAAGTTCAAATATTTTTTCTTTTAATTTTTGGTTCATATACTCTTAGTATATCAAAAAATCGCCAGATATGTGAGGTTTATTAAGTAGGTTAATTAACCGTCTAAGTAGAAATTTTATTTATAGTTTTATGTCGCCTGTCAAGGCGCCCATTTTTGATATGGCTTGGCAACATTTTGTAAAAGTTACTACTGGTACAGGGCTGCCTGCAAGTTTTATATATAAGCTACTACCAGAAAAAAATGATCCATTTTGACAAGGAATAATTTGACTCTTATTGTCTTTAATAGCATTAATTAGAGTTATGCCTCCAATTTTTCCAAGTCCCTTTTCTTCAGATAAGCTCTTAACTTCCATGTTTAAGATGGCAGCTTCCATCAAATGATCTTTGTTATTGCTAGAATCGTGGAATTCTAATTTTACCAATAGTTCTTCTGATGCGTCTTCTTTAGAGATGTTGTTGGTTCCATAAAATAAAAATTCTCCCCATTCCGCCTTATCTTTAACAAGCCATGCATCTCCCTTTGATGGTCTAATCAGTATGCCAAAAATTAATGAGTCCGGCACTCCAGTCATTTCATTGAATTTATTGTCTAATGCTTTTTGTATAGATGGCTTGATTGTTGGCACGTGTGATTTTTCTAATACTGCAAAAATATCTTTTTTAGCGTCCACTAGTAATTTTTTGTTTAATAGTTGGAGTCTTTCGTCAGTCTTTAGAGTTTTTTTGATTAGGGGAGTGTAATCTTCCTTTTCTTTTTTACTAGCTTTGTTAAATGTTTTTAGCATTTTTTGTAATTTTTTTGGATTGATTTTTTTAGGGCGACTATCACAAGTACCAGCAAATAATAAGCAGCAACTTTTTTTATAATCTTTTTTCAAGCCAGAAAGCCAGTAGTCTACTTTTGGTTTAATAAATTCATCAATTTCATCATATAATTTTCTTATATCTCCAGATAATTGTTTCTTTGCGAGAGCATCATTAATTGCTTTGTATAGAAAATTAATAAATTCTAAGTTTCCCGCTGTCGCTAGACTGATATGATTTTCATCTTTGCATTCACGATCTAAGATGGTCTTACCATAAATGGGCATTATTTTGCATACATTATCAATTTTTATTTGATCATTGACTGTTACTCTTGTGTCAGCCATTAAGTATAATCTATCGCTTAGATTTAATCCGGCGATTAAAGTCATATTTGTTCAAAATTTTATAATAAAAAGATGGATTATCTCCACCCCCTTTCATAAGTTTATTACTAATTTAAGGTTATCCTTATGGCCACGTTTTGTCAATGCCGTGGGTAAAAAAACAACCGTTATCGCGATTGTTAATGATGAATGGCTGGTCACGTCAATCGTGATCGACGTGGGGATGAATGGGCCGGCCTACATTTAATTTCGGCAGGCAGGAAATTTAAGCAAAATAAAAATTGCAAAGCGGGGACGGCCGGGCTCGAACCGGTGACCTCCCTCCTACGCTCTCACTGTCGTTTCGAGCTTCGGAGGGCGGGTCTGCGTGACCCCGCAGCATTTCGCTTCGCTCAATGTGCGGGGCAGGCAGGCAATAAAAAAAATCCAGAGCGGGGACGAAGGGGCTCGAACCCTCGACCTTCTGCGTGACAGGCAGACGCTCTAACCAACTGAGCTACGCCCCCGCTCTGGATTTTTTATCTATAATTAAGTTTTCTACCAACTGAGCCCTGCCCGGACACGAAGTGGACGGGTACGCCCCCGCTTAACCGTTAACTTTTAACAATTAACTGTTGGTATTTTATTTTTTGACTGTTTTCACCAACGCTTCAAAAACTTCCGGATAATCAACCGCGAGGTTGGCTAAGACTTTTCGGTCCAATTCAATTTTGTTTTTCTTCAACAAGTTCATGAATTTTGAATAGCTTAATTCGTATGGTCGAACCGCGGCATTGATTTTGATTTGCCACAAGCTGCGAGCAGTTCTTTTTTTAGCCCGACGATCACGAAAAGCATTCACGCCAGCTTTTAAAACGGCGGTTTTACCGAGCCGGGCAGTTTTTTTCCGACCCCATTTATAACCCTTGGTTGCTGTTTGCAACTTTTTTCGTCTGGCGACATGAGTTGTTCCACGTTTGACTCTTGGCATAATTGTATAATTTTAGAATTTTAAATTTTTAATTTCGAATTAATTTCTAAATTCTAATTTTAAGTTTCAGTCAAAATTCGAAATTTAGAATTCTTGATTATGAATATGGTAACAATCTTCTAACATTTTTTTCGTCGGTTGGTGAGATACTAGCCGCTCGGCGTTTGTTGCGTTTTTGTTTACCACTTTCGCGAGCATTAAAATGATCTTGGCCAACTTGTTTGGTGACGTATTTTTTCTTTTTTTTGCCCCCGGAAACTTTAATTTTTTTGGCGGTGGCTTTGTGGGTTTTTAATTTCATACAATATGATACGAATTACGAATAAATGCTAATTTACGAATTATCCTTTAGTCATGATACGAATTACGAATAAATGCTAATTTACGAATTATCCTTTTTTTGATTCGTATTTTCGTAGCAGTAATCAAAAAGCAGCTAATTGGCTGCAAACTAATCTTATCTCTTTTTAGTTTTTTAACAAACTATAATTGAGAGTTTACCGCCCTGAACTGATAGTGGTTGTTCGACTTTAACCTCTTTTATCTGGTTTAAGCTGTCAACGAATTGTTGGATATTTTTTCTAGCTAGATCAACGTGGCCTTTTTCTCTGCCTTTTAGAATCATTTCGATTCGCACCTTATCGCCGTCTTCTAAAAATTTTTCGGCTTGTTTGATTCTAAAGTCTTTATCATGTTGGCCAATTCTTAAAGATAACCGAATACCTTTAATTTCTACTTTTTTTTGTTGAGCTTTGCCTTTGCGCTTAATCTTTTCTTCCTGATACTTCATTTTACTATAATCTAGAATTTTGGCAACCGGCGGTTTGGCTAAGGGAAAAACTTCAACTAAATCTAGATCTTTTTCTTGAGCCATGGCGAGAGCTTGACTGGTATCAACTACGCCGACATTGTCGCCATTTTCATCAATTAATCTTACCTGTTCGGCCCTGATGTGTTGGTTGATATGATAACGCTTTGCCTGTTCAGCTTTATATTTATTGGCTTGATGGCGTTTACGGGATATTCTCAATTTTTTGAAATTATTTTTTAATTATTTTGCTAGTCCTTCTTCGCTAATGCTACGAAGGACATTCTTCTACTTCTTATGGCTTTTCTTCCTAAAATAGTCGGCACGCCATTCGAAGTTCGCCTGCGGCGAACGAAGAATGGTGGAGATGAGGGGAATCACACCCCTGTCTAGTCGCAGATCATCTTTAATTCTACAGGCTTATTTCGCTTGAGTATCTTGGTCAATAGCTTAAAACGAAAGAAAAACTATTGATTCAAAGCCTTCTTTGTACTAGTTGATCACGAGGCAATAATCAACTAGATTCTACTAATTACACCAGATATCCAGCTAGTAGACGTCGCTGGGCTGATGGCTTTAGGTTTTAGGCTAAAGCAGGAGCTAAAGCAAAAGAGCTGAAAGCGCTTTTAACTCTAGCGACAAGTGATTTGACACTTAATTTGATGAAACATTGAGATTAACAAGCTAATATTTCAACGCTTGACCTGCTTTAAAGAACAATCCAAGCTGACTATCAATTTTGAGACATCCCCAAGGCCGTAAAATTTATAAATAAATTTTACGGAAATTCTAATTCCCAAACTATAATTTCTAAATTTAGGAGCTAAAATCTATTATCTTTTATTTAATGTCCGGCGGATTTGGCGGTCTAGATCTCTTTTTTTAATGCTTTCGCGCTTGTCGAACTTCTTTTTTCCAACCGCTAAAGCGATCTTAACCTTAATCAAACCACCTTTAGTATATACAGAAAGTGGCAGAATTGTCAAGCCTTTTTCCTTCTCTTTACCGCGTAAATAATCGATTTCTTTTTTGGTTAATAAAAGAGCACGATCATGAGTTGGCGAATAATTAATTTGGCTGTTTTTGGCCGGTTTATAAGGAGAAATATGAGCCCCAACCAGCCAGGCATTACTTTTGTGATCAATAGTAATATAGCTGCCTTTTAGGCTGATTTGGCTGGCTTTGGTTGATTTGACTTCTGGCCCGGTTAAAACAATTCCAGCTTCAATTTCTTCTTGAATTTTGTAGTCAAATTTAGCTTTTTTGTTTAAGGCTAGTGTTGGCATGATTTTAGTATATCATAATCAAAAAAAATAATTGACCACTAATATTAATTTTTGTTATAATTTAAGCAAACAAAACTCTATGGAGGTCAACAAAAATATTACCATTAATGTTTCAACCGGCACAATCCTAAAAATCATTGGTATAATTTTAGCTTTATTATTCCTGTGGTTGGTCAGAGATGTAGTGCTGGTTATTTTTATTGCCATTATTTTTGCCGCCCTGATTGAACCAATGGTTAATAATTTAGAAAGAAAAAAACTCCCCCGGTCATTGAGTGTAATTTTACTATATGTAGCAATCATCTTATTTTTAACATTGGTAGTGAGGTTATTGATTCCGCCAATTGCTGAACAGGTTAATAATTTAACCGTTCAGTTTCCAAAAATTTGGCAGCAAGCAACCGCTAATTTTGATAGCATTAAAAATTATTCTGATCAACAAGGATTTTTAGGCAATGTTCAGCAGGGTCTGCAGACATTGCAAAAAAGTTTAGCCGGAGCAGCCGGTAGCGCTTATGGATTTATTGTTACGGTTTTTAGAAATGTTGTTAATTTCTTTTTAATTTTAGTGATTACTTTTTATTTAGTTGTGCAACGCGATTCATTAGGTAAAAGTTTAAAGATTGCTTCGCCGATTAAATATCATAACTATTTAGATGATTTAGCAATTCGGATCCAACAAAAAATTGGTGCTTGGGCTAGGGGTCAGTTGATTTTAGGTTTAATTATTGGAATTTTATCCTTTATTGGATTGATTTTTTTGTTGCCGCAGTATGCTTTAGTTTTGGCAATTGTCGCCGGCATTACCGAGTTGATCCCTTATCTGGGGCCAGTTTTAGGAGCTATCCCAGCAGTATTTTTGGGTTTTACCGTTTCACCGGGTCATGGCTTGGCTGTTTTGATTCTTTATATTATTATTCAACAATTAGAAAATAATGTTGTGGTGCCACAGGTAATGCGCCGTCAACTGGGTTTAAATCCAATTGTCATTATTATTGCCATGCTAATTGGTACGCGTTTAATTGGTATGGTTGGTTTAATTTTAGCAGTCCCGGTCGTTACCGCTCTTGATGTGGTGTTTAAAGATTTTTTTCGTAAGTCAGAAATTGCTAAAATTAAAAATGAGGCTGATAATTTTGATAATGTTTCGACTAGTCAATCGCCTTGAAATTATTTATAATTAGTTTGTTGAAATTTATTTACTAATTCGCAAGTCTTACCACTTGCCTAACAAAATAGGAGGAGATTAAATGGCTTATCAATTTTCAAAACCAAAAAACACTAAAGAAGCGGTCAAGCCGGTTGCGCCGACTCAAAAAGCAACCAATGATTCAGCTCGGTCTAATCTGCGCGGGTTAATTACTTTGATTGTCATCATTATTATTGTGGCTGGTGGAATTTATTTTTTAAATCGTTATACTGGCAATGGTTTATTGGGTGGTAGTAGCCAGAAGGCAGATTATCAGGCAGTCTTTTTGGATAACGGCCAGGTTTATTTTGGTAAGATTACTAAGATGGCAGATGACTATATTAATTTACGAGATATCTATTATTTGCAAGCCGTCGATCAACCATTACAAACCAGCCAACAGGGCGATACAACCACTACTGCCAATCAACAAACCCAACAACAGTTGAAATTAATTAAATTGGGTAATGAAATTCACGGACCAAAAGATGAGATGAGTATTAATCGTAGTCATGTGGTAATTATTGAAGACTTAAAAGATGATTCTCAGGTAGTTAAAGCCATTAAAAATTATTTAAGTGGTGAAAAAAATTCTCAACAACAGGTTCAACAACCAACCCCTAGTCAGCCAGTCCAGCAGCCGCAAGAAGTTCAACCACCAGTTGAAACCACAGACACCAATCAATAATATTTTTTAGGGTTAAGTAAAAGCCAGTTTTTTGAAGCTGGTTTTTGCTTTTAGTTGGATTTTTAGTTATAATATTATTGATTTCTATTTTAATTTTTATCCTTTTGGAGATGAAAAATTTTTTAGTTTATTTTTTGATTATTGCTTGTAGTTTTTCTTTTCTACCTTTGTCAGTGGCAGGGCAAATGACTTCTGGAAATTATCAAATTGATGCCGACGTTTTTAGTACCGGTGGTAATGATACTAGCAGTTCGGCTAATTTTAAGCTTTTAGACTCATTGGGAGAACCGGTAGTTTATTCGGCCACTTCAACCTCGGAAACCTATGGAACCAAAGCCGGTTTTAGGGAAATGTATCCAGATCAATTTTTAACTTTAGATCTTGGTTCTGGTTCAATTGATTTTGGAACTTTAAGCACCAGCGAAACAAAAACTGCCAGTCATACCCTAACGATTGATTCTAATGCTATTAATGGTTTGAGTGTCACTGTTTCTGGCAGCACCTTGACTGCTGGTGCTAACCAGATTGCGGCGATTGGTGCAACGGCCGCCGCCGCTCAGGTGGGGACCGAACAATTTGGCATTAATTTAAAATCTAACACTACTCCGGCAGTCGGTGCTGAGCCGGTTGGCGATTCACCTCAGGCCGAGCCAAATGGTCAATATGCGACTGCCGATCAATTTGCTTTCCAATCTGGCGATACAATTATTAGTGCTACCTCTGACATTGCTAAAACCACAACCACTGTTTCTTATATTGCTAATATTAGTTCTTCAACTGCTGCCGGTTCTTACTCAACTACTTTAACTTATGCGGCCACTGCCAATTTTTAAAAAAACCAGTTTTTATTTTTTAGCTTTGTTAATTGGCTTTTCTTTTTTTATTTCGCCAGCTGAGGCGCTAACGATTTTTTCACCAGTGGTTGAATTGGCCACCAAGCCGGGTGTGCCGGTTAATGGGATTGTAAAAATTTATAATGAAACTAATCAGGCTGTTTCTTTACGATCAAGTGTGGAATTGTATCGTGGATCCCAGTCAGTTAAAATGAATTCAATTTTACCGGCTGATTTTTTAGGCTGGTTTAAAGTTAGTCAGCCATCTTTGGTTTTACAAGCCAAGCAGGCCATTTTTATCCCTTTTACTGTTAATGTTCCGGCCAAAACCACCCCAGGCGGTTATTACGCGGTAATTTATTGGCAACCGGAAACATCAACTAAAAATCAAACCGGTGATGTCGGGGTGAGCAGTAAAGTTGGCACTACTGTTTTTTTGCGCGTGGAAGGAGATATCGTTGAAAGTTTAGATTTAACGGATTTTAATGTTTATCCATTAAAGCCGGTTTATTTTTCCTTGCCAATCAATTTTAATGTTAGTTTAAAAAACGCTGGCAACATTCATTTGCAGCCAACCGGCACTATTGAAATTAAAAATTGGTTAGGGAGTAAAACTTTGACTTTTAATCAAACCAAAAATTTTATTTTACCCGACAACAATCGGCAATTTGGGTTAATTTTTAGGGGGAGTCATAATCAATCAAATATTTTTAGTCAGTTTATTTCCGACCTAACTGATTTTGGGCCAGCAGAAGCAACGTTGACAATCGCTTACGGTCAAGAAAAGCCACAAACAATTAGTAAAACCATTTATTTTTGGTTGGTTCCGGTTAAAGCAATTGTCGGCTTGGTGATCATCTTAATTTTGTTGGTCATATTTTTAGTGGTTAATAAAAAAATAAATATTTTAAAAAAAGGTGCTACAAAAAAATAAAAAACTAATTTTATTTAGCGGTCTAATTTTATTTTTAGGTGGTTTTTTATTTTTTTCAAACCAACCAATTTCGGCAGCCGATGTTACTGTCAGCGGGGAAGTGCCGTCAACTTCACAATGTGTAGATAGTTCAACCTGTAACAGCAATGAACACTATAATGGGTGTGTTTGTGTCCCAAACATCTCTTGCATTCCTTCTACTTATTCTTGTTTGTGGGGTGTTTGTGTTGATGGTTATCAAAATGGCATTTGTTCAAATGGTTGTGTGACGGTAACTCAGGTTCAGGCTTGTACTCCAGAGTCATGTGGTGATGGAGTCTGGGATGAATTTAATGAAGAATGTGATTCTGGCCCTTTAAACGGTCAAGCCTGTGTTCCTGATGGCGGCTATGGCTCAGAGGCATTTTGCCGTTATTGTAGTGATATGTGCAAAACTATCACAATTTTTGCGCCGTATTGTGGAGATGGTTTAGTCCAAACAGATTACGGTGAAACTTGTGAACCTCCAAATCAAGATAATTGTGATAATAATTGTCATACTATCTTAGGCTGTGGCAACGGTGTAATTGAGCCAGAAAAAGATGAAATTTGTGATGATGGCAATTTAATTTCCGGCGATGGTTGTGATAATAATTGCCAGCCAACCGGTTGTGGCAATGGCTTTACCACTCCGGAAACCGGCGAAGAATGTGATGACAGCAATACTATTTCTGGCGATGGTTGCTCAGCCAATTGTATTTTAGAGAATTGTGGCAATGGTCAGTTAGATAATGGCGAGCAGTGCGATGATGGCAATCAATTCTTAGACGATGCCTGCGACACCTTTGGTCAGGCGCCAGAAACTCGTGGTCGTTGTACAGCCACCTTTTGTGGCGATGGTTTTGTTCAGACTGTTAATGGTGAACAATGTGATGATGGTAATAATGTGTCTGGCGATGGTTGTTCTGGCAGTTGTTATGATGAGTTAATAATTCTTAATCATTCAGTCGCTAGTATTCAGAGTGATTCGGCTAGAATTATTTGGCAGACAAATTTTAACAGCAGTTCGGTTTTACAATGGCAGCAAGCCGATGGTCAAGGTCAGGGCTCAGCTGAAGGTGGGTTGATTGGTACTAATCTAGCCTATACCATCAATAATTTACAGCCAGGCACTTGGTATACCTATACAATTGTTGCCACTAGGCAATCAGCTCCTCATGATCAGGATACAAAGAGTCGCGAATTTTTTACTACCGCCATTGGTTTTTGTCCGGACGGAATTTGTAATGCCGACGAGACGCCGGAAACCTGTCCACAAGACTGTCGTGTGGTTTGCGATCCGGAGTGGAGCTTGGGTTCCTGGAGTGAATGTGTCAACAGTATCCAAACTCGCGAAGTAATTAATTTAAAACCAGAATGTCCAGGCGTTGGCCAACCGCCGGATCAGCGTTGTTGCGGTTCGAGCTGTAATGTTGCTTGCGGTATTTGTCAAAATATTAGCGTCGCTAATAATACTTGTACGCCGGTTCATCCTTGTTGTGGCAATCGAATTTGTGAAAGCCCAGAAAATGCCGACAGTTGCCCGGTTGACTGCGCGGTTTCGCCAAGCTACGGTCTTGTTTTAAACCAGTGTGCTGATGGCAAAGATAATGACAATGATGGCTTAGTAGATTATCCCGATGATTCTGGTTGTAGTAGTCCAACTGATAATAGTGAATTAAATTTTTCGGAAGTAATCAGCCGAATTATTGAAATCATGAAACAGCCGTTAGTCCAAAAGGCTAACGAACAGGTGGTAGCCCCAGCCGTCATTGCCTTGGCTACTTTAAATAGTCTTAGCGCTTTTTCTCTTTTTAATTTATTAACTTATCTACGCTACATTTTAACTCAACCATTGGCTTTATTATCACGGCGGAAACGAAAAAAATGGGGGACGGTTTATAATTCATTAAGCAAACAACCAATTGACTTGGCAATCGTTCGGCTTTTTAATAAAAACAATGGTCAACTGGTTCAATCTCGCGTCACTGACAAAAATGGTCGCTTCAGCTTTTTAGCGCCGCCGGGCCTTTATTATTTAACGGTGACCAAGCCAAAATTTAATTTTCCAACTGGTTATTTGAAAGAGAAAAAAGAAGATGTTAAATTTTTGGATTTGTATCATGGTGAAACTCTAAAAGTAACTGAACAAAATGCCAATATCGTTGTAAATATTCCAATTGATCCACTAGAAGACACTCGACCGCCAAAAAAAATTATTTTTCAATATTATGCTCGCAAAGTGCAGTATGCGGTCGCTTTTTCGGCTGTGCCAATCGCCGCTTTATCGTTGGCAATTAGTCCAAGTTTATTTACCGCCACTTTATTTTTAATACATATTTTGCTTTACATTTTATTCCGACGGTTGGGCTATCAAAAGAAACCAAAGAGTTGGGGGATTGTTTATGATCAAGATAATAAAAAACCGGTTGGGTTGGCTATTACCAGAATTTACGACAAGGTTTATAATAAGTTGTTGGAAAGCCGGGTGACCGATGCTCGCGGGCGTTATGCCTTTTTGGTAGATAATAATATTTATACCGTTACGGCCGAAAAATTGGGTTATAGTCCGTCAAAAATTGATGAGATCAATTTGATGGGCGGTAAAAAAGATACGATTGTTGATTTGAATATCGCTTTAAATAAAGGCGCTATTGCTCAGCCCGCCACTCCGCAAACATCAACTGAATCAGCGGCTCAAACTCCGCCTACTCCTGTTCAGCCGTCTCGAGACGATGTTGCCACTCAATTATCTTCGGTTGAAAAAGAAGTCAGCCGTGAATCTTTGGAGGAATTGTTAAAGACTAAAGAAAAATTAGCCGGCATCGAAAAAACGATCGATCAAAAACAAGCTGAGTTAGAGAATTTGGAAAAACAAGCCCAAGGCTTAGAGCAAAAAGTTGAACAAGAAATTAGCGAGAAAAAACAGCCGTTAGTCAAAGAGGATGAATCGGAACCTAAAACCAAAATCGAAACCAAGCCAGAATCAGTCAGTCAGCCAACTGGCCAGCCTGCGGCTTTGCAAACACCACCTGCTCCGTTAATTCCAGAAACTAAACCAGAGTCACCAAGTCAACCCGAAGCTAAGCCAGAAGAAAAGAAAGAATCAGCAGATCAGCCCAAGCCAAGTATTTTTGGTTAATTTTGGCAATTATTGTAATTGACAGTTATTTAAGTTTAAGCTAAAATCTACCTACTATGTTAGAACAAAATTCAATGGAAAAAATTGTTTCTTTAGCCAAAAGACGTGGTTTTATTTTCCAATCCTCAGAGATTTATGGCGGCCTTAATTCTTTTTATGATTACGGCCCACTTGGTGTTGAGTTGAAAAATAATATCAAAAAAGCTTGGTGGCAGGCAATGGTTTACCAACATAGCAATATTGTCGGGTTGGACTCGGCGATTTTAATGCATCCAAAAATTTGGGAAGCCTCCGGTCATATTGCTAATTTTACTGATCCATTAGTTGATTGCAAAAAATGTAAAAAACGGTTTCGGGCCGATCATTTGTTAGAAGCGGCTGGCATTAAACCAGATTTGGGCACGATGAAAAATCCACCCAAAGAGCTAAAAGAATGTCTCGAATGTGGTGGGCAGTTAACCGAAGTGCGACAATTTAATTTGATGTTTAAAACTTTCATGGGCCCGGTTGAAGATGCCGGTTCGGTTGTTTATTTACGGCCAGAAACCGCTCAGGGTATTTACGTTAATTTTCAAAACGTGATGGAAAGTATGCGCCTGAAATTGCCATTTGGGATTGCTCAAATTGGTAAAGCATTTAGAAACGAAATTACTCCGGGTAATTTTACTTTCCGCACTCGCGAATTTGAACAAATGGAAATGCAGTATTTTGTTCACCCGAGTCAAGCGGATGAAGTTTTTGAGAAATTTAAAGAAGCTCGGTTGCAATGGTATATTGATTTAGGAATTAAAAAAGAAAATTTACGCTTCCGTGAACACGAAAAAGATGAGTTGGCTCACTATGCCAAGCGGGCCGTTGATGTCGAATATAACACGCCATTCGGTTGGAAGGAATTAGAAGGGATCCATAATCGTGGTGATTGGGATTTGTCGCGGCATTCGGAATTTTCTGGTCAAGATTTACGCTGTGTTGATGTTGGAAGTGGCGAAAAGTTTTTTCCTTATATTATTGAAACTTCAGCTGGGGCTGATCGAGCGACTTTAATGTTTTTGCTTGACGCTTATCAAGAGATTGAAGGGGGTAGGACCACCACTACCGAAAGTACTAAAGAAATGGAAACGATTTTGAGTTTTAGTCCAAAAATTGCCCCGGTTAAAATCGCTGTTTTGCCTTTATCTAAAAAGCCCGAGTTAAACGAGGTTTCCAAAAAGGTATTAGACAGCTTACAGTCAGATTATTTTTGTCTTTATGACGAGACCCAAAGTATTGGTCGACGCTATCGTCGTCAAGATGAAATTGGGACTTTGTATTGTGTTACGATCGATTTCGAAACATTAGAAGATCAAGCTGTCACTGTTCGTGACCGCAATACCATGCAACAGGAAAGAATTGCTATTGATCAGTTGAAAGATTATTTTAAGCTTAAACTCAGCTAAGTTCACGCAGCATGTAACATATAACATGTAACATTTTGCAATGTTGCGTGTCATGTGTTCCATGTTTTATTAGTTACTATTAAACTTACATGTATCAAGAAAAAAAATTAGCCAATGGTTTAAAATTAATCCTTTCACCGCTCAAAGAAACTAAAGCGGTAACTGTTTTAATTTTATTGCCGGTTGGCTCGCGCTATGAAACCAAAGAGATTAATGGTGTTTCTCATTTTATTGAGCACTTAATGTTTAAAGGCACTGCTAAACGACCAAACACGTTAGCGATTAGTAAAGCGCTTGATGCGGTTGGGGCTGAATATAACGCTTTTACTTCTAAAGATCACACCGGTTATTATGTTAAAGTGGCAGCGGATAAAATTGAATTGGCCTTTGATATTTTATCAGACATGCTTTTGAATTCGATTTTTGATACCAAGGAGATTGATAAAGAAAGGGGAGTGATCGTTGAAGAAATTAATATGTACGAAGACAATCCTTTAATGTATATTCAATCGGTTTTTGAACAAATTACTTTTGGCGCCGATCAACCTCTGGGCCAACAAATTGCTGGTCCGCGATCTGTCATTAAAAATGTTTCTCGTGAAAAAATTATTGCTTATCGTGATAAATTTTATAATCCGGCTAATATGATTGTAACAGTGGCCGGTAATTTTGATGCCAAAAAGGTGACTGCTTTAAGTCAGAAATATTTTTCTACCCCGAAAAATAAGATTGTTGAACAAAAATTCAAACCGGTAAAAATTACTCAAACCAAACCGCAAATTGATTTGTTGCATAAAAAAACCGAGCAGGTTAATCTTTGTCTGGGCTTCCCGGCTTTTAGGCTTGGTGATCCAAAAATTTATCCGCTTTTGCTTTTAGCTATTATTTTGGGCGGCAACATGAGTTCTCGATTGTTTATTAATGTTCGAGAAAAAGAGGGTTTAGCATATTTTATCAGAGCGTCAGTTGATAGTTATCAAGATATTGGTACAATTTTTGTTCAGGCCGGCTTAGATCGCAAAAGAATTAAGCAGGCTATTAGCTTGATTTTGTTGGAATTGAAAAAGATCAAAAAAGATGGTGCTACGTCAGAAGAATTGCAATCGGCTAAAGAATTTGTTAAAGGCAAGTTAGTTTTGGATTTGGAAGATTCGGAAAATATTGCTGATTGGCTAGGTAAACAACAGTTGTTGTTAAACAAAATCATTCTGCCTTCTGAATACCTAAAAAAGATTATGGCAGTTAAATCATCTGACATTAAAAAAATTGCCAATGAAATTTTTGTGACCAAAAAAATTAATTTGGCGTTGATTGGCCCGTATAAAAATAAAGAAGAATTTAAACCTTTGCTTAAAGTTTAAACAAAAGGTAAATAATCGCGGCAAAAAAAATCGCTTGATAGAAAAAACCAATTCGGTAAGGAGTTGGTTTTTTAGTCATCAGGCGGTGTGAGAGTTGATTGATTTTAGCAAATGGATTGAATATTTTTGCATCAGTTAAAATATGTAGACCATTTAAAAAGTCCGGCAAGATGCTGCCAACTACAGCGGCCATTGCATTGTTTAGGTTTGGCAGCTGGTTTTGATAGAGTAAAAAAATTAACCAAAGCCCCATGATTGAAAAATCAATTGCGGCGATCGTACCGACCACTAATTTCCATTTTTTACCATCGAATTTGGCAAAAAAATCTTCATCACCATGAGGGATGCCATCAAGGAGATAATGAGAAATAAACCCACCTAAAAAAGCGACGATTGGATTGGGGGCAATCTTGGCAATGATTAGAGCAGTGGTAGCGTGAACGGTTAAAAACATATTATATATTCTAGCAGAAAAATCCTAATTAAAAAAATCGCTTTATCGCGATTGATGTCATTAGTTAATTGTTAATAATCAATGGTTATCATGGTAGCGGCGGAGGGATTTGAACCCCCGGCCAAAGGATTATGATTCCTCTGCTCTACCACTGAGCTACGCCGCCTTGGTTGCAGGAGGGGGACTTGAACCCCCAACCTCCAGGTTATGGGCCTGGCGAGCTGCCAATTGCTCTATCCTGCTACGATTACCACCATAATATATCTTAATTATTGGTTTTTGTCAAATCTATTAATCAATAATGCTACCGCCAATGTCAGTTTGTTCAAGTGTCTTGGCAAGTATTTCTTCGGTTGTATCTAAATCATTCCAGTCCAGACTTCCTTTTTCTATCTCTAATTTAATTTCATCAATCAATTTTTTAGTGTCAGAATATTTGACTAATCTCGGCAACGCTTTCAGTAGTCTCGTCGCATGGGTATAATAAATTTTATTTAGTTCTGTTTGTTCGACACCCAACTCTTCCCAGGTTACTATTCCGTTTTTTATTCCATCTCTTATACTTTGGATATCAGTTTGGAGTGTATTAAAATTACCAAGCATCATCCTATCTTTTAAATCTCTAACCCTTTCAACTAAATATGTTTTTTCAAGTTCTTTTCTGGTTTCGCTGTATTCCATATTTTTTTGGTGCCGATGGTGGGACTCGAACCCACATGCTTTTCAGCACACGATTTTGAGTCGTGCGTGTATACCAATTTCACCACATCGGCTTAATTTTGTCTTATCAACAACCCTGATTTTGTAAAAAAGGGCAGATTTAAATACGCAACCATTATAAAAGAAAATTTTATAATTGTCAAAAGGTTGAAATTTTATTATAATAGAGGCATGTCTAAAATCATTTCAATTGTTAACCAGAAGGGTGGTGTGGGTAAAACGACTACCGCCATTAATCTGGGCGCCTATTTGGCCTGGCTAGGCAATTTTGTTTTATTGATTGACCTTGATCCACAGGCTAATGCCACCTCGGCTTTGGGTATCAATCAACGGGAGCTTGGTAACAGTATTTATCACAGTATTATTAATCCGGAAATTAAATTAAGGGATATTGTTGTTGATACTAATCATAAGGGTTATCGGGTTGCTCCAGCTAATCAAGATTTAGCCGGTGCTAGAGTAGAATTAGTTTCGCTTGATAGTCGAGAATTTCAGTTGCGGAATTTGCTTTTAGAGATTCGTAACGATTATGATTATATTATTATTGATTGTCCACCGTCGTTAGATTTGTTGACCTTGAATGGTTTGGTGGCGGCTGATGAAATTTTAATTCCAGTTCAGGCTGAGTATTTGGCTTTGGAAGGATTGGGGCAATTATTGCAAACGATTGCTTTAGTTAAAGAAAATTTGCAGCCAAATCTAAAAATTTTAGGGGCGGTGTTAACCATGTATGACAAAAGAAATAAATTATCGGGCCAGGTGTTTGCTGAATTAAAAAAACATTTTCCGTTTAAAATTTTTGAACCCCCGGTCCCCAGAAATGTTCGATTAACCGAAGCGCCGAGTTATGGCCAATCAATTTTAGCTTATGATCCAAAATCAAAAGGCGGGCGAGCTTATGAAAATTTAGCCCGTGAAATAATTTCTCATTATCAAACTTTTTAAAACAAAAAATTATGTCTAATCGACCATCAGGTTTGGGCCGAGGATTGGGGTCGCTAATCCCAAGCAAAATTAAAACCGAAATTTTACCGGCTAATTCAGCCGTCAAACCTAAAGAAGAAACCGTTCAACAAATTGATGTTGATGCAATCGAAACTAATCCACATCAGCCGCGAACTGAATTCAATCACGATGCCTTGGAAGAATTAACCAATTCAATTAAAGAGCATGGTATTTTGCAGCCGTTGATTTTGACTAAAATTGATGGTGGTTATCAGTTAGTGGCCGGTGAACGGCGGTTGCGGGCGGCTAAAATGCTTGATTTGGAAACAGTGCCGGCAATTGTCCGAGAAATTAAAGACCAACAGAAATTAGAATTGGCATTGGTGGAAAATATTCAGCGCCAAGATCTAAATCCAATTGAAGAGGCAATCTCTTATCAGCGGTTAATGGATGAATTTAGTTTAACTCAAGATCAGGTAGCTAAAAAGGTGGGTAAAAGCCGAACAGTGGTTACCAATCTTTTGCGGTTGTTAAATTTACCAACCGAAGTTCAAAAAGGTTTAATTGATGGTAAAATTAACTATAGCACCGCCAGAGTAATTGCCGGGTTGCCGGACGATCAACAGTTAACTTTTTTTAATCAGGTTTTAAAAAACGATTTAACTGTTCGGGCAGTTGAAGGTCAAGCTCAAAAGATTGCGGTTAAACGCCATTTTAGAAAAAGCAAAGACCCAGACTTACGATTGAAAGAGGAAACTTTAGAAAAAGCCTTGGGGACAAAAGTGACAATCAAAAAATCCGGCGAAACCGGTCAAATTGTGATTGAATTTTATTCGCCTTCAGACCTTGATGATTTAATTAATAAAATCAACCGCTCGGGCTTTAGTGTCTAGATGAGTTTGAACGAATTTTACTTTTAGCGGCGTGAGTTTTTACAAATTTAAGCCAATCGTGGCTTGGACCCTTACGATTTTTGTCGGTGGTGATTTCTATGATATCACCATTTTTTAATTTTCGATCTAGAGTGGCAATTTGGTTGTTAACCTTGGCGCTAGTGCAGTGGTCGCCAATCCAACTATGGACATGGTAGGCAAAATCAACTGGTGTGGCTTCTTCCGGTAGATCAATCACATCGCCTTGAGGGGTAAAAACAAAAATTCGATTTTGGAAAACATCCAAAGTTAAAGAATTCAAAAATTGTTCATTGTCAGCAATATCTTTTTGCCATTGGACTAAGTCTTGCACCCATTTTAATTTTTTTGGCGAAGTGTAACCTTTTTTGGTGGTATCTATATTTTTTACATTCTCTTTGTATTGCCAGTGAGCCGCAATACCAAATTCGGCTTGGGCATCCATTTCCTTGGTCCGGATTTGGATTTCGGCCAGCTTGCCATCAACACAAAAAACCGTAGTATGCAAAGACTGATAGCCGTTGGGTTTTGGTTGAGCAATATAATCTTTAATTCGGCCTGGCATTGGTTTCCACAAATCATGTAGCGCGCCTAAAACTGAGTAGCAACCAGAAACATCATCAACAATTACACGCACTGCTGCTAGGTCGTAAATTTTGCCAATTTCACGATTGTAGTGGGGCTTAATTAATTTTTTATATAGACTAAATAAACGTTTCGGCCGGCCATGAACAGAATAGAATTTAATTTTTTTGGCTGATAATTCTTTTTTGATAATTTTAATCACTTTTTCAATATATTCCATCCGCAGTTCAATTTTTGGCATTACTTCTTTTTTCATCCAAGCGTATTCTTCTGGGTAAACATAAGAAAAAGCCAGATCTTCAATCTCACCTTTAATTTGGCCCATACCTAAGCGATTGGCAATTGGCGCGTAAATATCCAAACTTTCTTTGGCGATCCGAAGACGTTTTTCTGGTGGGAGTGACTCTAAAGTTTTTAAATTATTAATTCGATCGGCCATTTTAATAATAATAATTCGAACATCTTGAGCCATCGAAATAAACATCTTGCGTAGATTCTCGGCATATTTTTCGATGCCGCGATATTTTAACACGCCAAGCTTGGTGATGCCGGTAACTAGTTTAGCCACCCCTGAACCGAAATTTTTTTCAATATCAACCAAAGTAAAATGAGTATCTTCTGGTACATCGTGGAGTAGACCGGCAATAATTGTATCTTGGTCCATACCCATTTGAGCTAAAGTGATAGCAGTTTCTAGCGGGTGATTGATGTAGGGAATGCCTGATTTTCTTAATTGGCCTTTATGGGCATCAGCGGCAAAATCATAAGCTAGCCGGATCAAATCGAGGTCGACTTTGGGCCGATTTTTAAAGTTATTAAAAACTTGCAGCTTATATTTATTTTTTTGGCTGCCTTGTTTAATAATTTTGATTAAATCATCAATAGTACTCATAATTTTAGTTTAGCTTAAAAAGTCGATTTTGGGCAATGGGGCTTAATCTTAGATTTTAATTAAAAAGACTTGACAAAATCGTTAGGATATGCTAGTATGGTTTTGATACTAGGAATGACTCCTAGAAACCGGGAAACACCTCATGGAAACTTGAGGTGTTTCTTTTTTTTAAGGTTTTTGTAAATGGGAAGGCCGCGGGGTTGCGTTGTCGCATAATCCCGCGGCCTTAAAATTGGTACATCTGATTTGCTTTACCTCCTTGGGTGGCTTAGACGATTTGTCCATCGCCATAAATGAGCTTGCTCGAATTGTGTAGACCACGCCCTGAAACGATAATGAATTGGCATAATGTATTTTCGCCAAACAAAATCCGCGAGGAATAACAATGGGAGCCCCAATACGAGCAATAGGGGAACCCAGTTGATGATTTGGTCCGAGCTTGACGCGGCGATCACTTCCTTTCTGGTAGTTTCTCCTGTATGCTCGGTCGTTACCTTTATTGTAAATAAATATTGCCAAACAGTCAAACTTTTGTTAATATTACGATGCGGTCTCAAAGTAGCACCCTAGTATCAACAAGGTTTCGGGGTCTAACTATCTTTGAGCCGCTTTTGGTTACTTCCGTACTTTTGTAACCCCCGCCATTCGGCGGGGCAGGCGCCACTACCAAAATTTTGGTAAGCAATGATTATTTTATTTTGTTGTCGCTCTGAACTTGTTTCAGAGCCTCTGGAAATATTGAGGTCCTGAACCAAGTTCAGGACGACTAATCATGTGCTAATTTTGATTTTTTAGATTCCAGATTTGACATTTTTCTTTAGGTATGCTATACTGATATTAAGTGATAGGCGAATGGCCTATCCTTCTTTATTTACCGCTAAACGCGGTTTAAACGCCCCAAGAAAATACGCGGGCAAAAACAAAATAAAAAAACACCATTAAATCCAGACAAGTTATTGGTCATAAAATAAATTGCGCGGATTTCAAATCAGTGTTTATTGGGTTTTTAAAAATTGAATAGATAAAAAATAAAAACAAAAATATGGCTCAAGCGCTACAAAGTCAAGCCGTCCAATCTTTTGAGATTTCTGAAATGGATTTTGACATGACCAGAACGTTTAGTGTGCTATTGGCAGTATTAGTGATTCCGATTAATCTGGCATTAATGTCGCTGGTGTTTTCAATCAGTTTAGTGACATGACATATTTTTTAAAAAGAAAAAATCCCGCCCTCCAGGCGGGATTTTAATAGTAATTATTACACTATTCTAATTGACAGTTTTCTAATATTAAATTATCACTTCCGTAGTATGAGGTTATTTGACCTCCAAATTTTATCAAATCCCATTGTTTCAATATTGATAAAGATTGTCCCCATTCTTCGTTAAATACGCATGTTAGAAATAATATTTTTTTAATGTTTTCGTTGGCTTCATCTGAATTGTATTCTGGATTATCATTTTCATTTTTTATTACATTATTGCAAAAAATTTCTTTTATATTGTCCTTCGGTGACAATGTGACAAAATATTTATCTATATTCCCGATATGATATTTTGCTATATTAATTATTATCCCATTCTCTGATTTAACGATTAACCCATTTATTTTTTCTACTATTTCTTGTTTTTCCAGTGTTGTATCCTTTGAGTTTATTTCTTTGATTAAATTATATATTGAACCTTTGAAAAAGTTTGATCCATTTAATTTTTCATTTTGTATATTATTTTTTGGCCATTGCCATGCCCCGAAAGCTATAGCTAAACCTAATACGCCTATTATTAGAGTTATGAGTATATAATGTTTTTTAATTTTCTCCATATAATATTTTTTTGTTTAAACTTGTCATCATTTTATCACGTCTAAATTAAAAATCAAACCTTGTTGAGCTCCACCGAAACTTAGCTCTAGATTCCGGCTCTTCGGCCGGAATGACAGGTAAAGAAAGCAACCCCTCCCGGCCTCCCCTGTAAGGTGAGGAGTCGTTACTAAACACTCCCTCTCCCCTTACAGGGGAGAGGGAGTTTAAGTTCAAACTAAGCTCGGGCCTGCCTGCGCAGGCAGGGTGAGGGGTTTAAATTTCGCCTTGGTATTTACATTCTTTATTACTGCAGGCCAAAGAATCATTTTTACCGTAAACCAGAATTGATTCGCAGTCTGGGCATTTCTCGGGTTCGGTTTGACCTTCTTTTATATACGGCTTAGACCAGAATGCGGTTTTACAATCCGGATATTGATCGCAGGCATAAAACACGCCACGTTTGCCGCGCTTGGTAACAATGTGGCCTTTTTTGCAAACCGGGCAGGTGCCGAATTTTTGAGCGGCTTCTTTTTTGATATATTTGCATTTCGGATAGTTGGAACAACCAACAAATTCACCAAAGCGGCCGCGGCGTTTAACTAAAGCGGCACCACAATCCGGACAGCTTTCGCCAGTTACTTCTGGAGCGGCTACTTCTTTTTCGCCGTTGAGTTGTTTGGTATTTTTACAATCCGGATAACCAGTACAGGCTAAAAATTTGCCGTAGCGGCCGACTTTAATTACCATTGGCTTGCCACACTTATCGCAAACTTCGTCTGATTTTTCTTCCGTTAATTCTTTTTTAGTTAATTCTTTATCTTTGATCTCTAAATTCTCTTTGAATGGTTCCCAGAAGTCTTTAATCACCGGTTGCCATTCTTTGTCGCCTGAGGCGACTTGGTCTAAATTGTCTTCCATATTGGCGGTAAATTGATAGTCAACAATATTTGGAAAATGTTGAACTAATAAATCATTAACTAAAATTGCAATGTCGGTTGGCTGCAACCTTTTTTCTACTTTTTGAACATAACCACGATCTTGAATGGTGGCAATAGTTGGCGCATAGGTTGACGGCCGGCCGATGCCGTATTCTTCCAATGCTTTAACTAAAGTCGCTTCGGAATAGCGGGCCGGTGGCTGAGTAAAGTGTTGGTTTGGAGTAATCTGTTTTAGTTTAACGGCGTCTTTTTCTTTCAAATCAGGTAAAATGTTTTCTTTGGTGTCAGTTGGATAGATTTTCAAAAAACCAGGGAACTGAATAACCGAACCGTTACTGCGGAATAAGTAATCGGTATTTTCAGCCGTAATATCAATTTTAGTGTTGTCGATTTTAGCCTCGGCCATCTGGCTGGCCACTGCCCGTTGCCAAATTAATTGGTAGAGTCTAAATTGTCGTGGTTCCAAGTATTCTTTAATTGAAGTCGGATCGTTTAAAGCCGAAGTCGGCCGAATTGCTTCGTGGGCTTCTTGGGCCATTTTTGATTTGGCTTTGTAGTATTTTTTGCCGGTAGTAAATTCTTTACCTAATTTATTTTGAATATAAGTTTGAACTTCGTCTAAAAATTTCTCGGCCAAATTCACCGCGTCGGTTCTCATATAAGTAATCAAACCAACTGAACCTTGGTCGCCTAATTTAATTCCTTCGTAGAGTTGTTGGGCAAGCATCATGGTTTGCTTGGCCGAAAAACCCAATCGGTTATTGGCTGCTTGCTGTAAGGTGGAGGTGGTAAACGGTGGTAAAGGTTTTTTGGTAGTTTGTTTTTTTTCAACGCTACTTATCTTATAAGCAGCGTCTTTTAAATCAGCAAGAATTTTATCAGCTTGAGTTTGATTTTTAATTTCAAACTTATCAACGCTTTTACCTTTAATCTGAGCGAGCTTGGCTTCAAATTCAGTTGGTTTCTCTGCTTGGTCGGAAAACATTGCATCAATTGACCAATATTCTTCCGGTTTAAAAGCTTGGACTTCACGTTCACGTTCAACGATTAATCTAACCGCCACCGATTGAACCCGACCGGCCGATAAACCACGGGCTACTTTCTTCCATAAAAAAGGGGAGAGTTGATAACCAACTAAACGATCCAATACTCGACGGGCTTGCTGAGCGTCAACCATGCTTAAATTAATTGTACGCGGATTTTTTAGCGCTTCGTCAATCGCGTCTTTAGTTACTTCGTGGAAAACAATTCTTTTAATTTTATCTTTTGGTGTTTTTAAAATTTCCGCTAGGTGCCAGGAAATGGCTTCTCCTTCGCGGTCTTCGTCAGTTGCAAAGTAGATTTGGTCGGCTTTGGCCGCATCTTTTTTTAACGTTTCAACCGCCTTTTTGGCCTTGGCCGGAATTACGTATTGCGGTTCAAAATTATTTTCTAAATCAACGCCGAGTTTACTTTTTGGCAAATCGCGGATATGACCAAAAGAGGACTCGACTTTATAATCAGAGCCCAAAAATTTTCCGATGGTTTTTGCTTTAGTTGGTGACTCAACAATTACTAAATTTTTTCCCATTTTAAATTTTCCTTTCTTTTAAAATTTGTTCTTCGCTGCGCCAAAGTTCTCGAATATCGCCAACCAAATAAAACGAACCGGTGACTAGAATCAAATCTTTTTTGGTCGCTAGCTTCAAGGCTTTTTTCATCGCTTGATGAGGGTCGAGAAAGATTTCTTTTTTGGCCTTGGTTTTAATGATTTTTTTCAATTTTAGTGGCGAATAGCATTTACGACTACTGGTTTGGTAGCGGGTGATAAATAGATGGTCGGCCAGCTTGCCAACTTCTTTAAAAATTTTTTGGCCGTCGCGTTCAGCAGTCAGGGCAATAATAAGATATAATTTTCGATATGTCAACTTTTTGACCTTGCTTAGGGTTGACCCTGAGTTTTTCGAATAGGTCAAATTTTCGATATTTTTTACCACACTTTGCATTTTTGATTCGTTGTGGGCACCATCTAAAATTACCAATGGATTTTTTTGAATGATTTCAAAGCGGCCAGCCATTTTAGTTTTGGCTAATCCATGATTAATAGCGCTTTCTTTTACTCCTAAACGACGGCAGGCATTAGCGGCGATTTCAGCATTAATTTGTTGATGTAGTCCGGTCATGAGTAGGTTGTATTTTTTAACTGGTGGTTTAATCAAATTAAATTCAGCGCCAACTTTTTGGCAGGTTTGCTTCAAGACTTTTAAAACAGCTGGGCTGTTGGTGTTAGGGGTAAAAAGAATACTGTTAGGTTTGATAATGCCGGCTTTTTCTTTGGCAATTTCGCTGATGGTATTACCTAAAACGTCAACGTGGTCTAGCCCAACTTTGTTAATAATGGCAATTTCACTTTTTTTAATAATATTAGTGGCATCAAAGCGACCACCCAAGCCGACTTCCAATACTACGTAATCACATTTTTTATTTCTAAAATAAACAAAAGCCATTGCCGCCCAAATTTCAAACCAAGATGGGCGGCCATAAGGTGAATGTTGGTAGGCGTAGTCAATCGCTGGTTTAATTGAATTTAAAACAGCTACGAATTCATCTGGGCTGATTAGTTGATTTTTCACTTTAATTTTTTCAATTGGGGCAGTGACGTTTGGCGAGGTAAATAAGCCGGCATTAAATCCAGCTTGAGTTAAAATACTTTGGACCATGGTTGAAACCGAACCTTTGCCGCTGGTACCGCCGACATGGATGTATTTAAAATTATTTTGAGGGTTGCCAAGTAATTTTAAAAAATATTCAAATCGTTTTAAAAATAGAGCCCGGCCATTTGGTTTTTTTAAACGATTAGGCGAGGAGATATTGCCGATTTGGTTTAAATAATCAAGAGCTTGGTGATAATTGTCGTAATTAATTTTCATTTAATTTTTTGAATAAATTTGATTGCCTAGGTTTTTTATTATCCCTTTCATTTCCATAATTGATAGGGTAGCGCTAATTGCACTGATATCAAGTCTAGCTAATTGAATAATTTTGTCAATATGGATTGGTTCGAGCTTGATAATTTCAAAAATAATTTTTTCGTTTTTGGTTTGCGGTTGAATTTGTTCAATAATTTTTTGGGTTTGAATTTTTTCTAAATTTAATGTTTCTAAAATGTCATTGACATCGGTTACCAGTCGAGCGCCAAGTTTAATTAGTTGATTAGTGCCGGCGGTATTTTCGTTATAAATATTACCGGGCACGGCAAACACCTCGCGGTTTTGTTCCAGAGCGTAACGGGCAGTGATTAAGGCCCCGGAATTTATTTTAGCCTCGGTTACCAAAACGCCCAAACTTAAGCCGGCAATAATGCGATTGCGCCGAGGGAAATTAAACGGTTGGGGAGTGGTGCCAATTGGAAATTCAGAAATAATTAGGCCGTCTTTTTTAATTATTTCTTCGGCTAAATGGCGATTGCTGGCTGGGTAAATTTGATCGAGACTGCTGCCTAAAATTGCAATTGTTCGGCCGCTATTTTTTATTGCTGTTTGGTGGGCAATTGCATCTACGCCCAAAGCTAAACCCGAGACTACCGTTAATCCAACCTCAGAAATTTGACGGCTAAGTTGTTCGGTGACTTGCTTGCCGTAGTCGGAATTTTTCCGGCTGCCCACAATTGCTAAACATAAATATTCAAAATTTTTTATATCCCCACGATAATAAAGAAGCGGTGGAGCGGCATAAATTTCTTTTAAAATTTTTGGATAATTTTGATCCTGAGCGGTGATTACTTCTAGGTTATGTTTTTGCAGTTTTTCCATTTCGTAATCCGGATCGATTTTATTTTTCACTGCAAAAAATTTTTCAATTGTTTTGTAATCCAACGGACTTTTTTGCCAGTCGGCCATATCTGCCTGCCAGGCATTTTTGATTGATCCAAAATATTTTTCGATTATCTGCCAGCGCATCGGGCCAATAGCGGTGATTTGATTAAAAGCTACCCAGTATTTTAACTCCTCGTTTTTTTGCTTATTCATGTTGTTTTAAGCTAATTATTGACATTTATTAGTTTTTATGATAAATTGTAGTGTCGTTATTAAAGCTTTCATTAGTCTGCTTTGCCAGCAGCCAAAGTTCTGGTCACCCCTCCTGACCTAGATTAGTAGCTACAAGTCAAAATGTTTATGCATTCTTGCATTATCCGTTTTGCGCTGGCAGGCAGATTATTGGAAGCTTTTTTATTTATTTGCTTGGGATGTAGGTGCAAAACAGTGTTCTGCACCTACATTTATTTATATTGATTAAATAAAAAAGCGCCACAATGGCGCTATATTGATTAGATTTTTTTTGCCCTAATTAAATTGATTCATGGTTTTTTTAATATCATTATTATCTAAAGCCGTCTGAATCGCTTGAGCGGTTTGTTCAATGGCGATTTGGGCTTCTTTGACACGATTGATTTTTTCTAAAACATATTTTTCGGTTGGCAGCTTATTTTCAGTTTGCATAATGCCAATCCGAAACCGAACAAAATCCTGGCGGCCTAGATGTTGAATAATTGATTTGATGCCGTTGTGTCCGCCACTGGAAGCATCAACTGAAATTCTAATTTTACCCAATGGTAAATCGATGTCATCGTGGATTATCCAAAGATCAGCCGGTTCGATTTTATAGAAGTTGACCAATTCTTGTACTGCTAGGCCGGAATTGTTCATAAAGGTTTGAGGTTTGACCAAAATGATTTTTTCCTCGTTGATTTGGCCTTCAGTAATTTCAGCTTGAAATTTTTTATTGATTTTTGGCTTACTGAAATTTTCTTCGACACTATCAAAAAAAGCATCTAGGGCCAGCCAGCCTAAATTGTGCCAAGTATTTTTATATTTTAACCCGGGGTTGCCCAAGCCAACGATTAATTTCATGTCTTAATTCTAAAATATTATTAATTTTAGAGCAATCAATTTTTTTTTAATCTTTTTTCAACCACTTTTTCAATTTTTAATCTGATTGGCGCACCGAAAAAATCAAATTTTTCCCGAATTTGGTTTTCAATATATCTCAAATAAGAAAAATGAATTGATTGGCCTTTGCCGATAGTAATAGTGAATTGCGGTGGGTTGACCCGGCTTTGAACTAAACTATAAATGTAAGGCCGCACCATTCCTTTAGCCTGAACAGGACTTTTGTGAGCGACTATCTTTTTTAGGAGGCTGGCTAATTTAATATCTTCAATTTTTTGGCTTTTTTGTTCATAAACGGCAATCACCTGATCAAGAATTTTTTCGACATTACGGCCAGTGAAAGCCGAGACAAATACAATCGGTGCAAAAGATAGGTAACTAAAGGCTTGACGGTAATAATCCATCATTTCGCGGTCAATGGTTGGGGTTTTGTCGCGGATTAAATCCCATTTATTGCCAACAATAATTAAACCGTCTTTAGTATCTTTAATTAAACCGGCCAAGTGGTTGTCTTGGCTGGTGAGTCTTGTTTGCGCTTCGGTGACGAGTAAAGCCACGTCGGCTTTTTTTAAAACCTCTAGAGTTTTTCTAGCAGCTTGTTTTTCAATTCCACGTTCAATTTTACCTTTTTTTCTTAAACCGGCCGTATCAATCAAGATAATTTGGTAGTCTTTGTAATCAATGATAGTATCTTGCGGTTCGCGGGTGGTTTGGGCAACTGGCGAAACAATCACTCGCTGTTCACCGAGAATCTTATTAACTAAGCTTGATTTACCAACATTTGGTCGACCGACAATGGCAATTTTAATTGTTGGTTTTTCTACTACCGTTTTTGGCCGGCCGCGGGGAATTTTTAAATTTTTATTAATGACATCAAGCAAATCACCAGTACCCGAACCGTTGATGGCCGAAACCAAAACTGGCTGGCCCAAACCGAGTTGAAAAAATTCACTCGTTTGGTTTCTTAGTTTTGGATTGTCGGCTTTGTTACAAACCAAAATAATTGTTTTTTTAATTCTTTTTAGAGTGTTAACCAATTCCTTGTCTTGCGGCATTACGCCGGCTTGAGCGTCAACTACTAACAAAATCAAATCAGCTTTTTGTAAAGCGGTTTTAGTTTGTCTGATAATTTCAATTTCGATTGGATCGTCGGTTTTTGCTTTAGCTTTAAATTTTTTGGTGGCCAAAGCCTTGATGCTGGATTGAACCAAATCGCTGTTAACGCCACCGGTATCAATTAAATTAAAAACTCGCCCTTGCCAATTAACAGTGGCGAAGTTATAGTCGCGAGTGGTGCCGGCGACTTTGGAAACAATTGCTTTGCTGCTTTCGGTTAAACGGTTAAACAAGGCGGATTTACCAACATTGATTCGGCCGATGATGACGATTTGGGGAATTTTTATCATATTTTTATAAAGATAGCATGGTTGACAAATTATATCAAGTTTGATATTATATATATCATTCAATCAAAAAGTGATTGAGTAGTCAGGCCTCGGCGTAAGGGGCAAATCTATTCGGGCGAAATGAGCCTGAAAAAGGAGGATGTCCATGTTAAATAATCCTGGACAATCTTTTGGTGGTGGTTTCAGAGTAGATTCTGGTGGTCACTTTGTGAAAGGTGATGAAAAACTTTTCCCTCATACAGAACCCACACTTGATTTATTGCTGGAACGATGGCAAGAAATGTTCAAGCAGCCTGGGCTTACCTCATCTGAGTTTGAAAGTTGTCTGTCAGCTATCATTGAAAAAATCAGTAGCAATCTCAGAGTTGCCAATCTGCTTATCGGCGCCAATTTCCCGGTTCTTCTTCCTCAGATTTCACCGAGCGCAGGTGGGTACGGTGGGATGATCACAGAATCAATCCTGCCGGTTTTGAGCCAGGTTGCTTCTGTCTTTGACACGGTTTTGTCTAACTCTCTAGACGGATCGGGTGTTGAGATGACCATTGTCGAACCTCGTCACGCAAAGCTTGTAGAGAGTCTGACTCAAGGCCCAATCCTTGGCATTATTTGTTTTTCCTTTCGCGGATTAACGCTGTCAGATCAACTCAGTATATGTGCAGAACTGCCCGAGGAGATGTCACTGTGTGGTGTTCTTGACATGGCAGTCTTTGAGGCGATTTACGCTGATATGCTTTTATTGTCTGGAGGTCATCAACACGGGCTTGACTGCTCGGCAGTCAGTGTGAATAACCCAGAAGACGGTCGTACATTACTACCGTACTTCGATTTCTACCGCACCCCTTTAAGTTGTAATTGGGGTTGGCTAGATTTAAACTGTAGGGGTGATTATTGTGAATCACGTCAGGACTGTTTTAGTGGGCTCTTTATTCGCGGTGATAAGTAAGTTTTTGACTTTTAGTGCCTTTGGCTACGCCCTTGCTCTTTGAGCTTCGGCGGTCAGGTCAAGCTACACTACTTATTTTTTCGAGAGGTTTCTTACACGAGTAGGCGGCCTCTCTTTCTTTTTATAAAAATTAGGTAGGTGGCGTGAAAGGTATGGGCTTTTTGTGGTTTATTTTTTAAAATAAAAAAAACATAAATCAAAAATGTTTTATGTTTTGTTCTTCATGATTTATTTTTTTAGTTTTATAATTCTTTCCGATCTTGGCCTAAAATAATTAAAATGTCGGCGTTAGGACTAACCAGCTGACTGCTGGTGGCGGTCACCCAGCTTGGTAAACTAGGGGATACCTCGCTATTAAGTAACAAACCAACATTTTTGGCTGTGTCTTTTGGATCCGGGTCTTGGTTTAAATTATAGACAACGGTTTTTTGATAATCTTGGGTGGGGGCATTACGGCTGGTGATTACTTGATAGCCCAAACTTTGCAGATATCGAGTGGTGCGAGAAGCTAGCCCCTCGATTTTTGTCCCATTTTGAACTTCGATTTTTCTCGGTTTAGCCGAGGCTAAAGCCATTGGGTCAAAAATGTTTTGGGCAATATTTTGCAATTCAGAAAAATCGCCGATCTTTGTTTCTAATACCCAGGCGCCTTCACTGGTGATAGTTGATTTCAATGGGCCGTCTGGACTGTCATCAAATACTCGATTAATAATTTCGTCATGATTAATATTTTTACCCATTTGATAAAGCTTTAATAACTCCCAAACTTGCATGTTGGTTGATAAGTGCTGGCTTAAAGTATCCATTAACTGGCTGACTTTATAAGGGTTAGCCAACGTACTAAGTTTTAAAGCCTTATCTTTGACTGCTAATAATATTTTTTGTTGGCGTTGACTTCTGGCAAAATCCGAACCTTCAATCCCTTTAGCTTGCCTGGATCGAACATATTTTAAAGCGGTTGCTCCATCAAAAGTATATTGACCGGCTGGAATATATAAATGCTCGTAACGTTCGGTGGTGGTGGCCGTTTCTTTGCCGGGGATTGGATAAAGCGAATCATCTAAAGTATTGTCGACATTTAAAGTTAGGCCGCCTAAGTCATTAATAATTTTTACAAAACCGGCGAAATCGATTCGTAAATAATATTGGATGGGAATATTTAAAACTTGGCTGACCACCTGCATGGCCAGTTCGCCGCCATGTTCGGGATTTTGGGCTTCGCCAAATGCGTCGGTGCTATTAATTTTACGCCAGCCATAGCCGGGGATAGGGACTAGCAAGTCTCTAGGCAAGGAAATTAAAGAGACTTGTTTGGTTGATAGTTTTAAACTTAAAACAATCATGGTGTCGGTTAAGTATGGTCCATCGTGATCGCCGCCGCCAATGCCCAGTAGCAAAACATTAATTCGATCTTGATCCTCACCTTGTAACGCTTTGTTGTCGCTAGATATTAATTTGCCAATTTGGCCGATAATACCGACATTGCCGAATTTTTGGGCTAAATTTTCACCCGATGAAATAATGCCGATACTATAAATAATGCCGATAACAAGAAAAACAGCCACTAGATAGATGGCGAGTTTACTTAGTTTAATTGCCTTTCTTTTCGGTTGAGGGGTGACAATTTTATTTTTTTCATCTAGAAAATCAACTTCTGGCTTATCCATAGATTATTTATCATCTAATTTTATATCATTCTGCCATAAAAATAGAGGTTTTGTAAAGTAAGTTTTATAATGTCATTCCGGACCTGCCTGCCGGCAGGCAGGCTTGATCCGGAATCTAGTGTTTAACTTAAGCCTTGTACTTTTGTGACCAAAAGTACCAAAAGTCCTGGGGGCACAAATTCGCCCTTCAGCGATGATTAGTTTTTATTCGGGTTTATTTTGGGGCTCAGTTGTGCCCCC